>NZ_JAOQKF010000007.1:107277-181037 GCF_025567565.1 Muriventricola aceti | reverse complement strand
GGAAGAAGTTGTGTGCAAACTTCATTCTACCATGTGGGGAAAATCACTATGGATTTTTTCTTAGGTGTCCAACTTCATTTTACAATCAACCTCTATTCTTTTTCCTTATGTCGGGAGCATATTGATTTAGAAATAATGTAAGTTGTTTGTAATCCACCTCTGACTTAGGCCCAAAAATCAATTCGCAAATGCTGTTTGGCGCAAGAGGATACTCAAAGTATGATACTATTTGTGAACCTCTGCTCCGAAATCGTATAGGGAGGCCATGACATTCCGACAAATCACTCCCTGACAGTTTTGCTAATAATTCATCATAATGCGGGAAATATACCATTCTGATTTCTCGTTCTTCCCTAAAGGCTTCGCTTTTCAAAAAAATAGATAACCTGTCAATTCCATTTAAGACAGTATGAAGCAAACTAAATTCATCACTAACATTATATTGCTTTTTGAGTATATTTGATGCCGATAAAAGTTTTTCAATCAATTCATCATCGTTGTCATGATACGCAACTTCATCGATTAAAACAATAGGAGAATTAGTACCATGTACTTCATTCATTAAGTCGCAATAAGAAAATTTTGAAAGATCGAACCCAATGCAAACACCACGACCATCATCTCCATACGCTCGCCATTGGCTCAACAAATCCTTGCTATGTGTAAAACATGCAATATATGGGAAATCTACTTTTTCCATATATCCAGTATACAGTTTTTCTAACAACTCAGTATTGGGATTATCTTCTTGTTTGTGCTTTTTAATCACGCGTTCAAATGATGCTGTAAACATGCGATCATCAAGTCTATCGTTCGTAGTTTGTACATGTGACAACCAGATGGTATTGCTTTGCATTATTTTCATAAATGTATCAACAGAACAATAATGATACATTATAGTATTTTCTGTAAGCATACTTACCCTCCGTTCACGGAATAAGTGTTTTCTCCTATAACTATAAATTTTATGATAGCATAAACCATACTACATTTCCATACTGAACAGGAATTCCCCCGCTCAACGGGACTACGGGCGGCGTTTTCATATATCTCTACGAGAAAGGAGGGGTGCTCCCCCACAGGCCAGCCATCGGGCTGGCTTTTTCTATTTCACAACGAAGGAGGTTTTTAGGTGGCTGACGAAAAAAAGAATATTCCCGACGCTGGGAAGGTAGACGAGCCCACAAGCCGAGAAAGGTAGAGCCTGCCAAAGCTGCCCCCGTACAAGTTCAGCCCGCCTCAGCTAGGTCGGAGGCTCTAGTGGTAGAGAGTGTTCCCGAGGTGGTAACGTCCTTCTGCGGAGAGAAAAACAGGTCCCCCTCCTAGGGCAATCCACGATCTATGGACAAAATATCTCGCTTTGAAAAACTCTTCCAAGAACAATCAAGTAAAAATAAATACCGCAGAGGACAAGTCCTCTGCGGTATTTGGTCCGAGTGTCATTAAAGGATTTGTGAAAACCCAGTAATATCAATGGTTTACAGACAGTAAGCAAGGCTCTTATCCTAAATTGTGCGAGAAATCACCGTTACTTTTGTGATCACATCGCGTAGACAATCGTTTCCAACCATATACTCAAGAACATCATCTGGTGTGCTGCACATTTTTTCGCAATTCCCGTCAATACGGGCAATACAATACCCACTGTCAGAAAAACATACCCCATATACAATGCCATTCCAGCTAAAGACAGGCTCACCACCACGTATAATGCATTCTTTTATCCTAAATAGATAAGGTTAGCGTTAGCAAGTCGATGAACAGATCTACGTACCTCTTCTGGCGTATAGGCCAATTTTTGGCTGAGTTCTTGTAATGTGAGATACTTCTTGCAATGTATATAATAAAGAATTTTTAAATCGGTAGCAGTTATTTTTTTCCTTACCTCATTTGGTTCTGGCAATATTGATGCGTAATATTCGACAACTACAACATCAGGATATCCAGTGTCAATCTGTGGCTCAATAAAAATTGCTGCATGCTTATTTTTAAATCTGGAATATTTTCGCACAAGACTTTCGATATAGGAATTCACCATGGTAAATTCTTCGCCTTGTGTACAGGTTCTTGCAATATAGTTTATCTGCGGAATAGATTGATTAATTATTGTCACGTTTCCCATGTTCTTCTCCCTTTATATTTGAGGTCAAACCGTATCGCCGGATGATAATTCAAAAGAATGAGAGAATTTAGCGTCAACTGCTTCTGCAATTATTTCTAATTCGTCTACTGTAAAGCTCTGCCGTTTCATTTTAGCACTAAATGCTTGCGGCGAAGTCCCGATTCTGCGAGCAAGTTCAGAAACGCTAATATTTGAACGTACGCATAAAACCTTAATTTGCTCGGAAATAGTCATGTCAATACCCCGTTTCAAGAATATCGGTTAAATTATAAACGAAAACATTTATAATATCAATGAATATTTTGCAATCTAAAATTGAAAATTCAATATGGTACCGTTTTCTGAAATACCGACACACAATAACACTCTCCTTTAATGTTTTATATGGGTAGAACAGCCTAACATATATGGGTGTCGGCTAAGCGTAGCCTGCACCAGTCTAAATCGACTTTGCAATTCGAGTGAAGAGCTATAAGGACGTTTTTGATGATGGTTATATTTTCAAATTTTGTACCGTATAAAACAAAGTAAAAGCCCTCTGGAAGTCGATCCAGAGGGCCTTGGTCCGAGTGGTGGGGCTCAAACCCACGAGCCTCGCGGTCCCAAACCGCGCGTTCTATCAGCTGAACTACACCCGGATATTCAATTTTTCTGCATGATACCACGCAGAGAAAGAAAAAGCAAGATTTTCGTGTCTGTGGGCGGCGCTGTGGTCACGCCCAATTTTGCGGGAGTTTTTCAACTGATAGATTTCCGCCGCAAGCTACTGTCTCAAGGACTTCCGGGATTTCACTTTCAGAGGAATGGATGAGTCATCTATCCTCCCAAACGTGTGTCGGAACTTTCAAACGGCACTCTGCCGCCCTCTTTGACCCTTTCCGCCGCTCCGGCAATTCCTCTTTGACACTCTTTCGCCCTGCGTGTTTCAAGCAAAACTTTCTCCTTTTGGGATGGGTGTGGGATTGGATTCTGTATATTAAAAGAAGTGTTGTCCGGGGTGGCGGCGATAGAGGGCCAGACCACCATAGAAGGGGCGCAGGAAATGCGCCGCATAAACAAAGAATAGCCGCTTTCGCCTTGGCCTCCAATCGACAGAGCGTCCCAGCTATGGTATGATGAGACCAGAACGAGAAAAGCCGCCGGATGATTTCCATGGTCAGCCAGGAAAAGGATGAAACAGGCAGGGCGAGAATATGAAGCTTAAGAGATATTTGCCGCCACTTATCATGTGGAGCATTTTTGAAATGATCGCGGTGACATTGTGGCTTGTACTGGACAATCTATTCTATCTGTTCAACTTCTCCTATATCGGCACTGCAATCGCTGCAGGGCTGGTCTTGTATCAGCAGAAGAAAAAATATGCCCGGAATGTAGTCCAGTTTGCAGTCGGCATGTATATGCTCGTCTACCTGGGGATTCTTTGCCGGGAAAATATGCAGATCGAAGGATTTTGGTACTATCTTTTCCTCGGCGTATTTGAAGCGGCGACCATTCATTATGCCGTTGCAAAAATTTTTGGCCCGCTGATCTTTGGGTGTGGGTGGTGCGGCTATGCCTGCTGGACTGCGATGGTTCTGGATCTGCTCCCATTCAAGGAACCTGCTGCCCCGCGCCGGCGCTGGGGCATGATTCGCTACTTTGTTTTTGCCGCTTCGCTCATATTTGTCATTCTGCTGTTTGCTCTTCAGATCCCGCATAAAGAGGATATCATGTGGTGGAGTTTTATCCTTGGCAATATCCTCTACTATACCGTCGGGATCGTCCTCGCATACCGCTGCAAAGACAACCGAGCGTTTTGCAAATGCATCTGTCCCATTACCGTTTTCCTGAAGCCGGCAAGCTATTTTTCGCTTTTCCGCATCCGTGTAGAGAAAGAGAAGTGCATTGGCTGTGGGAAGTGTGAGAAAGTATGTCCGATGAACGTGGAAGTGCCCCATAATTCCCGGAGAAAGAAACACGCAACCGAATGTATTCTGTGCATGAAATGCGTAGAAGAATGCCCCCAAAATGCCTTGAGACTATAACGCTGTTTTATCGGGATGCCTCATACTCCGCCGGATTGCCAGACAGACCTTCCTGTGGTACGATAACACCAGAACGCGAGGAGGTGCCGTCATGCCCTTGCAAATTGTACGAAACGATATCACCACCATGAAGGTGGACGCCATCGTCAACGCCGCCAACGAGAGTCTGCTGGGCGGCGGAGGTGTGGACGGGGCCATCCACCGGGCCGCCGGGCCGGAGCTGCTGGCCGAGTGCCGCACCCTGAACGGCTGCAAAACAGGACAGGCCAAGGTCACCAAGGGCTACCGTCTGCCGGCGAAGTTCGTCATCCATACCGTAGGCCCCATCTGGCGGGGCGGCGGCCACGGAGAGCGGGAACTGCTGGTCTCCGCCTACCGCTCCTCTCTGGAGCTGGCCCTGGCCAATGGGTGCGAAACTGTGGCGTTCCCACTGATCTCCTCCGGGGTGTACGGCTACCCCAAGGACCAGGCGCTGAAGGTGGCGGTGGACACCATCGGGGAATTCCTGCTCTCCCACGACATGACGGTGTATCTGGTCATCTTTGACCGGGCCGCCTACACCATCGGCGGCAAGCTCTTTGCCGAAATCGCCTCCTACATCGACGACCGCTATGTGGATGCCCACACCGACAGCCGTGAGACCCAGCGCCGCCGGATGGCCCTGGATGTCATGCCCTCAGAGACGCCGCAGTGGATGCCCGCTCCCTGCACCATGGGGGCTTCCGGGCTGGACGAGGCTCTCAGCAGGCTGGACGAGAGTTTTTCCCAGATGCTGCTGCGGAAGATCGACGAGCGGGGCATGACCGACGCCCAGTGCTACAAAAAGGCCAACATCGACCGCAAGCTCTTTTCAAAAATCCGCTCGGATGTCCACTACAAGCCCTCCAAGCCCACCGCCATGGCCTTCGCCATAGCCCTGGAGCTGCCGCTGGCCGAGGCCCGGGAGATGCTGGAAAAGGCGGGCTTTGCCTTCTCCCACGCCAGCAAGTTTGACATCATCGTGGAGTATTTCATCGCCCACCAGAACTACAACATCTTTGAAATCAACGAGGCCCTGTTCGCCTTCGATCAGAGCCTGCTGGGAGGATAAGCCATGCCGCGGATGGATGTAACAGAAATGGCCTTTGCCAAGGTGTACCCCCTGCTGGTAGCCAAAGCAGAGAAAAAGGGCCGCACCCGGGACGAGGTGGCTCAGGTCACTGCATGGCTCACCGGGTATACGCCGGAGGAGCTGGCCGGGCTGGAGCAGTCCGACACCAGCTACGGGGACTTCTTCCGAAACGCCCCCGCCATGAACCCGGACCGGGCGCTGATCACCGGCAAGATCTGCGGCATCCGGGTGGAAGAGATCGAGGACCCGCTCATGCGGAACATCCGGTATCTCGATAAGCTGGTGGACGAGTTGGCCAAGGGAAAACCCATGGAGAAGATCCTGCGAAAATAGTTGTCGCCTGCCAGGCGACCCATTGAAAGTAAAATCCCCCTATACTGTGCTTGTAAGCCAAACAACACAGCATAGGGGGATTTGTTATGAAAAAGAATCTGACGGAACTGGTATTCATCCTGGATCGCAGCGGCTCCATGCAGGGGCTGGAGGGGGACACCATCGGCGGCTTCAACGCCATGCTCGAAAAGCAGAAAAAGGAGCCGGGCGAGGCTTACGTCTCCACCGTACTCTTCGACGATCAGACCGAGGTGCTCCACGACCGCATGGAGTTGGGCAAAGTTCGGCCCATCACCGACAAGGAGTACTATGTCCGGGGCTGCACCGCCCTGCTGGACGCCGTCGGCGGAGCCATCCACCACATCGGCAACATCCACAAGTACGCCCGCCCCGAGGATGTGCCGGAGAACACCCTGTTCGTCATCACCACCGACGGCATGGAGAACGCCAGCCGCCGCTACTCCGCCCGGCGGGTCAAGGAGATGATCCAGCGCCAGAAGGAGAAGTATGGCTGGGAGTTTCTCTTCCTGGGTGCCAACATCGACGCGGTGGAGACGGCGGGCCACCTGGGTATCGCTCCCGACCGGGCGGTGAACTACCACTGCGACAGCGTGGGCACCCGCCTTAACTACGAGGTGGTGGGTCAGGCGGTGGCCGCCGTTCGGTGCAGCGCGCCCCTGGACGAGCACTGGAAGGACACCATCGAGGAGGACTTCCGCAGGCGGCAGAAATGATCTGCGGTCCAAATAAATGAGGGACGGAGGTTACGCCTCTGTCCCTCATTTTTGTTCGGTAGATATTCTGCGATATTTTAAGATATTTACTTACCTGATTATCTCGTATCCGGTTTTCTGGGTATAAAAAAACGAAATACTTTGACGATGCAATCTACCCAGAGAGCATTGAATAGTACAATTTCACCGCCACTGTCATGCTCTGAGGCATATAAAACATAGTTGGGGTGATATAGACATCTCAAAAAGCCGGAAAAAGAGAAGTACAAATTATAAATCTCTCAAATATCAGTCTCTTAAAATAAAATACAATAATTTGCGTACCAGAGTAGTTGAAAAAGTACTTTTGAAACAGCAAGGATGTAAGAGCTACAGTCTGGGAAGATTGCACAATATTTGGTGGTATGGTAAGATTATACTGTCGAAAAATGCAACTGGTTGGTTAATGAGTTGAATTCTACAAAGAAGGAATCAGTTTATGAGATTTTCTGGTGTGACTATAGATGTTCAGCAGCACTATTTTCTCGACAAATCATTCCTAACATCATCGTGTGACTATGAAGAATGGGATACCCCCGAAAAATTATGCCATTTACTCTTTGAGTCGACACCTTTAATTGGCGAAGTGTGCCTTTCTTCAGAGCAGTATCATGATTTCTCAGAAAGAGGTCATAGACTCTTTGCAAAACTTGTGAAAGAAAACGGCGTATTGTCACGATTAGAAAAACAGATTCTGTCTGCGGCTGTAGTCTTTCAAGTTCAGCGGGAAGACGCTGATAGAGTAGATGAAGATGATACTGGCGACCATCTTTGGCGCTATATCCTAAAGAACTTGGGCTTCGACGAGGAATTATTCGCTTGTAAAGAATCAAAAGCTTATCATATACTTCGAAATCTACTGCAAGAAACTCTTCGAATTTCCACTGAACATGGAAAAAAATATTATAACACTTTAAAAATGCAGGCGTTGGCTCCAGCATCATCAATTTCTGAACTTTTCAATATTATTTACCAGTTTTATAGAAAAAACCTTGAGTGCCAATATGACGAAGCAGAAAATGCCTTTCAGATTCTATCGCAGAATATACAAAAGAAAATCATAAGAGCAGATGGTTCAGATCAAATCAATCTTGGATCAAGCGTCTGGGCACTAAAATCGAGTCTGAAAGTTCTGTTTCAGTACTACCCAGAGTATATGGCCGCAGTCTGCGACGCTATTGCCAAAAAGATTGATCTATATTTGCGAGGAGATGACCCAGGATTTTGTGATTGTAACCGGTGGGATGTTTTACTACAAAAGTGGTTCCAATCGAAGACAAAAGAAGAACGGGATAATATGCAGCGAGTGCGCGCCAGGCGTGTTCGCCAGAAAATCATCACAACAAAAGAGGCTATACGGCCCCAGTATTTAATGCAAGACGAAGAATTGACAATTCGTTTGCCACATATTCGTCTGCCTGAAATTACACAGCCACCGGTTGCCCGCCTATATCAAAACGGGCGTGTTGTTGCGCAATTAAGAATGTCTGTTTACGGCGACCCTATGTGTTATACAACGCAAGAATTTACTTTTGAACTTGACCACCTCCAAGGGATCAGCTTCAACGACTGCTTTGATTTTCAAGTCGAGATTATTTGCGGCGATAGTGTGCTGTATGATTCTAAAGCGCTGTTATTCAGACAATATCTTGTCTTTAATGAAAATGGATATGAGAGTCTCCCATTCAAATGTCAGAATGGAAAGGCACGAATTGTAGCTCCTGCCAATGCGGAAGTAAAGATAATCGACGCAGATGACAACTACTTTGATGAGTCGGATAATTTCCAAATTTTTCAAGTATCTCTGCTGTCGGCGCAGGAAATCTGGGTAAATGATGTAGATATTCTCGCACAAGAGGATTCTAAGAATCTATCAGTACACGGATACTGCATCCCTGACCCGGCCAAAGGAGTAGCAATCATTTCTGGCGAAAAAAGGTTTCAAATCTACGATAGAGTTCCTACGCTTCATGTGGTGCTTGGAGAAAATACTTCTGCTAAAAACTTTCGTATTTTCATTGACTCAACACGGCATTCCCTCTATGAGTATATTGGCGACAAACATACTGGTGAGATCGATTTACCTTCGGCAGCTCGTTTTTGCCATCGGATACAAATTGTAGAATTCCATACGGGCGAAGTGATGTTTGAAACTGCTTACATTATTTTGCGTCAGTTTTCCGTTAGTTTTGCTAACCCGTACTACTTTAATCAGGCCTGTACGGGAGATGTCACGGTTAAATTCAGCGGTGGAACATATACACATTCTTTTAAACTATTGGAGGATCAGGAAACGGTACAATTCCCTTTGCTCGGAAATGGTCTTGATATATCCGTGGATGTACCCAAAATTAATATAACGGCCAATGGAGAAAATGTGCTGTATTGGTCGGAGAAGAAATGGCATGAGGATATTCCGCAGGATACTTTTATAAAAGTGAGCCGGCCCACAGATCTGCAAATCGATCTTGTTTTGGGAAACAAATTTATCCCTAAACCCCGCCGGGGCAACGTGTATGAAATCGGGAATTTAATCTGTACCATTGAGCGAGAGAACGCTTCCATCCCCTTTGGCGCATTAATCCGACATGAAGGTATGGTCGACGAATTGAAAATTGCGGAGATCTATTTTCTTCCAACTTTCTTGTCTTCGCCCTTGGTTCGGGAAGATACGCAGATCATATGGCAGCCGGAAGATCGATTCATTGGACCGGCCAGGCCGGTTTTTACGGTTGAACTGGACAATGATTTGACGGATGAGCCGTGGATTTACAAACAGCTTTCTGCTGGGAAAGCATTTGAAAAAAATTTTTCCTGCAGGCCGGGCCGTTATGAATGCCGGGTGTTTCTGGAGCCTGATGATGACAATCCATTTGCTATAGGAATCCGCCGTCAGATGGTATGGGAAGAGACCTTTGAGATTGAGGAAGAACCGGAAAGAAGGTTCGAAGGGAAATCCATCCGCCTATTAAAAACATGGTTTTGGTCATGTGAAACTCAGAAGGTTGAAGTGGCGAAAATTCACTATAACGACGCTGTCATTTTTGATATTGATTACATTGGAATGAGCGACTTTGATGGAGAATTTGATTTCCCTGTTCCTGCATACGAGGGAATACTCTGTTTCCGCAGCCCCGACCAAAAGTGGAATTATATGAACAATGACCCGGAAAATGAACGATATGAAAATGTTAATCCAGTTTCTTTCTGCATCGCGCATGAGAACCGTGTAAAAGTATTCAATGCTGATGAAGAACTATTGCAGCTGGATGCAATGGTATATACAGAAACAGGTTATGTGCGAATCAAAAACAGAAAGTGGGACTGCACGGTAGAAGAAGAGCGCAGACGTTTTCCCATTGCCGATGAGTTCGAATTTAGAGAGGAAGATGATGCATGAATCGATTCAATCCTATTTTGGCGTCTGACAATATCAAGCAGAGCTATGTAGACTATATTACCACCAGCTTTGATTTGGCAGATAAAGATTATGCCAAAGAATTGCGGGCGCAATTAGAACAAGAAGGTTTTATCGCCAAAGGACTGTACCTGGATGTGAGTGGTTCTTATAAGACCGGCGAAAGCCTGTCGCAGTTAATGGAAGACGGTGTTGCAAGTAAATTATTTGCAGGACTGGAACCTGTGGAAGAAAAGAAACGGGAACTGAAACTGGAGCGTCCTCTATATCTGCACCAGGTGGAGGCGCTGAAAAAAGCCGCAGCAGGAAATAATCTGGTTGTTACTACGGGAACGGGTTCTGGTAAGACCGAGTGTTTTCTGCTTCCCATTGTTCATTCCCTTCTAAAGGAGAAAGAAGCCGGAACATTGACCGCAAAAGGAGTTCGGGCGATTATTATTTACCCGATGAATGCGCTGGCAAACGACCAGATTAAGCGAATGCGTAGGCTGTTGCGGAGTTATAAAGATATCACTTTTGGGCTTTATAACGGCAACACAGAATATAAGAAAGGCAAGGCTCATGAGCAGTATTGCAAAAATAGTATCAATGCAGAATTTCCAGAACCTCTTACCAACGAAATCCTTTCCCGGGAAGAGATGCAGGAAACACCGCCGCACATCCTGATCACAAACTATTCGATGCTGGAATATATGCTCCTTCGTCCTAAAGATGATGCGGTATTTTCCAGCGCCAAACTTCACTTTGTCGTTTTGGACGAAGCCCATATTTACAAAGGAACAACAGGCATGGAAACTTCCATGCTCATGCGTCGCCTGCGGGCCAGGATCGGCAGCGGCAGCGTTCAATATATTTTGACAAGTGCCACCCTGGGGGGACAAGATGCCAACGCGGATATTGTTAATTTCGGAAAAAATCTTTGCGGCGTGGAATTTTCTCCTGAAAACATTATCCGATCTCAAGATGCCAGCCCTGCCATGAAAGAGCGGTTAGAGGTTCCTGTTTCTATTTTTAGAGAAATCGCGGAGAAGCAGTTGCCGCTGCATGAGATATTTTCAAAATACGGGATAGCAGATTATGTCCCGAATGGAGATGAGGATGAAAAAATCTATGAGTTCTTGCTTCACTGCGATCTTTTTTATCGTTTTCGCCTGGCAACAGAGGTGCCGAGGACGATTGATGCAATCCGGAAGCTGTTGGATATATCCAAAGAAGAACTGATTGATTTTGTGGCGGTCTGTACTGCAGCGGAGAAAAATGGCACCAGTCTCATCAAGGCAAAGTATCATTTCTTTGTCCGGGCATTAGAGGGTGCCTATATCACCTTGGGAAGTCCTAAAAGACTCTATTTGAAGCGCAGAGAGCGCAACGAGCAAGGACAGGGCGTGTTTGAAATCGCAGTTTGCCAGGATTGCGGCCGGATCGCGCTTGTTGGCAAGATGGAACATAATCAATATCAGCAAGTATCAAGAAAAACAGAACAAGATCCCAATGACTGCGACTTCTTTCTCTTGTGGGATGATGCGTCATTAAAAGATATGAGTATTGAAGATGCAGAAGGCGATGCATTGGAAGATCAGGATGAAAATGATTTTGTAATTTGTGCGCGTTGTGGTGCTATGGGTACCAAAGCAGATGCATCTTTGTTTAAGATTTGCGATTGTGAGAATGCAGAGTATATTCCTCTTAAGCGTGTCAATCGGACAAAAGAAAAAAAGATTGCAAAATGTCCAGCTTGTGGATATGGCAACTTCCGCAGCTTTTATCTTGGCTCGGATGCAGCCACGGCAGTTCTTTGCACAGAACTTTTTGAGCAGTTGCCGGAGGGGGAAGCAGTAGCTCCCAAAGAGTCCCCATCAGAAGAATCAGCCCAGTTGGCGGATGACCCCTTTGCCCAGCTGAGAAAGAAAAAGTCTCCGGAAATCAAGCGGAAGGCCAAGCAGTTTCTGTGTTTTTCCGACAGCAGAATCGAAGCGGCGTTCTTTGCAAACTACATGGAAAAATCCTATCAGGCGTTTCTCCGTCGGCGCGGCATTTTCCGCGTTGTGAAAGAAATGCGGGAAAACGGAGAATATAGCTTATCAGTCAGGGCATTTGCTGATCGATTGACCAGGGTGTTTGAAGCGGAGCATTCCTTTGATTTTTGGAATCCGGATCAAAAACCAGATAAGGACATCTTGCATGCAAATTCCAAGCAAAACGCTTGGATCGCACTGTTTGATGAGCTATTTAATGGGAGAAGATCCACAAGTCTGAGTTCTATGGGGATTATCAGCTTCGAATATATGCGCAACGATCCCGGATGGAGTAATGATGAAATTCAAACCCCAGATTTGCCTACATATTTGAACCAGAGATATGGCTTGACCACAAAGGAAGCACGGCATCTGTTGGAGCTGCTTATTTTGGATGCCTGTTATACGGGTGCCGTCGATGGGGGAAAATCGGTGACCCTTAACGCCAATGAGAGGGAATATATTTTCTTTACCGAGTATGAGAAAAAACTGGTAAAGTGCAAAACCGATGATACTGCAAAAAGCCATTTGGTGGGATGGGCGGCAAGAACGCGGGAAAGTGGAAAAAGCAAGTATTATCCAAACACCCGTCTTTCCCGTCTTTGCCAAGCTACAGGGATGTCGGAAGGAGAGGCCAATGAGTTTCTAATGGGTTATTGGTCAATTTTAGGGGGTCATGACAACTCAGAGATTAGCATAAACATCGAGGATTTTTGCATCCGTTTAAATTGTGATCCAGAAGTTCATTCCTATCGGTGCAAGAAGTGTGGTCGTATTACGGTTCACAATGTAAAGGGGAAGTGTTCCATGGTTCGCTGCGACGGACAATTGGAAGAGATTGACCCCGAGCGATTTTACGCAGACAACCACTATATGGCGCTCTATGATAGCGAAAAGATGCTTCCTCTTCAAATGAAAGAACATACGGCGCAGCTTTCCCGAAACCGTCAATCGGTATACCAGGATGCCTTTGTAAACGGAAAAATCAATGCGCTCAGCTGCTCCACCACCTTTGAGATGGGCGTTGATGTGGGTGGATTGGAAACAGTCTGTATGAGAGATATTCCGCCCAGCCCATCCAACTATGTACAGCGGGCGGGCCGGGCAGGCCGGGCCTCTCACACGGCCGCTTTTGTAATGACTTACGCAAAACTCTCCTCTCATGATTTTACCTATTATGAAAATCCATCAACCATTATTTCAGGAAAGATTAACGCACCGCATTTTTCTTTGGAAAATAAGAAGGTCATCTATCGTCATATTTTTGCAATCGCTTTAAGTGAGTTTCTTGCTCAAAACAGCGACGTGTACGACGGAGATAATGCAAATAAATTCTTGAATGAAGACGGTTACGAGAGGCTTGTTGCGTTCCTCAGTAAACCGAATGAGAGGTTGAAGGAATTAATAAAAAAGTCTGCTCCAGCCGCGATGCATGAGACAATGGGCATTAATGACGGCACATGGGTGGAAGAGTTAATCGGTGAAAACAGGGGCATTTTGTCCGAAGCGGTTGAATTGTACCGTGAAGAGGTAAAAAAACTTGAAAATGAGTTGAAGAAGATTCAAAGAACAAATCCAACGGAGTATAAGAACTTCGATTTTGAATTGCGGCGTATCCGCTGCGGTCGTGATGATCGATTTAAACGGAGTCTGATCGATTTTTGGACAAGAAACAATGTGCTGCCTAAATACGGTTTCCCCGTAGATACGGTCGAGCTGCAAATTGCCGGTAAAAGAACAGGCACCAGCAACGAAGACCTGACCTTGGCCAGAGACCTTCAGATGGCGATTGCGGAATATGCCCCTGGCTCTGGTGTGATTGCGGACGGAAAGCTGTATACCAGTCGATATATTCGGATGGAGTCAAAAACCAGGAAAGCGGCTTCAAGAGGATATTTTGCCAAATGCTCCCATTGCAATCAAATAAATTACACAGATGATCCGTTGGCCCGCCGAAAAGTAAAGGAATGCATTTCGTGTGGGGAAAAGATTCCTGTAAAACGCTGGTGGCCTACTTTTGAACCTCGTCTCGGATTCATAACCGAAAAGGCGGATGCACCAGATGCTCCTCTCAAACGCCCGGAGAGAGACTACAAGACCGATGATTACTATGTTGGAGATCCTCAGCATGATATTATTAAGAGAATGCGTCTCTCCTTCGATGGTATAGAAGTGGAACTTCAGTCTACGGCTAACGATTCGCTCGTGGTAATAGGCTCTGAAGAACACACAGTTTGCCCGCTTTGCGGTTGGACAAGCGATGCAAAAGCTCCATTGAAACTCAAGCATAAGACATCGTGGGGAGTGGAATGCAGCTATGAAGGGACTGGGAGTCCATATCATTTATCCCATGTGTTTAAAACAGATGTTGTCCAAATCACCTTTTTTATATCCGAGGCATCAGAATATGAAAAGATCCTCTCTGTAATGTACGCATTACTGGAAGGCCTCTCCAGAGAGCTTGATATTGAAAGAACGGATTTAAAGGGGTGCTTGCATCGCAAAAATTATAATGGGCAACTTCTGTACTCCATTATTCTTTATGACGCTGTTGCCGGTGGCGCAGGGCATGTTCGTAGATTAGTAACAGATGATGGGAAGGTTTTTTCCCAGGTGCTCCACTCTGCTTACAAAGTGGTTGCTGACTGTGATTGTGAGCCCTCTTGTTATCGGTGCCTGCGCAATTATTATAATCAGCGTATACATGACCTGCTGGATAGAAACGCCGCAAAAGCGTTTTTAAGCCACTGGTTGGGAGAGCCTTCTGTTGTAGAAATGGAAGACGAAGTCACGGACATTGCCGGCTGTACGAATGATGAAGATGAGATGATTGAAATCCAGGGTGACAGTTATATTGGGAATGACTATACCTCTTGGAGCGATGCCTTTACTGTATGCGGATTTGATTTCGCGGCCCCATCAAAATGGGACGCAGAGGAGGTTGACAAAGACTGTTTAATTATGCCGACAATGCGTTGTGGCTCAGAGACATTGGAGCCTTACCTGGTTTGGGAGCAAGCGAAAGTCGCCATTTTTGACGAACTTCCCAATCAACACCTAAAGCAGTTACAAGGCCAAGGCTGGCACATAGTGGATACATCAATCTCCGTACATGAATTGAAGGAGTTATTGGTAGAAAGGGACTAACGGCTATGGCAATCATGATTCCAGGAATGGAAACAAAAGAGGACTTCAATTTTAGTGGAGGAGAACTTCTCCTCTATGAACTTTTGCGGCAACTTCCCGATGATTACTATGTTTTTCATTCAACACACTGGAATGAACAACGACGAAGGAGCGAATACTCTGCTCGAAAGTATGTTCAGTGGGGGGAAGCGGATTTTACCATATTTCATCCATCCTATGGCTTTATTGTTTTTGAGGTGAAAGATGGTCTGATTTCCTTCAGCCGCGAAAGGGGGTGGATTCAGACTAACCGCAGCAATGGAATGGACAAAACAATAGACCCGATGGATCAGGCTGAGCGGAGCAAATATTATTTTTTGGACCGGATTAAAGCCCGATTTGGTGGCCAGTCTCCGTATACATTCTGCTCTGCTGTGTGGTTTACGGCTGGTGATCGTGCAAATATTGAAGGCAACTTGCCTTTGAATTATAAAGAGGAGATTGTCCTTTGGAGTAACGATTTGCAGTCAGTAGCAGCTGCAGAAATGGCAATCCGACGAATATATCGTTTCTATGATGTGCGAAAAGTTGAGCCGTCTGAAGAGATGACATCCAAAGTGCTTGATACATTGGCTCCAGAATTTGGGGTAGTTCAAACTATGCGCAGCAGGACTCTGGCTGCAAAAGCGTTGTTCCGGAGGATGACTACAGAGCAAATGTACTTGCTGGATTATCTTGAGGAGCAGGAAGAGGCGGCGATTCATGGTGTCGCTGGAACGGGAAAAACAGTTTTGGCGATACAAAAAGCAAAGAATCTGGCCCAAACGGATTGTGTCCTGTTCCTATGTTTTAATCGTTTCTTGAAGACTCATCTCGAAGAAACCTGCCCCGATTCGACCAATATTTCGTTCTTTACTCTGGATGGCCTTGTCGGTGCCTTTACGGGTGCATTTACTCGATTACCTGATGAACGTACGGATACAATTTCGGAGTTTCTGATGGATTGGGATGAATATGAGTTGCCCTTCAAACATATTGTTGTTGATGAAGGACAGGATTTTGCGGATATACACCTGCAATTGCTGCATGATATTGCGCAGGCACATCATGGTAACTTCTATGTTTTTTATGATAGGAACCAGTTTGTACAGGGATTGCGATACCCAGAATGGCTTGATAAGATGGACTGCAGGCTGGTTTTATCAAGAAATTGCCGTAATACAAAAGAAATTGCCATTACATCCACACGGCCCATTGGAATTGATGAAAATCGAATTAGGATGAGGCGGGAAAGCGCGGTTGGCGGTACCATAAAACCAAATTTGTTCTTTGCTGAAGACAAGTCGATTCTCAAAGAATATCTTTGCAGACTTATCCGTAAGTATATTTCAGCTGGATTAGCTGGGACAGATATAGTTGTTTTGTCCATGAAGCCTGAGGGAAAGTCCATTCTTACAGAGGATGATTTCCGTCTATCCGGGGGTTATATGCTAACAAAGGATAAAAATAGTAATGGCATATTGTTCACAACCGTTCGCAAATTCAAAGGTCTTGAGGCAATGGCAGTCATATGCATTGACATTGATAGCGAAACTTTTGAAAATGATAGAAAGCGAAATATTTTTTATGTAGGGACCTCTCGGGCTATGTCGTATCTCAACTTGATTACGACTGCCTCGCCAGAAGAACTTGCTGCAACTATTACCGGTAACGACAACTATCTTAAGCGTCCGCAAGCAATTAAAGCTATACGGGATTCGTTAAGAGTAAAAATAGCCTCCGAAAATGACCTTTAAGTCTAATTATATGCACTATTATGATCTCCTTATGTACAACCGGATAATAATTTGGAAAGTCTTGGCTGTTGGGTTCCGGCGAATAAATGCAGTAAAATATTTCGCTCTGCTATGCTAAACGGACACTTGGCTATGTTCGCTTTCTGAGGTTCATCATTGTCCATCATATGAAGCAAATGAAGCCCGCTTACCCCCGGTGACCGGTCCATGAAAGCAGATTACTCCAATGCTGTGTTCTGCTCCCAGCAGCACAGTACAGGAGTATTTATGCTGCGGTGGAGACGGCGGGCCATCTGGGCATCGCTCCTGACCGGGCGGTGAACTACCACTGCGACAGCGTGGGTACCCGCCTCAACTACGAGGTGGTGGGCCAGGCGGTGGCCGCTGTCCGGTGCAGCGCGCCCCTGGACAAGCACTGGAAGGATGCCATCGAGGAGGACTTCCGCAGGCGGCAGAAGAAGGGGCGGTGGTAATCGGCGGTCAAAATAAATGAGGGACAGAGGCCACGCCTCTGTCCCTCATTTCTGTCTCAGAGCAAATCAGCCGGTCATTTCAGCTTGACGCCGTCCCGGAAGGCGTTGCCCACCTTCTCGCCCAGCACCCGGTATGCGTTGTGGATGGGGTCAAAGGTGATGGGCCGCAGCTTGTCCGGGTCGATCTTCCCGTCAGCGCCCAAAACGGACTCGTCGGCGCACACGTTGACGATCTCGCCCACCAGACGGCAGCTCTCCGGGTCGTAGCTCACCAGGCGGCACTCCACCGCCATGGGCAGCTCATCGATGAGGGGCGCGTCCACAAACTCCGACTTGGTGGTGTGCCAGCCGGCCTTTGTCACCTTGTCCGCCACTTTATTGCCGGACTCAATGCCTACATAGTCGCAGGCCACTGTCTGCTCCGCTGTGGCCATGCTCACGGTGAACGCCTTGCGGGCCAGGATGTTGGCGGTGGTCTTATGCTCGGCGCTGATGCACATGCTCAGCTCCTTATCCTCGCTGATGCCGCCCCAGGCCGCGTTCATGGCGTCGGGGGTGCCGTCCTCATTGTAGGTGGCCAGAATAAAGACCGGCTGGGGATAAGTCCAGGGCTTGGCTCCAAAATTCTTGCGCATAGCGATTCCTCCTTATACATTTGTTTCTATTGTATACCTGGTACACCAAAACATAAAATGCCTGTTTCCTATGTGCGGCTATTTGCCGGGGGCATTGGGATCTTTGCATTCAAAGAAAGGAAGTGCGATGCGAAGCCATTCCTCCGGCAGATAGACGGACAGATAGCCGTGCCCGTATCCTTTTGCCTCGTAGATCCGGCAGGTGGGAAGCAGCCGCTGGAACATACGGGCGGAGTTCTTGACGCACTTCATCTCCTTTTCCCCGTACCAATACATGACCTGGGCATGGCTGTTTCTCACGCTTTCTTTCACGCGGTATTGCGCCATATAGGTCCGGTACATGGTGTATAAGGTTTTTCGCGGCGTTCTGGGCATGTCCCGCAGATAGTATTCCTGGATCTCCCGGGGATAGGTCATCTCTTTGGGCAGCAGCTTGGACATAAGCTTCAGCTGAAGGCGGCACGCCCATTCGCTGAACAGCATCCATCCAAACAGCCATACCGAGGCGATGCAGAACCGGGCCATCATGGGCTGCGGGTAACAAAGGCTGCCGTCAACGATGGCTTTTTCGGTAAGATCCGGCTTCCGCGCCAAAAGCTCTATCACGATCTGGCCGCCCAAGGAAACTCCGCACAGGGCGAAGAGGTGTCCGCCGCAATGCTGCTGGATATAGTCCATGAGCTGATCTGCGGTCCGCTCGGTGGAGACATAGGGCGTTTGATATGCCTCGCCATGGCCATCCAGCGTGGGCAGGATCACATGGTAGTGCTGGGCCAGGATGCGGGCCTGCCGCAGGTAGTTCCACCAAGCGTTTCCACCGCCGTGGATCAGCATGATGTGGGGGCGCGTATCATCTCCGAATTCATGAAAGGTCATATTGGATCTCCTCCCGAATGGGTAAAACAGGATGCCTGGGTCATTATACTGCAAGTCTGCGCAAACGGTTAAACTAAATTTTTTGTGGTGATTTGTAGCGCTTTCCAACGCTTTTCGTTCGCTATTGAATATTTTTTGACGCTCTTAAATCCGCTGTTTCCATGTGTTCCGGCCCTGACTGTGGTCAAATATGGGGTCAAAAACGCTTCCTGACCAGGGGCGGCAGGTGGCTGCCAATCCCGGCCCGGAAGCGTTTTTTCGTGAGAGAAGTTACTCGCTTTCCAGCAGTTGCTGGGCGGCATCCATGGCCGCCCGCTTATCCCGAATTCGGGAATCGTCATACGACTTTCTGCGGCACATCCAGCAGGAGCAGTGAATCTTCCCCTTGGACAGCCGTCCGGCGGCGCCGTGTTCCCACGCAAGGACATTCTCTTCTCCTCCAAGCTGGCGGAGGATCGTTTCCTTGCGATGGATGGCACGCATGCGCTGCTTACGATAGTAACTGCGGTCTCTGTTCAATTGTGCTCACTCCTTGACAGTTCAGGCCGTCTGCAAGAGTCGTCAAGGAAACATGCTCTCTTACAGG
The DNA here is from genome assembly GCF_025567565.1 of Muriventricola aceti. Taxonomy (NCBI): domain Bacteria; kingdom Bacillati; phylum Bacillota; class Clostridia; order Eubacteriales; family Oscillospiraceae; genus Muriventricola; species Muriventricola aceti. The sequence continues at coordinate 161,749 of NZ_JAOQKF010000007.1, read as the reverse complement.
CAGCCTATCTGCCAAGAAGAAAAATGGTGATAACCCATTATTTTAATCCTTTCTGCGGTTTGGGCTATTGTACCTCTGCCTGGGCCGTTAAGCAAGTCTTTTCTGCGCGGCGGGCGTATCAATTTTTCACACACCTATTCAAAGAATAGGAACTTCCGAAAAGGAAAAAGGCAACAAGAAGCTTCTTGAATTTAGCCGCATTACAATGGAAGATTGATGCATTAAGAAAGTAACTGGGAACCACCATTTTAACAATTCTCAGTAGCGTTTTCTTTAATCCAATTCTCTGGAGTTTTATCTTACAATTGCCTTTTTAATCATTCGAAACAAGTAAAGAGAGAATACGTTCTTTAGTTTGCGGGAGATTTTTCTTCTTTAGTTCACATTCCCATATGCGCACAACGGTCCATCCTCTTTTCTCAAACATCAATGTTATCTCTTTATCATGTTGAATGTTGCGTTCGCGCTTTTTTGCCCAATACTCAGCATGGTCTGCTGGTCGTGTATTTCGACAATCATGCCCATGCCAAAAGCAGCCGTCAACAAAAATGGCAATTCTTTTGTTAAGAAACACAAAATCCGGATGTCCTTTTACATTGTAATTATGCCGCCAACCAGTAATGTGGTTTTCTTTAAAAAGTTTTATTAGGGCAAGTTCTGTACTTTTGGTGTTCTTGCTTTTAACTGAACGCATTATTTCTGATCGCGTCCTTTTATCAAATATATCACTCATAATAGTTATAAATTAGGATTGGCATGATGCCGAGCAATTGTATCAAACTTATATTCAATATACAACGAAACAGCTTTTTTAATCTGACTCCTTACCGAAGCATCAATCTTTAAAAAAGCGTCCGTTCGTTCAAGAAGAAACAAGTATGTCGGAGTTGGGTCATCCGCAATTATTTTGTTTGCTCGCTTTAAGCGGCTAACAATATCACTTACTACTCTATCAGAATAATTCGTCTTGTGGAGCCATGTTTCGAAACCAGAATAATCAGGGATTTCAACAACATATTGAGACATACAAGTTGCAACGAACTCTGCCAATTTGACAGGAACAGCATTTCCAATCATCTGTTCTATGTCAGTTTTACTTCCCGCCCATTTGTATCCAGCAGGAAATGTTTGAATCAAAGCGCGCTCTAATGTAGTTAAAGCTCTCACTGTTTCATCAACAGGATGGGGATCAAGAAGGTGACCAGGATACCCTTTAGGAACAGGACGGTTCACGCCTCGCATTGTCGGCGCAGGTTCATCTATGCTATATATTGCTCTGCGATTATAATTTCTGGGATGCCTATAATAATACTCAAATCCAAGTACATTACTCCCAAAATAATCTCTGATGGTTGTTTCCTTCTTGGTTTGGTGATTGTCTAACCATTCAGTTGCAAAACCATCGTTTCCTCCAAGGATACCTAAAACAAAAAATCTTTTTCTCTTTTGGGGAACACCACAATGAGATGCATCAAGTGTCGTTTCGGTAATTCCATACCCAGCATTCTTAAAAACACTCTTAGCGTAAGCATATGCGACAGAGTCTTTCGCTCTATCAACGTTTTCCATTACAAAGTAGCGAGGTTTTACAGCAGAAATAATTTCCGCAAAATTACCGGTTAGACCAGCCCGCTCAGTTTCTATGCGCTTGCCTGCATGACTAAAATCTTGACAAGGAGGCCCTCCTATTATCATATCAGGAGCTAAAGCATTGATCAAATTTACTGCTGTATCCACATCCGACAGATCTTGTTTATATATTGGGTGCTTAAAATTAAGTTTATAAGTTTCAAGTGCAATATCCCAAAATTCAAATGCACCCACAATTCTAAAACCGGCATTTTGAAAGCCAAGTGAAAGTCCTCCACACCCGGCAAACAAATCAACGACTCGCATATAGACAACCACTTTCTGTCATGTTATTATTTTATAAAGGATTTTAGCATACTTGTGCGACGGCGTCAAGAGATGACGTCATTATTTGAATTATTAGTGTAGTGGAGGTGCGTAGAATGCCTACTGGTTTGTATGGAATTGAGCACTCAAATAGGGATTCAAACGATCATTGGGGCAAGAATTGCTTTAATTCCAGTTTTCCCGCTGCTATGGCAAGCTATATGATGGAACATGATTTTCCCGCCATTTATATCAAACTGGAAGATGTTGATGGGGAATTGAAAACTGTTTCCGCAGAAATTTCTATAAGGGATGTATTTAACTGTGGCGTAAAGTCTGCTTCAGAGTTATCTTTCAATTTTGAAACTGTTTTTGAACCATACCAACAATATTCTTTTGATGCAATTGATGGTATTGACTTGGTTATTAAAGATTTGAATGGCAATTATTTGTCTCCGCTTGAAGTAAAGTTAACAGTACTTCCGACCGATTCTACAAGCCGGCAGACTGAAGATAAGTGGGGATGCGAATTAGTCGTAAGATCAGCGACCACATCTTATTGTGCATTGGGTATGTACGATACGGTTAAAAATGACGCAAGGGATGTGAGAGAGATTTTTGAAGATGCTTGTGCTGCGATTCAGATGTGGGACAATGATTATGAGATGACTCATAAGATGCCACGCATCAGCCAAAGCATAGATACATTTGAACGTAAATATCTCGATAAGCAGAAACCGTTGTTAATGCAAACGATTTGGAAAACGCAGGGTAAATCTCCCCTTCTGGCGGAGCAAGCTTTTGATATTGTCGTTTGGAGTGATTATGCATTCTCGCGATTGTTCGTTGATGCATCTTACGAAGTAGCGGCAACTATGAGTCGCCCAATGAGAGCCTCAGCCCGCCTTGCACGTTGTTTATGGGAATTGAGTAAGTCTGGTAAAATACGAGTGGTGGATATCTATCGTCAGATGGCGTTTGGGAACCAAACAGACAAGGAATTCGCTATCGGAGGTTCAAAGTGGCGTCAATACGTTACTGCAGAACGTATAACAAGACCGTTTCTTCATAAAAGTGTCGTGAATGAGATTATCCAACCAGGCTATATTGAGAAACTGAGTCCAGAACGTAGATTTGATCAAACATTGTATTTTACTGCAAGAGAGACATAGTCACATATGTAGGTTGTAATTATTTATACTAAAAGAGGGTGAAAAAATGTGTGCAAAACTGCTTGGCATTGAACACTCTAATCACTCAAATGAAGATTTGTGGAGTAAGAATGTATTTAACTCTACCTTCCCAGTTGCATTTGCTAATTATTTGTGGAAATGTGATTCGCCTCAGAAAGTCAAGTATGTAACTACCGATGCAAACTTTAATATCGTTATCGATGAAATAGGAGTCGATGAACTATTTAACTGTAACGGACTAACTGCAGAAGAGTTATATTTTTCATTTGAGGATGTATATACGCCGTATGAGAAATTTCTTGAGGGTGGATTCGGCAGCACAAAGCGGCTACGACGAGCGAAAAAAATTGACTTGGTAGTGAAACAGTTTGAAGAAGACAAGGCACCGGAAGATTATAAAAGTCTGCGTGCACTTGAAATTAAAATGACAGTTGTTCCGGATAATTCGACAATTAACACACCAGACAATCCTGGTAGTGAAATTGTAATTCGTCCTACAACTACTTTGTATGCTGCGCTGGGATTACTTGATCAATGTAAATTTTCGAGAGAATTTGCAAACATCAAAGAAACGCTTCATGATGTTTGGATTACTTTGAGCAATGAAAATGGTTGGGAACATAACGCAACGCTAACTGGGAATTCGCGACAAATGAAAGCCGCGATTGCACAGATTTGCAAAAAGTACCACAAAAAGCAAATCCCATTGTTACTGCAGCCTATTTGGAAGACAAATGCGCAAGATCATGAATTGGACAAAGAGCATGCACTTGACCTGATTGCTTGGAGCAATTTGGCATATGTTAAGCTGTTTTTAACCAAGGTTCCTGATACACAGACTGATGATCCTACGGCTTGTCGCGCGGCACGATGCTTATCAAAATTCATTCAATACTTATATATAGGGAGTGGCAGTAGTGATATTGATAGACGTATTAATTTGGGAGCCATTAAAGTCCCAGAGGGATATCAGACAGACAAAGAATTATCGGTAAATGGTGCTGGGACAAGAGAATTTATTACGGCACGTAAGAAACGTGGTGGTAAGAATGATACCTACTATAAGCCACGATTTCCACGCAAAATCCTACATTCTATCATCTTAAATGGCGGGGAAAAAAGGTTAAAACCAGAGCGTCGGTTTGATCAAAGTATATATATTATGGAAAAAACAGGGCTATATAATTCCGGTAATTTTTAATATGAGTAAACATATTTCCAGTTTTAATAAGTGAGTACTCCGGATGAAATCATTATCATTTAATGACTTAAAAATGATACGCTATATCAAAGAATACAAGGGACTGGCGGCGGCCAGTCCCTTTCTCTGTTTTGAAACAGGCCGCTGTCAGAGCAGCACCTTTGAGTTCTTCAGCCAATCCTCGAACTCCTCCGGGGTGATGACCTCCCGGTCGCATTTCTTTTTCATCTCTCTGGCCTGTTCGCTCCAGGCGTAGAACTGCTCGTCGGTGATACGGCCAGCCTTGATCCAGGCAAAGCGCTTCTTGTACTCCTTGCGGTAGGCCTTGAACACCGGATCGTCGGACTGCTTCTTGGTCCACTGCTGGAAGGCCCCGGCCTCCCGGCAGGTCTGCTGACCGGAGGCCACCGGGCGCTCACAGTATTCCGCGCTGACCCGGCCGGTCTGGGGGAACCAGCGTCCGCAGTTCTTACACCGCCGGACGGTGATTCCACGCTCCACACAGCTACGCAGGGAGTAGTCGATCATGTCCGAGATGTGGAGGGGATACAGGACCGGAGAGCACCGGCCCGGCTCCACCGGCTCAAAGCTGAGGGGGATAGGCCGGAAGGAGAACAGAGACGGGTCCTTGGGGGCATCGTAGAGATAGTGGGCCGATGCCTGCTGCTGGGGATCACGCCCCGCCTTGTCCACATCCAAAACGAGATCAAAGAAACGCTGTACCTGCTGCTGATATAGCGGAAGCTGTTTCGGAAGGTCCTGCAGTTCCTCCAGCATCTCCTGATCCTCCCTGCTTCCCCGGTCCTGGTTGATCCCCATGCGTCCAAATCGCTCAAACCAGCGCACATGCAGAAGATGCAGGTAGATGTGCTGGCTCCCAAGGTCACCCAAATCCATTAAAGTACGAACCCCAGCATCTCTATCATCCCTGTCAATCAGAAGGGACCAGTTTTCATAAGCCTGTCGTAACAGATGCTCCAGCTCTTTACAGTCTATCTCCAGAAAAGAGAGGAGGCTCTCCAGGAATGGGAGTTCCTTGTAGGTCGAGGGAACGCCCTGGACCCCGTAGCTATCGAATTGGAAAACCTCTTTTTTCTCAGAGAAGTACATCTTGGCATACCACATGTCGGCACCCTCCAAAATAGACAATCGTAAAAAATTTATAAAATAGTCTTGACAAGGGGGTAGGTTCACATGCTACAATACTCTCACAGGGGACTGTCAAAACAATCTTACAATAGTCTAACACCGGAAAATCCGATTGTCAACGGGAAACTGGTCCCAAACATTCGGAATGGCACCTTGAAAACCGAATATCCATCACCAGAGACGATACTCCCCAGAGAAGTAACGCCAGGACGTTGTCACAGAGCACCGACAATTGAGCGTACCAAGGGGAAGAAAACGCTGTATTGGTCAAACAAGGCCGCAGGGCAGGAACCGGTATGGTGCATGGCCAGACAGATCTAAAAAGACAGTTCCTGCAAAAAAGGCCGCCGAACTGCTGCAACAGTTCAGCGGCCTGCCGCGTTTCGGAAAACACAGCCTAATCTGTGTTTCAGTTTAACAGAGAGACCTCCGAAACGCAAGAAATATTTTCTCTGAATTTGAAACACCGGAGGTACTAAACATTGAAACTGTCTGTCTACAAATCCTACGACGACCTGCCCCTGTTCCTCAACGCCAAGATGGTGGCGCAGGTGCTGGGCGTGTCCATCTCCACCGCCTACGAGCTACTCAACGATCCCGGTTTCCCCACGCTGCGGGTGGGGAGCCGTATGGTAGTTCCAAAAGAAAAGTTCATCCAGTGGGCGGAGGGACAGTCGGGAGGTGTGAAATGAGAAAACAGCACTGGCCCAAGCGGGACCCTATCAAGAACTACTTCCCCCTCCCCAACGAGATCTTCTCCCTGGGACTGTCCGCCGGGGCAATTGCAGTCTACGGATTTCTCCTCCACCGGGAGGACCGGAGGACCTACCAGTGCGTGGCCAGCTACCGGACCATCGGAGAGGCGGTGGGGATGAGCGTCAACACGGTGCGCAAGTATGTGACCGAGCTGGAGGATCGCGGTCTAATCCGGACGGAGCGCACCACCGTCACCACCCGGGACGGCCGCACCCTCAACGGCTGTCTGCGTTACTACATCCTGCCCATCCAGATGTCCATCGAACAGTTCTATGAACGGCAGTTCCGCGCAGCTGACCTGGCTTTGGAACGACAGAGAGCGGAGCAGCACATGGCGGCGCTGGAGAGAAAGGAGTGTGCATCCGGATGCTGATGCAGCTGATCGACTGTATGATCAATCAGGACCCGTCTCTGTCAGCACGGCGCACCATAGACATGCGGCGGTACATTGTCAACCAGTGGAACCGTACACATGAGGAGTCTATCGACGAAGACGGGGTGGCCCTGTTCCTCTGCGATGAGAGCCGTGGAACCCTGACAGATGAACAAAGAATCTTTGCGAGGGAGTGCCGTGAGGAGATCAAGGCCTGCCATCGAAATGCGGTGTTCCAGATGTTTCAGTGCGGCGAGATGATGCGCCGGCATCTGGTGTCCGGCCCAGAGGAATACTTCGGGATCTTTTTGCCGCAGTACGCCGTCCCCTGCAGCAAGCAACTCTCCCCGTGTAACGGCCTGTGAGCCGTTATGTGCCCCCAAAGAGGGCTTTCAGGGCGGATTTGGCCCGATTTCGGGCAAGGCTTCAGGACAGGGCAAAATGGGGCCCCCGGCGAAACCCAGCGGAGCGGGTTCGCTGGGGAGAGGCGGAGCAGCGGAATGAGCGAGTTTTCACCCCTGCGGGGGCGGAAACGAGGGATATGGAGCTTGCGACGACGAGGAGCAGGAGAAAGCCCTGGCGCTTTTGTTGCGCCTGGGCGGTCACTTCCGCCCGCAGTGCGGGCGGTTTCAGGGGTTGGAGTTGGCGCTGTTCCGACCAACCCGATTTGAGATTGGCGCTGTTTTTTCTCAAAAGCCGCCTGAATCCCCGCTGTGACAGGCTTTCGGGCGGCGCTGATGCAATAAGGAGAGGATTTTGAATTTGAAAAAGGAAAATAAGAAACATTCCGTCTGGCTCAGTGAATCCGCCTGGACCGAGGTGGAATCGCGCTACCGGCGAGATAACTGCTCTACCAGAAATGAATTTATCGAAAAGGCCATCCGGTTCTACTCCGGTTACCTGGACACGGAATCTGCCGATGCTTACCTGCCCCGGGTCCTGGCCGATGTGCTGGAGGGCAAGCTGGGAGCTCTGGGCAAACGGATGGGTCACCTGCTGTTCAAGCTGTCGGTGGACCAAAACCTCATGGGGAATATCCTGGCCGCTGATATAGAGATTGACCCGGATCAGCTGCGAAAAGCCCGGGTACGGTGCGTCAAAGAGGTGAAGGAAACCAACGGTGAGATTAGTTTCGAAGACGCTGTCCGCTATCAACAGGAGGCTGAGTGATGCCGGGGTTGATCCAGAAGTCAGGCTACATCAAGCCGGGAAACGGCGGCGGACACTACGCCGAGTACATCGCCACCCGGGAGGGTGTGGAGCTCATCGAGGCTCCGCACCACGCACACGACGGCGGCGGCTACCTGGAATATATGGCCCAGCGTCCCCGCTCTCACGGCCTGTTCTCCGCCGGCGGTTCCGCTGATCTGGAGAAAACCATGGAGGAGATCAACGGGCACACCGGGCCGGTGTGGACCTTCGTCTACTCCCTGAAACGGGAGGACGCTCACCGGCTGGGCTATGAGAACAGCAAGAGCTGGCGCAGGTTATTGCTGGCTCATCAAGCAGAATTGGCGACAGCGATGAAAATACCGCCAAGCAGTTTTCGTTGGTGTGCCGCCTTCCACGATGAGAAACACCATCCCCACATCCACATGATGGTCTGGTCGGCGGACCCCAAGCAGGGGTATCTCACGGAAAAAGGGATCGAGAACATGCGCTCCCAGCTGTCCAATGAGATCTTTCGAGACGAGTTGTTGTCCCTGTATCAGCAGAAAGACCTGTCCTATCAACAGGTTCGGAACCAGGCGGCGGAGACCATGGGACGGCTCATCCGGGAGATGGAAACAGGTCTGTGCCACAGCCCGACCATTGCAGAGCAGATGGAGACGCTGGCCAAAATGCTGGAGGAGCACCAGGGCAAGAAGGTCTACGGCTATTTGAAAAAACCGGTAAAGGCGCGAGTGGATGCCATCGTGGATGAACTGGCCAAGGTACCGGAGGTGGCGGAGTGCTATGAACAGTGGAATCAACTCCGGGATGAACTGGAGCGTTACTACAAGGATTCGCCCAGAGAACACCTGCCCCTCTCCCAGCAGAAGGAGTTCAAAGCCATCAAGAACATGGTCATCCGGGAGGCGGAGCGGCTCCGGTTGGGCACGGTTACCTTCGAGGATGTCCGCGTGAGAGATGAAGCGGATGAGGACCAGGATGCGGTGTACTTCGCCTGGGACTCCGACTGGCAGATGACCGAGGCCTACCAGAGTGCCAAGGAGGTGCTGGAGGAGTACGAAAACCCAGAGAGCGAAAAAGCGGAGCAGGTACAGGTGCTGGAACAGTTCTGGCAGAGAGGGTTCTCCCTGGTCGCCTATCAGCTGGGCAAGTGCTGGCGGGACGGGCGGGGCGTTCTCCCCGATGACCATCAGGCGGAACTGTGGTTCCGGCGGGCGGCTGACGCGGGATATGACTTCGCCCAATACGCGCTGGGAAAACTCCTGCAAAGTCAGAAGAGAACGGATGAGGCGGTATCCTGGTATGGAAAAGCGGCGGCGCAGGGGAACTCCTGGGCTGCCTACCGCCTGGGAAAGCTGTATCTGGAGGGGGAAGATGTCCCGAAAGACGTGCCAAAAGCGGTGGCCTATCTCACCGACTCCGCCGAACACGGGAACCAGTATGCCCAGTACACTCTGGGAAAACTGTACTTCACCGGCCAGGATGTCAAACAGGATCGGGGGCGGGCCTGGGAATATTTCTGCCAATCGGCAGAACAGGGAAACGAGTACGCCGCCTTCTTTCTGGAACACTTCGACCGGGTGCGCAGGCCCAATGTATTCCTGTCGGCCACCCGGCTGCTCCACCACCTGGGCCAGATTTTTCGTGACAACTCGGTGCCGCCTGCCGCTCCGGTGGGACAGCGGGTGGACCGAAAGCTGCGGCGGAAAATCCAGGAAAAGAAAATCGCCATGGGCCACAAGCCGGACGACCATGAGGAGGCTCCCCGGCAGGACATGGGCGGCATGACCATGGGGTGGTAGGTATATCAGAAACTGCGCCGCAGAGTCAAAGATAAAAGCCCCCCGCAGATGATAACTTTCTGAAAATAGTTGCGGTTGGGGGTGGCTATTTTGATGCAGTTCGGGTATTGTGTGTTGCTGAAAAGGAGGCGGCACACATGAACGACTACATGAAGGCCCTGCACCAGCGGTTCTGTCAGGAGCCGGAGGGCACTGAGGAAGAGCGGGAAATGGACTAGGCGGAGCAGGCCCTGAAAGCCACACTGGACCGGGAGCAGTGGAAGCTCCTGCTGGCCCTGGTGAACGCCCAGTCCCTGTGGCAGGAGCGCACCTCCCTGGAGGGCTTCACCGCCGGTCTCCGTCTGGGGCTGAGCATCGCCGGGGAACTGGAGCCCTACTCCTTCGACACCGACCAAGAGGAACAGGCCAGGCGGAAGATAGAGGCAGAAGGATCTATCTGAGAAACCACAACATCATAAACAGAGAAAGCAGGTGAATCAATATGGGAAAGCGACGACCGTCCGGCGACGGCATGGTGAGAAAAAGAGAGGACGGCCGCTGGGAGGGCCGCATCGTGGTGGGCCACAAGCAAAACGGCGAGCCCATCTTCCGGTATGTCCTGGCCAAAACCCAGAAGGAACTGCTGGAGAAGCTCCACCGAGATCTGGAGGCCTTTCAGGATGTGGAGCTCACCGAGGACAGCCGCATGACCCTTGGCGAGTGGCTGGACCGGTGGATGGAGGACTACGGCGCTGCCACCCTGCGGCCCAACACCCTGCGCAGCTACGAGCAGTTCATCCGGTGCTACATCAAACCCTATCTGGGGGACAAGATCGTCTCCCGGGTGACCCGCATGGACATCCAGAAGCTGTACCGAAAGCTGAAACACGAGGGCCGCGTCCGTGAGCACCCGGAACACGGCCATGAATTGTCGGACACCATGGTGCTCCGCATCCACGCCATGCTCCACCGCTGCCTGAAGGATGCGGAGGCCGCCCATGTGATCGCCCGGAACCCCACCGACGGGGCCGTGGTGCCCAAGGCCAGCTATCGACCCAAGCAGATCCTCACGAAGGAGCAGATGGACACATTCTTGGCAGCGGTGGACCGCAACGAGATCTGGCGGGACTTCTTCTACACGGAACTGACCACCGGCCTGCGCCGGGGCGAGATCTGCGGCCTCATGTGGCAGGACTTCGACGAGAAGGCCGGGACGCTGAAGGTCCTCCGGTCGGTGAATGTCCCCAAGGCTGGGGAGCTGGAGATTGGCGAGACGAAGACCAGCCAGGGCCGGCGGACCATCCGTCTGCCGCCCAGCACCGTCCAGCGGCTGAAGGAGCGGAAGAAGCACGCCGTCAGCCAGTGGATCTTCCCGGAACCGCTGGCTCCGGAGAAGCCGGTGCGCCCCAGCGCCGCCTACTACTGGATGAAGCGGATCTTAAGAGAGGCCGACCTGCCTGCGATCCGATTCCACGATTTAAGGCACACGTTTGCTACCCACGCCCTCACCAGCGGCGTGGACGCCAAGACCCTGTCCGGCATTCTGGGCCACACCAACGCCAGCTTCACCCTAGACACCTACACCCACGTGACGCCGGACATGCAGCAGGAGGCCAGCCACATCGTAGGCGGCTTTCTGGAAGATCTTCTGGGGAGGGACCTGAAACCGTGGCAGAAAAACAGACCGGAAGGAGGTAGATGCCATGGGTAAGCGGCGGAAAAAGGGCGAGGGCTCCGTCCGCCAGCGCAAGGACGGCCGCTGGGAGGGCCGGGTGGTCGTCGGCTACGATGAGAAGGGCCTGCCCAAGACGAAGAATGTTTTGGCCAAGACGAAACGGGAGTGCCAGGAGAAGCTGAAGCAGCTCCGGGAGACGGTGACCGGCTCCAAAACGGAGAAGGTCCGGCCGGAGATGCTCTTCGGGGAGTGGCTGGACTTCTGGTATCAGAACTATGTGAAACCCCAGATCCGTCCCACCACCCAGGCCAACTACGAGGCGAAAATCTATCAGCACATCATCCCGGAGTTGGGAAAGATCTCCCTGAACCAGCTGGCCCAGAAGGATCTCCAGCAGTTCTATGCCCGGATGAAAACGGGCGGGCGGCTCATCCGCACGGAGCAGTTCGGCAGGGGGCTGTCCGACTCCATGGTGCGAGGTCTTCACGCTGCCTGCAGGTCCGCTCTGGAGAAGGCAGTGCAGGAGGAGCTGATCCGCACCAACCCGGCGGTAGGCTGCAAGCTGCCGCCCAAGCGGGGCCGGGAGATGCAGGTGCTGGGCCGGGAGGAGCTCCAGCGGTTTCTTATTCAGGCCCAGGCGGAGGGATACTTTGAGCTGTTCCTTCTGGACTTATGTACCGGCCTGCGGCGGGGCGAACTGCTGGCCCTCCAGTGGGACGACCTGGACTTCAAGACCGGGGCCCTGACCGTGAACAAGCAGGTCTACGAGGTGAAGGGACAGCTCCAGGTGAGTGTCCCGAAAACCCGCGCCTCCATCCGCAGACTGGTCCTGCCGCCCGGCGTGGTGGAGGTGCTGCGGCAGTATCAAGAGACGGTGGACTCCCGGTGGATGTTCCCCTCGCCGGTCAAAGAGGACATGCCCATGACGCCGGGCGCGGTGCGACGGCGGCTCCAGATCATTCTGGAGCGGGCCGGGTGTAAGAGAATCAGATTTCACGATCTGCGGCACACTTTCGCCACCCTGTCCCTGGAGAGCGGCATGGATGTGAAGACTCTCTCCGCCATGCTGGGCCATGTGTCAGCGGCCACCACCCTGGACATCTACACCCACGTCACCGGGGATATGCAGAGCGAGGCGGCGGCCAAGATCGACCGGGGGCTGGGCAACGAGGTGCGGGAGGAATCTGCTCAGATAGAGCAGGACTTGGCTGCGAACTTCCAGCCAGTGCTGAGAAAGACCCGGAAGCCCGGCACTGGGTGTATTACCCAGATCAATGACCACCTGTTTGAAGGGCGCTACTCCCCCACCTGGCCGGATGGCACCAAGCATTCCAAATGCGTCTACGCTCACACTCGGGAGGAATGCGAGGCGAAGCTGAAGGTGCTGATCCAGCAGATGAACACAGAGCGGCAGGCCTTGCGGGACCATGCACGGGGCATTACTCCGCCGGATAAGCTTACCAAAACCCAGAAGAAGATCTGGACGTACATGAAGTTTCGCCCCGATGTGACCAGCTACCGGGCCATCGCCAGAGGCGCCGGGGTGACCCGACATACGGCGGCGAAATGGTATGAGAAGATCCGTGGGATGCTGGGCCGGGCGGCGTGAAACACGGGAAGAGGATCGTATCATAACGTGATACGATCCTCTTCCCGTTGATACACACTTTCAAATCATAACATATTGGTCTGCGATGTCTACATATCTGTGATATACAAATTCGCTGTTGCAGCCCTTCACCAATCCTCCGCAGACATCACCACTTCTCCGTCAGCAGAAAATCCGCCAGAAGCACGATGCGGATACCGTTCTCGTTGCCCACATCCAGGCCGTTGGTGGTGACCACATACTTGGGATAGTGGTCCGGGATTTCCATAAGGTTGCCCACCTCCCGGTCCGAGTTCTCCGGTAGCTGGACGCAGACCTGGACATAGATCTTCTCGTCCCGGCGGATGCCGATGAAGTCAATCTCCTTGGCGGCGTTTTTCCCGACGTAGACCTCATAGCCCCGGCGCTTCAGCTCCAGGAACACGATGTTCTCCAGAGCCCCGTCCAGCATCTTCCGGTCATAACCCAGAAGGCAGTATTTCAGCGTGACATCGACCAGATAGTACTTCTCCTGAGTGGCCAGGACTGCCTTCCCCTGAATGTCATAGCGATGGCAGGGATAGATGATAAAGACCTGCTCCAGCCAGCGCAGGTAGTTGTAGATGGATTCCGCGGAGACGGTGCGATGCTCGCTGCGCAAAAACTTGGTGATGGAGCTGGCCGAGAAAGTCTTGCCCATGTTCTCCATCAGGTACTTCACCACCCGGTCAAACAGGTCCGGCTTATTGATCCGATTGCGTTTGAGAACATCCCGGGCAAGGATCGTGTGGTAGATGCCGTTGACGATCTGGTAGGCGCTCTGGGCGTCATAGCTGCCTAATGCGATGATAGGGAACCCGCCAAACCGGATGTAGTCCTCCAGCAGCTCCTTGGCCGGCCGGGAATCTCCTGCGTTGAAGTCCAGAAACTCCCGGAAGGACAGGGGGTAGACGGGGATGGACACATACCGGCCGGTGAGGTAGGTGGAGATCTCGCTGGACATCAGCTTGGAGTTGGAGCCGGTGATATAGATGTCCGCATCCGCCCCCTCCAGCAGGCTGTTGACCGCCTTCTCCCAGCCCTTCACCTCCTGGATCTCATCCAGTAGCAGATAACAGCGGCCCTTCCCATGGATCTGCGCTTTCAGCTCATCGTACATGTCCTTGGCAGAGATGTCCGCCGGAATGTCCATCTCTGTATAGCGTTTTTGGATGATATGGTCCTCCGGTATCCCCCGCCGGCGAAATTCATCAGCCAGCATCTCAAAGATGGTGGACTTCCCGCAGCGGCGCACGCCGGCCAAAATCTTCACCAGCGGCTGGTCCATAAACGGTCTGACAGCCTCAATGTAGGCAGGTCTTATGATCATAGGCTCGCCCCCTTTTTTATGATAGTATACCCGAATTAGCTGTAATATTCAAACACTTTTTCGTGTTAGACATGAAAAAGTGTTTTCTTTTGAGCTTGTTTGAGGTGGACGATGAGCCCAGGAGCATTCGTCCCAGATGATCGACTTCCGGCCAGTGCTGAGAAAGGCCCGGAAACCCGGAACCGGGTGCATCCCCCAGATCAATGACCACCTGTTTGAAGGCCGCTACTCCCCAGTAAGGCCGGGCGGTACGTGGCACAGCAAACAAGACCCGGAAGGAGTGCGAGAAGAAACTGAAAGCCCTCATCTAGGAGATGCAGGCGGAGCGGCAGGCGCTTCAGAACCAGGTGCGGGCATCACTCCGCTGGACAAGCTCACCAAACCTCAGGAGAAGATCTGGATGTACATGAAGGTCCCCCCGACGTGACCAACTACTGGGCCATCGTCCGCGGTGCCGGGGTGACCCGGCACACGGCGGCGAAATGGTATGAGATGATGCGGGGGATGCTGGGGCGAACACCGACCTAAAGAAGAAGGGCTGGTATATCCGTTATACCAGCCCTTTCGTTTCTGATTTAGGTCGTTTTTTCTGCTTGGCACACTTGGGACAGCCATGTCCTTTTGTTCGGCTGGCAATGACAGCTTCCCATTCGTGTCCGCACCGTGGGCACTTCCACCATGCCCTTTTCCCACTTCCGGGAAGCAACTGACGCGGATTCAAACCTACGTTTTTTTGAAAATTCCACTCCTCCATCAACCCTGGACACAAAGTTGCCAAGTCATTTACACCGCTTTTGGGGACCCTACCACTGCAACATGGGCATCCCACACCTCTCTTGCGATTATTAGGGCTTGCCTCCCACTCATAACCACATTGCGGACAAAGCCACCAAACCGTCTTAAAGTGTCCTGCCGAGATATCATCGGGGGATAATACTCCGTTTTTTGTCGGATGCCACTCTTTTGCTAAATCAGGCATTGTCTCAGCAAGAGAACCCACCCGTTTTGCAACTTGTTTTGTATATGTAGTTCCCCGTCGACTCTTGGAACATTCCGCACAGCCATATCTTCCTGGGCGTGTCATACTGTTAATGCTACATTGCCACTCATGTCCGCAGTCTGGACATTTCCACCACACGACTTGGTTGGAACTCACTGTAAACATACTGGGGACTAAATTCTTGTTCTTGGTAAAATCCCAGCACCTGACAACATCTGGACGAAGTTCCTCCAACGAGTTCTTGATTTCATTCAGATAGTTGAGAATGTCCGCTCTGTCTCTTTCCAAATCAACTGTGATAGCACTATGAAGATAGCGAGGATTTTTTCTTGTCCACATATTTGAATTCCGGTCAATGGAATCCAATATCGCCTGAATAACACCTTCCAACTCAGAATATGTCCGTACTTTGGGAATGTAATAGACTGCATCCGCAACATCATTCCATTCTTGGTCCGTGTTTTCTTTAACACGAATAAGGGTAATGTGATGCTTCTGGCAGATGGTGTACTTTTTCTTTTCTCGTTTCAACTGTGTTGCGGAGTTATGCCAGGCTGCACCATCAAACTCAATTCCTAATCGTATGGATGGAATATAAACATCCAATTCCATGGAATGTTCAAATATCTCTTTATATCTGTTGACTGCATCAGGATATAGTTTTTTAACGTAATAGAGGATTGCCTGCTCAGGGAATGAAGTCTGGTTCTTGGCATTGCAAATTGGGCATTGTGTATCATCGCTGTTTCTATCGTGAATCGTCGCCTGATATTCATGTCCCACCGGACACATCCACCACACTCTTTTCCCGCTTCCAGCGGTAACATCAAATGGAGTTAAATCAGCGTTTTTCGTGGGATGCCATTCTTTCGCCAAGCGAGGATTTACAGTTGCAAGATTATTGAATCCTCTAAGTGCTTTATGTCCGGAACAGTACGGGCAAGAGTATCCTCGGTTGGTTCGTTTGATAATGAACTGCTCGTAGGCATGTCCTTTTTCACACCGCCACCATACTTTTTTCCGACTACCGGCAGTTACATCACACGGCGTTAAATCAATGTTTTTATCATAGTTCCATTCTTTTGCCAAGTCTGGATTTGTCGTTGCCAAATCGTTTATACCTTTGAGTGCTCGATGCCCAGAACAATAGGGACAGCCATATCCTCTTTTTGTCCTCAGATTGACCACCATTAAATAGGAGTGCCCTTTGGGACACAGCCACCAAACTTCCTTGCTCGATCCAGATGTGATGTCTTCCGGATTTAAGTTCCTATTTTTTGTGGGGTGCCACTCTTTTGCCAACACGGGATTCACAGTAGCCAAATCATTCTCACCTTTTATCAATTTGACCATGATTACCTCCCTCTCGACAAGATAGTGGTTTGAATGTGTATTTTAGTAGAGCATAGGCCGCAAAGATAAAATAGATTTTCCTTTTACATTGCTGCATAGGCAGAGAATATTTTCATATAAGAGGGCTCTGTGTGCCATCATCAAAGGCGCAACGGCCAGTTAGCACCTGATGGCCAAGTGGTATGAGACAATGCGGAGATAGTGACTCCGGTTAATCTCCATAGCGCCACGCCTTACTGAAAACTTTTCGGATGTATCATGCTACTTTTCAATAGAAATCATACAACTGTTTGCGTATTCTGGCTAATAATTTGTGTGGAAGGTTTCTGTGCCCTAATAAGATACGGTTGTCCGTCTGAGGCCTTCTGATCTTGACGTTCTGGGCGATACCGCTACGGGATCACACCGTTTCTGAAAAACAGCTTTTACTCCTGTTGTCGTGCAATAAAGTTCGAGATGGCCTCCACCGTCTGGGCCTGCTGTTCCTCTGCTGAGATCGTGGCGGGCAGATCCCCTTTCTGGGGGCCGTAATTGCCGAACTGGGCGTGGTTGCCGCCCTCAATTTCCACCACATTCTCTTTATAGTCGATCTTGGCCTCCACGCTCTGGTTCAGGGAGCCGTAGATGGTGAGGGTGTCCTCCGGCGGATAGTCGCCGTAAAGGTAGGCCCCCAGTAGGATTAGACCGTCCACCTCGTCCGGGTGCTCCGAAGCGAACTGGGAGGCCATGGCCCCGCCCATGGAGTGACCGGCGATGTACCAGTGCCGAATGTCCGGGAACTGGGCCATCACATCCTCTGCCGCGTTCACGTCGAAGATAGCCAAATGGAAGGGCATCTCCACCAGGATGCAGGTGAGGCCGGTCTGCCGGAGCTGGTCCAGCAGGGGCAGGTAGGCGGCGGTTTCCACCTTGGCCCCGGGATAGAAGATGACGGCGGTGTCCGTAGGATAAGAGGGGGAGAGGGCCGTCAGATCATCCCGGACCTCAATATTATCCCCGGCGGAGAGCACCTCCAGGGCCACGTCCTCCGCCCGGTAGTAGTCGGACACATACCAGAAAAAGCCCCCCGCCGCCAGGACCAGCACCGCCAGCAAAATGCCGGCGGCGCTCTTCCACCGTTTGCGGCGGTGTTTCGTCACTGCTTGTTCCATTACGTCTCCCACTCCTTTAGTAGTTCGGTCATCCGCTCCAGCCCGGTCCCCAGGCCATCAAAGCCCGCACACCGGCTGGGGCGGGTGTTGACAGCGTGATCCAGCAGGGGCTGGGCCTGCCGGTCTGTGTCCAGGCACAGGTCCGATGTCAGCACATCTTCCCAGGCCCGGTTGAGAAAGGCCACCTCCCGGCGACCGTGGGTGCGGGTCACATCCATCGCTCCTGCCCGGCTCAGGTAATCTGCCACAAGCTCCTGAGAAAAGTCGGCGGCGGTGAGGCTGTCCAGAAGTCCCTCCCGGAACAGCGTCGGCAGATCCGCCCACTGGAGAGACACCACATCATAGCGGACGAAGGCGTACCGGCTGTGGCAGTGGACGGCCAGAAGGCTCCTGTTCCCCCGCAGGGTGATGACATGGAGGTCCCAGCAGAACCTCCGGTCCGGCTCGGTACCATAGGGAGGAGGCTTCTGTTTCAAAAACCGCTGGAGGGGAACCAGCTCCACCATGCCGCCTCGTGAGGGATGGTGACCTTCTCCACCCGCAGGGTCCCGTTTTCCACCTCCGCCATCATCATGGTGATCTCCTGATGGAACCGCCGGGGGCCACAGGAGCCGGGGTTCAGCCAGAGAAGGCCGTCCTTCTCCTCCTGGAAATACTTGTGAGAGTGGCCGAACACCACCGCGTTGATCCCGGGGAGGTCTGCCGGGACTTCTTTTTTGTTGTGCACCATGTAAAAGGACACCCCGCCCAGGGTGACGGTGAGGTGGTGGGGAATGTGCTCCGCCCACTCCTTGTCGTTGTTGCCCCGGACGATGTACAGCGGTGCGTACTGCCGAAGCTGGTCCACAATTTCCTGCTGGTTGATGTCCCCGGCGTGGAGGATGGCGTCGGCGGTCTTCAGGTATTCCACCACTTCCAGCCGCAGCAAACCGTGGGTATCAGAGAGAATGGCAATGTTCACAGGCTACGCCCCCTTATTTAAATGATGATGCCCTCGCAGTGGTCGATCTCATGCTGGATGATCTGGGCCGTCCAGCCAGTGAAGGTTTTTAACCGATCCTGGAACTTCTCATTCTGCCAGCGCACCTTGATGGTCTTCCAGCGCCGGGCCGGGCGGGTGCCAGTGAGGGAGAGACAGCCCTCCTCCGCCTGATAGGGCCCGGACTTTTTGACGATCTCCGGGTTGAACATGACCATATAGGTCCCCTCGTTGTCAAAGACGATGATGCGTTTGTTCACGCCGATCATGTTGGCCGCCATGCCCACACAGCCGTCTTTGTGGTGCTCCAGGGTCTCCAGCAGATCGGCCGCCACTTGCAGGTCCTCCGGCGTGGCGGGCTCCGCCTTCCGGGCCAGAAATGCTTCGTCTTTGCAAATGTCTCGAATCATAATTCGTTCTCCTTGTGTGCCTGAATGGCAGCAGCGATGGTCTCCGCCGCGATACGGGAGCCCAGCTCACTGGGATGGATGCCGTCGGCGGCATAAAGGTCCTGGGGATCGGACCACTTGTAAAACCGCTGGCCCACGTCAGCAATCAGGGCATTATTTTCCTGTGCCGCTTTGTGATAGGCCTCGGACAATGCCCGGGCCCTCTCGTCGTAATCCCAGCCTTTGTCGGTCAGCTTGGTTCCGCCCTTCTGGTAGGCCCAGGTGGCGAACAGAATGGGCACCGCTCCGTTTGCCCGGATCTGCCGGCAAAGCCGCTCCACGCTGGAGAAGAAGCTCTTGGGGGCGGTGATAGGGCCGTGGCTCATCTCCTGGAGCACCACGTAGTCCCATTTCTCCTTTTGGAGCGCCGCTTGGGTCTGACTGCCCAGCCTGGTATGGGGGTCCATCTGCTCTGACAGCCGCGCTCCGCCCCGGGTATGGTGGATCACCTCCGCCCCGGTCAGTTCAGCCAACATCTTCGGCATATTGTTGGTAGAGGTAAAGCTGTTGCCCAGCATGAGGATCCGCATGGCACTGCTCCTTACTCGTTTATTTCACTGCTTTCCACTGCCATTATACGCGGCCCAGTTGGGAGGAACAAGACCACAATGCGCGGCCAGGCCTATCAGATTTTGCGATGCAAGATTCAAAGATAAGGCTGCGGCAGCATGAACTGATTGTGAATGGGTGGTCATGCCCCACGTTCCAAAAATTGTGTAGTTTGCTTTTGCCTCTTTTCGAAACGAATCGTGGTGGAGATGGACAAGAAGCTATATCTACAACAAAAATTCAAAACAAATCCGAAAAAGTGCTTTGACCACATTTGAGGCTTTATTTATGCAAAACGCCAAACAAACTATTGCTCAAAAAGTTATAAAAACCGCCTCAAAACATCGGTTTTGAGGCGGTTTTTGGTCCGAGTGGGGAGACTCGAACTCCCGGCATCTTGCTCCCAAAGCAAGCGCGCTACCAACTGCGCTACACCCGGATATTCAGTTTTTCTGCATGATACCATGCGGAGAGGAAAAAAGCAAGTTTTTCGTGTCTGTGGGCGGCGCTGTGGTCAAGCCCGATTTTGCGGGAATTTTTCAACCGGGGAATTTTCGCCACAAGCTACTGTCCCAAGGACTTCCGGGATTTCGCTTTCAGGGGAATGGATAGGTCGTCTATCCTCCCAAATCAAGCGCAATACTACCTTCACTATATCCAGATATTCGATGTTTCATTTTACATTTGATACATACCAACAAACCGGCATATTGTTTGCTCACAGACTGACAATCAGCTAACAAAATATAGTATAGTATATTTTGAAAAAGATTGCAAGTATTCCTATCAATATGATAAGATATTTTTGTAACAAACCTGAGAGGTGACATCCCTATGAGAATGAGAAAAAAGCCCAATCTAATTCCCCGAATGGAGCGGTGTGCCCGTTTTTTAATTCGCGAACCGTCCTCCTACCGGGGACATTGGAGACAGTTAAAGCCGGACGCCAAGGAAATTAGGCTAGAGATCGGCTGTGGAAAGGGGCGGTTTTCTGCGGAGACCGCTCAACGGAACCCAGATGTCTTATATATCGCTTTGGAGCGGGTGCCTGACGCCATGGTCATTGCTATGGAGCGAAGCATGGAAAAGGGACTGGATAATATTTTTTTTATTGATGGTGACGCAGCCAAGCTCCGGGATTATTTTGCGCCAGGAGAGGTGGATCTGCTGTATATCAATTTTTGCGATCCATGGCCAGGGTTGAAACACGCCCGCCGCAGATTGACCCACGAGCAATTCCTGGTTCTGTATCGTGGGATCCTTAGAGAGGGGGGGCAGATCCACTTCAAGAGCGACAACCGGGATCTGTTTGAGTGGTCCCTTTTCCAATTTCCAAAGGCTGGATTCATACTATCTGAAGTTACTCGTGATCTCCACGGACAGGGTATCAACGGGGTAATGACGGATTATGAAGAAAAATTCTATCAAATGGGGACGCCTATCAACCGCTGCGTAGGAACGAAGGAAGCGATGAATCCGGAGCCGGAATATAAGCCCATCGTAGGACCTGACCAGAGCCGCAGGACAAAGACGGATGCGGAGACGGGATAGAAGGAGAGCGGTATCATGCGCTTTTACCGCCTAATGGGAAGCGACTTTCAGATTTTGGACGGAGAGAAAATCACGCATGTGCCCCTGCCGGGACCACTGGCGCCCGGCGTGTATGCCCACTTAGTGGGCGGAGAGCGCTATGCGGCCATAGGGAATTCCCGAGCCACTGCCGAAGGGCTGAGATATGTGCCTGAGGAGGCCCACGGCCTTTGGCTTTATGACCAGCAGGAAGGACAGCTACTCACGGTTCCCATCAAGGTTACAAAAGAGGACTGCTTTACCGCGGATTCGATTATGGGACCGGGGAATACGCTGTATTTTAGCGACGGGAATAGCTTTTGGCGTTGGAGATTGGGGGAGCGGCAGGGGGAGAAGCTGGTTCGCTTTCAACAGGCCAAAGGGGCCCCTATGGGACTGGGGATCAGTCCGGAGGGTCGGTACCTGTCTTACTATAAATACCGCTCCGGAAACAAGGTGCTGCACCTATATGATCTGGATACCGGAGAGGTTCGGGATACGAAATGCTCCATCTTTCATTACCATTGGCTGGATGAAACAAGCGTGGTATATACCAAGTCAAGTGGGGTGAAGGCACTGGATATAAAAACCGGCAGATGCACCACGATACTTCGAGGTTACAGAGATATCCTGCGGTGGGGAAGCGCCCCGGATATCCTGGCTCCCTTTGAGCGGGAGAAGGAGGTGTGGGAAGAGATGGACCTGCTGGGGATCAGCGGGGGGCGTCTGTGGTTTAGTCTGAGGCTGTGCTGCCCTCGGGAGGCAGCTTTAAGGTCTGGTTCTGAAAGAGAGCCCTTCCACCACGGGATATGGTCCTCGGCTGTGAATGGGAGCCAGCCTAGATTCCACTTTGAGTGCCCACAGATATCCAGCAGCTCCAGCGGGCCGGTGTGGACCGGAGACTGTTTGACCTGGTCGGACAGCGCTGGCGCTTATCTATATGATGGCCGCCAGCTGCGGGAATTTTTCGGCTGGAAGCCCCTGGTGGGGTATCCTGATTTCTGACATAAAAACGCCGCCTGGGAAAAACGAGGCGGCGTTTTTGAGCGTTTATGCTGTCGGAGGTGTCGGTTCTAGTCGAGAGTCCCGGCTATATAGGATCTTCAAAAAGATGGGGGTGATGATAGCAGACACCAAGATCAAGATGATAACACTGGTGAAGAACATGGAATTGAGAAGGCCCAGCAGTAGCCCCTTTTGGGCCACAATCAAGGCCACTTCGCCCCGGTTCATCATACCGACACCGATCTTGAGGGAGTCTCTGCCGGAGAAGTGGCATAGACGGGCCATTCCGCCGCAGCCGACCACTTTAGACAGCAGACCGACCACAAGGAAGGCGAGGGTAAACAGAAGGAGCTTAGGATTCATCTCGCCCACATCGGTACTTAAGCCGATGGAAGCAAAGAACAGGGGGCCAAAAATGATATACGAGTTAATGTCCATCTTGCGCTCGATATAGGGGGCGTCTTGCAGATTGGATAACACCAATCCGGCTACATAGGCGCCGGTGATATCGGCAATTCCAAAATACTCCTCGGCAATATAGGACATTGCCAAGCAGAAGGACAGAGCAAGGATGGGTAACCGCCTGGTCTGTGGGTGACGAGCATCCATTCGATCAAAGAACTGATAGATTAGATAACCTACCACGGCAGAGAAAAGGAAGAACATCAAAGTTCCCCAGGCTACCATGAACAAAGAGGAATCGGGATCTTTCAGGCCGCTGATGAGGGTCAAGACGATAATGCCGAGTACATCGTCAATGATAGCGGCTGACAGGATAGTGGTGCCGACCTGCTCTTTTAGATGGCCAAGCTCCCGCAGAGCCTGCACGGTAATAGATACAGAGGTTGCGGTCAGGATACAGCCAATGAACAGCGCTTCATAGAACAGATTTCTCTCTGAGTTGTCCCCGCCATAAAACAGCAGGAAAAGGCCCGTACCCGCAACTAGGGGGAGCAGAACGCCGGAAGTGGCGATAGCAAGGGCCTTGGGGCCGCTGCGCAGAAGTTCTTGGGTGTCAGACTCCAGACCGGCCGAGAACATGAGGAGCACAACGCCGATCTCGGCCATTTGGGTCAAGAAATCGGAGGGCTGGACCAGACCAAAGACACAGGGCCCAACCAAAAGACCAGCTACGATCTCACCTACCACACTGGGGACTTTCAGCCTTCGCGCGCACAGGCCGCAAAATTTGCCAGCCACCAGAATGATGGCGATATCTTTGAAAATTGTATAAGAGTCCATAAAATACCTCCTGTGCAAAGAGGCGGGCCACAACTATCATATCCGACGGACCGTCTTTACCGCCGTAAGGCCGTTACCTGTTTTGCAGACAAATCATAGGCTTAACTTTCGAAAAAGTCAAGGGAGCAAGCGTTCAGATTTCGTTCATTTTTTAATTTAAAAATTTTGATTATCCCGAAAAACCCTTGAAATACAAGCACATTCGCAGGATTTCAGATTGATTTTACTACCAATTTACTACTTTTAACGGATTGCGCCTTGATATGCCGGAACATCTTGCGAGCATGAAACAACCCAATACAAACGCGACGCACTGGCGGCGCGGCACGTCGGCAATCACACAATTTCATATAGCACCGCACTGGCGGCGTTACCTTATCCCAACCGGGAAACAAGGAACGCCGCTATTTTTTTACCCTCATGTTACGCAGTAGGGGCAAAAAGAGTCTTGCTACACAAGGCTTTGCGGGTACGGTTTTCACAGGGTAAGGGATTGATACCTAAACCCTTAAAATCGCTGTTCTACCGCGTAACAAATATGCAGCAAAGGAGTTGATGAAGCTATGGCAGTTTTCCGCGTGGAGAGAAACACAGGATATACGGTTATGAGCAACCACCATTTACGCAACAAAGAACTTTCCCTAAAGGCAAAAGGGCTGTTATCGCAAATGCTGTCCTTGCCGGAGGATTGGGACTATACCCTTGCGGGACTGTCCTATATCAACCGGGAAAAAATCGACGCTATCCGCGAAGCTGTCCGGGAGCTTGAAAGAGCCGGATATATTCAGCGTTCAAGGGAGCGCGACGAGAAAGGACGCTTGCGGGGAACTGATTACATCATCTATGAGCAGCCGCCTAACTTGGATTTACCTACATTGGAAAATCCAACATTGGGAAATCCAACATTGGAAAATCCTACGCAGGAAAAACCTACGTTGGAAAATCCAATGCAATTAAATAAAGATATACAAAAGACTGACTTACCAAAAAAAGAAAAATCAAATACGGATTTATCAAGTAACCATTCCATTCCTATCCTTTCCCCTAACCCCTCTCCTTTGAGGGAAGAAACGGCAGAGCCGGAACGGAAAGGAACGGAAGCGGCAGACGCATACAGCGTGTATGAGGAAATCATCAAGGACAATATCGAGTATGAGCATTTTATCAAGCATACCAACATTGACAGGGAACGCTTGGACGAGATTGTGTCCCTTATCCTTGAAACTGTCTGCACCAAACGAAAGACAATTCGTATCGCCGGGGACGATTATCCGGCAGAGCTTGTCAAAGCAAAGTTTATGAAGCTGAACAGCAGCCACATTGAATTTGTCTTTGACTGCATGAAAGAGAACACCACGAAAATCCGTAACATCAAGCAATATCTGAAAGCGGTACTTT
Organism: Muriventricola aceti; assembly: GCF_025567565.1. Lineage (NCBI taxonomy): Bacteria > Bacillati > Bacillota > Clostridia > Eubacteriales > Oscillospiraceae > Muriventricola > Muriventricola aceti. The sequence continues at coordinate 136,900 of NZ_JAOQKF010000007.1, read as the reverse complement.
TCAACGCGCCCAACACCATTGACAGCTATTACACCGCCCTTGTCAACCACGATATGTACGGCGGCTATTAAAAAACAGGAGGATTTTAATATGACACAGAAAACAGGAGCTTTGATTTTTGATGAAACGGCAGACCGTTACGACATTCGCTTTGACCTTAACGACTACTACGGAGGATTGCATTGTGGGGATTGCCTTGAAGTGTTTGTACGCGGCAAATGGAAGCCGACCCGCATGGAGTACGGGGACAACTGGTATCTTGTCGGTGTGAGGGCTTCGGATTTGAACGGGCTGCGGGTGCGTATCTAAAGGCGGCATGAAAAATGTACGCCTTATTTTTATGCCCCGAAGCGGCACACCACCCTAACCAAACTATGAAAGGAGGGATTTCATGCAAGATGAAGTCAATGAAAAAGTCGTGTCTTTAGCAATCAAAACATCTAAGCTGACCGCCGAAGTGCTGCAAAAGGCTATGAAAGCCCTGCTTGCCAAAGGCAAAGGGCAGCTAACCAAAGCCCCGCATGGGAAAATCACTATGCGGCAGCTTATGAAGCAGGGAGAAAAGGTTTCCAACATTGAGATTACCGACCAAAATATCAAAGCCTTTGACCCTATCGCAAGGAAAAGCGGGCTTGATTACAACGTCAAGAAGATTGAGAACGGCAAGCCGCCGACCTATCTTGTGTCTTTTAAGGGCAAGGATATTGACGTTATGACCGAAGCGTTCCGGGAATTTACCGCAAAGAAATTAGGCAGGGATAAAAAGCCCTCTATCCGCAAGCTGCTTTCCACTCTGAAAGACAAGGCGGCAGCTCTGAACGCACAGAAGGACAAAGTGAAGAAAAAGGACAGGGAGGCATCGCTATGAAGCCGGAACTTAAAAAGCTGCTTATCCTAAATGCCCCCTATCTGCTCTTTGTCTATCTCTTTGACAAAATCGGACAAGCGGTACGCCTTGCGCCGGGGGCTGACCTTTCCGGCAAGGTGCTTTCCCTTGCAGACGGCTTTTCCGCTGCCTTTGCAACCCCGCTTCCGAGCCTTGCCCCTATGGATTTGCTTATCGGTATTGTGGGGGCTGTCCTTATCCGGCTTATGGTGTACTTCAAAGGCAAGAACGCGAAGAAATACCGAAAAGGTATCGAATACGGTTCAGCCCGTTGGGGCAACGCCGAAGATATAAAGCCCTATACCGACCCGGTATTTCAAAATAACGTGCTTCTGACACAGACGGAACGGCTTACCATGAACAGCCGCCCGAAGCAGCCGAAGTATGCAAGGAATAAAAATATCCTTGTTATCGGGGGAAGCGGCAGCGGCAAGACGAGATTTTTTGTGAAGCCCAACTTAATGCAAATGCACTCAAGCTACGTTGTAACTGACCCGAAAGGTACGGTTTTAGTCGAGTGTGGGAAGCTCTTACAGCGCGGCGGGTATCGGATAAAGGTGCTGAACACGATAAATTTTAAGAAATCCATGCGTTATAATCCCTTTGCCTATATCCGCAGCGAAAAAGACATTTTGAAACTGGTAAATACCTTGATTGCCAACACCAAAGGGGACGGGGAAAAAGCCGGGGAGGATTTTTGGGTAAAATCGGAACGGCTCTTTTACTGCGCCCTTATCGGCTACATTTGGTACGAAGCCCCGGAGGAAGAAAAGAACTTCACGACGCTGCTTGAAATGATAAATGCCAGTGAAGCCCGCGAGGACGACCCGGAATTTCAGTCCCCCGTTGACCTCATGTTTGAACGGTTGGAGGAAAAAGACCCGGAACACTTTGCCGTCCGGCAGTACAAGAAATTCCTGTTATCTGCGGGAAAGACACGAAGCTCTATTCTCATTTCCTGCGGTGCGCGGCTTGCCCCTTTTGACATTAAGGAGCTGCGCGACCTTATGGAAACCGACGAAATGGAGCTTGACACCATAGGCGACCGCAAGACCGCCCTGTTTGTTATCATCAGCGACACCGACGATACTTTTAACTTTGTCGTGAGTATTCTTTACACGCAGCTTTTCAATCTGCTTTGCGACAAGGCAGATGATGAATACGGCGGCAGGCTGCCCGTCCATGTGCGCTGTCTGTTAGACGAGTTTGCAAATATCGGGCAGATACCGAAGTTTGAAAAGCTCATAGCCACCATACGAAGCCGGGAAATCTCCGCGTCGATTATCTTACAGTCGCAAAGCCAGTTAAAGGCAATCTATAAGGACAACGCCGATACCATAGTCGGCAACTGCGACACCACCCTTTTCTTGGGCGGCAAGGAGAAAACCACCCTCAAAGAAATGTCGGAAATCTTGGGGAAAGAAACCATTGACAGCTTCAACACTTCCGAGAACCGGGGGCGCGAGGTATCGCATGGGCTGAACTATCAGAAGTTAGGCAAGCAGCTTATGACGGAAGATGAAATAGCGGTTATGGACGGCGGGAAATGTATTTTACAGCTACGAGGGGTGCGCCCGTTCTTCTCTGATAAGTACGACATTACAAAGCACCCCAACTATAAATATCTTTCCGACTATGACAAGAAAAATACTTTTGATATGGAAAAGCATTTAAGGCGCAGACCCGCCCTTGTGAAGCCGGACGAAGTATTTGACTACTACGAAATCAGCGAAAGCGATTTGCAGGAGGACACCGACCATGAATAGACGTATCAGAAAGAAAAAGGACAAGAAAATCACAGAAGCCATAAACGGGCTTGTTTCGATTGCTGAACGACGGGAACAGCAGCGGCAGGCTGCTATCCGGCAGTTTGTGAAACGGTGTGAAGCCCTGTATGAGCAGCAGCGAAAAGAAAGGAGGAATTGACGCAGTAACAAAGAAAAAGACAACTTGCATGATACGCGCCCCTACAAAAATTCCTATCGCCCACACTGACAACTGAATACCGCCGCGCAGCAGACATTTAGGCAGCGCGGGGACTTATGACCGCGGCAGTTTGAAAACTGACCGCCGTTTTTTATGCCCTTTTACGGGCAAGCCGCATTTGCGGCAGAAAGGAGTTTTATGGAATTTTTCAACAGCGCAATCGGCGTATTACAGACTTTGGTTATCGCTCTTGGAGCAGGACTTGGCATTTGGGGCGTTATCAATCTCTTGGAGGGCTACGGAAATGATAATCCGGGCGCAAAATCACAGGGCATTAAGCAGCTCATGGCGGGCGGCGGCGTTGCCCTTATCGGCACTATCCTTGTACCTCTGCTTTCCGGCTTGTTCGGTTAAGCGCGGGTAGCTGCCTATGCAGAGCATACTTGACGCGATTAACGAATGGATAAAGGAAATCCTTATCGGAGCGATAAACGGTAATCTGTCAACTATGTTCGGGGACGTAAACGAAAAAGTCGGGACTATCGCAAACGAGGTAGGACAGACCCCGCAGGGTTGGAACGCAAATATTTTCAGCATGATACAGACCCTTTCTGAAAATGTAATCGTTCCGATTGCGGGGCTTGTCATTACCTATGTCCTATGCTACGAGCTAATCAGCATGGTAACGGAAAAGAACAATATGCACGACATAGAAACATTCATGTTCTTTAAGTGGATATTCAAAGCCTTTGTCGCGGTGTTTATCGTAACCAACACGTTCAACATCACAATGGCGGTCTTTGATATGGCGCAGCATATCGTTTCCGGCGCAGCGGGGGTTATCGGCGGCGATACGAATATCGACGTTGCCGAAGCCCTTGCCGCCATGCAGGAGGGGCTTGAAGATATGGAAATCCCCGAACTGCTCTTACTTGTGCTTGAAACAAGCCTTGTAAGCCTTTGCATGAAAATCATGTCCGTACTGATAACCGTTATCCTCTACGGCAGAATGATAGAGATTTACCTTTACTGTTCGGTATCGCCTATTCCATTTGCGACCATGACCAACAGAGAATGGGGACAGATTGGAAACAACTACCTAAAAGGGCTGTTCGCTCTTGGTTTTCAAGGCTTCCTCATTATGATATGTGTCGGTATTTACGCCGTACTGGTAAACGATATGATAATCGCAGACAATCTGCACAGCGCGGTATTTTCCCTTGCCGCCTATACGGTTATCCTCTGTTTTTCCCTGTTCAAATCCGGCACACTGGCAAAATCCATATTCAACGCCCACTAAGGGCAGAAAGGAGGTATTTTCTTGGCGTATGTACCTGTACCCAAAGACCTTTCCAAAGTCAAAACAAAAGTCGCTTTCAATCTGACAAAGCGGCAAATCGTTTGTTTTGCGGCGGCTCTCTTAATCGGACTGCCGCTGTTTTTTTTGCTCAAAGGCAGCGCAGGGACAAACCTTGCGGCTATGGCGATGATTGTCGTCATGCTCCCCTGTTTCCTGCTTGCCATGTATGAAAAACATGGGCAGCCCCTTGAAGTGGTGGTAAGAAATGTCGTTCAGACAAAGTTTACCCGCCCAAAGGAGCGACCTTACAGAACCGAAAACCTATACGCTGTCTTGGAAAAGCAGCGAAAACTTGAAAAGGAGGTATCAGCGATTGTCAAAAGGACAAACAAAAAAGACGCGGGAAGCCGCAGGAAACAGGCGTAAGCTGACCCGCGCCGAAAAGAAACAGATTGCCGAAGCTATCCGAAAGGCAAAGGGGGACGGCAAAGCCCGCACCGCACAGCAGACCATTCCTTACCTTGCCATGTACCCGGACGGTATCTGCAAGGTTACGGAAAAGAGATATTCAAAGTGCGTCGTGTTCGAGGACATCAATTATCAGCTTGCACAGGCAGACGATAAGACCGCCATTTTTGAAAACTGGTGCGATTTCCTCAACTACTTTGACGCGAGCGTGAGCGTGCAGCTTTCTTTCATCAATCAAGGGACGCAGCGGGAACAGGCAGAAAAAGCTATCACTATCCCGGCACAGGAGGACGCTTTTAACTCTATCCGCACCGAGTATTCGGATATGCTGAAAAATCAGCTTAGTAAAGGCAACAACGGGCTTGTGAAGCACAAATACATTACCTTTACCGTTGAAGCCGATAACAAGGCGGCTGCAAAATCAAGACTTTCCCGTATCGAAACCGACGTGTTTAACAATTTCAAGGTGCTTGGCGTAACCGCCCGCCCCTTATCCGGCTATGAACGCTTAAAGGTGCTGCATGGGGTATTCCACCCGGAGGGCGAGCCGTTCTCCTTTTCCTTTGACTGGCTTACCCCGTCGGGGCTGTCTACAAAGGATTTTATCGCCCCGTCCTCTTTCCGTTTTGGCGAGGGCAGATATTTCCGCATGGGGAAGAAAATCGGCGCGGCGAGCTTCCTTGAAATCCTTGCGCCGGAGCTTAACGACCGTATGCTTGCCGACATACTGGACTTGGAAACAGGGGTAATCGTCAATTTACATATCCGCAGTATCGACCAGTCGGAAGCAATCAAGACCATTAAGCGCAAAATCACAGACCTTGACAAGATGAAGATTGAGGAACAGAAAAAAGCGGTTAGAAGCGGCTATGACATGGATATAAGTGCGACTCGTTCCTGAACAAAGCCTTCGTGGTTGAAGGACAAAATCAGGCACTAACAAAAGAACGAAAATTTCAGATGTTAGGAGAACTAACAATCCAAGAGGTGGAATGATGGGGTAACGCCCTGAAACGCCCCCTTAATACTCCGACTGGCGGGTGTAAGTGAAAACTGACCTGTCAGAAGCTCGGTGAAGTCGGCTGAGAGTAGCCGTATGGATTGCTGGATACTTACCAGCCCCACGAAAGCTGTCCAGAGATGGACGGTGCTACCTATAGGCCGGAGGTCTACAAAATACCCAAGGTCAGAATGTTTGAAATATGACTGACGAAAACCGCGAATGTAAGGGTCTATACCATGACGGCATAGAAATGTGCTGGTAGCGTTCATCGCTAATCAGTGTGGTGGAGTAAAAATTGATGTTATGAAACACCATAGCACGTTACAGGCGTGTTCAAGCTGACAGGCTTAAAGCGGAGACCTAAAGGTATATGTAAAGATAGGATTGTTGGAACGAGGAAAGGCAGTAGGCTTCTACCATTAGGAAGTAAGCAGACGAATCATATAAGCTGCTGTACTACTGCTGAAAAGCAGAGGTCGAACTGATGATGTTTTCTGCGAAAAAGAGGAAAACGGAGGAATGGCCTCAAGTCAGTCAAACAGGCAACTTAGCACTTAGTCGCAATTAGGATTGCGAGTATGACAAAAAGAAGTCACTCGCCGTAAAGGAGAGTGATGCCTGATGCCAAATGAGAAGAAACCAAAAACCAAATGCGTGGAGTATCTCCGCCATGCTGAATACTACGATATGCAAAGTACCTTTGATGAACTGTATGCCAGAAGTCAGGCAGGAGAAATTTTCGAGAACCTGATGGATGTGATACTTTCAAGAGAAAATATCCTGCTGGCCTATCGGAACATCAAATCCAATACCGGGAGTATTACGCCGGGAACAGACAAGCTGAAGATTTCTGATATTGGTAAACTTACCGCTGATGAAGTCACAGCAAGGGTACGCAAAATCGTCAAGGGAGCTAAAAACGGCTACACCCCAAGAAGCGTAAGACGCAAAGACATCCCAAAACCAAACGGGAATACCAGGCCACTGGGAATCCCTTGTATCTGGGATAGATTGGTACAGCAATGTATCAAGCAGGTCATGGAACCTATCTGCGAAGCCAGGTTCAGCAACAATAGCTATGGATTCCGTCCAAATCGGTCGGTTGAAAATGCGATAGCGGCAATCTACAGGCTTATGCAAAAGTCAGGACTTCACTATGTAGTAGAGTTTGACATAAAAGGTTTCTTTGACAATGTAGACCATTCAAAACTGATAAAACAGTTATGGTCACTGAATATCCGGGATAAAGAACTGCTCTATGTAATCCGTAGGATTCTCAAAGCTCCAATCCTCATGCCGGACGGCAACACAGAACACCCAACAAAGGGAACGCCGCAAGGCGGAATTATTTCCCCACTATTGGCAAATGTGGTGCTGAATGAACTTGACCATTGGATAGAAAGCCAATGGCAGTGCAACCCGGTAACGGAAAACTACGCTTACAGAGAAAATGCGGCAGGCTGTCCGATACAAAGCCATGCGTACCGGGCAATGCGGAATACACGGCTGAAAGAAATGTATATCGTGAGATATGCAGACGATTTTCGGATTCTCTGTAGAACAAGGGAACAGGCAGACCGGACGCTGATTGCGGTCACGCAATGGCTGAAAGAACGCCTGCGCCTTGATGTTTCACCGGAGAAAACGAGAGTTGTTGACGTCAGACGGAGCTATTCTGAATTTCTCGGATTCAAAATCCGACTACGCAAAAAGGGGAAAAAGTACGTCGTTCAATCGCACATGTGCGATAAAGCATACAAAAAGGTTAAAGCCAGCCTGACTAAACAAGTCGGAAATATCAAATTTCCCAGAAAAGGACGTGGAGAAGCCGGGGAAGTACGGCTGTTCAACTCCATGGTTATGGGAATCCAGAATTACTACCAGTTAGCCACTGACATCAGCATAGACTGCGGTGATATTGGCAGAACTGTTAATACAGTTCTCAAAAACAGGCTGAAATCTGGAAAGACACACCGGCTGAAAAAGGAAGGCCGTGACCTGACAAAAACGGAAATCCAAAGATATGGGAAATCGGAGCAACTAAGATATATAGTACAATCCAAAGAACCGATTTATCCAATAAGCTATGTTCAATGTAAAAATCCAATGAGTCAGCGGCGAAAAGTGTGCGCTTACACAGCGGCAGGAAGAAGTGAAATCCATGACGATTTGCGGATAAACACTTTCTTACTGCTACAGCTAATGAGAGCGCCTACATACAGCCGCAGTACAGAGTATGCGGATAACCGTATCTCACTGTTCTCCGCTCAATGGGGAAAATGTGCGGTAACGGGAAAGAAATTTCAGTGTATATCAGAAATTCACTGCCATCACAAGAAGCCAAAAGGAATTGGAGGCAGAGATAAGTATGAAAATCTGGTATTGGTGCTTGCACCAGTACATGAACTGATACACGCAGTTGATGAGGACACTATTCGTTCTTATCTCACCGCTCTTAAATTGGATACTTCACAGCTCACAAAGCTGAACAAACTGCGAACATTGGCAAAAAGGAAACCCATTGATTTGGAGAAGCCAAATCTTACGAATAATTCTCATAATGGTATGACTAAGGAGACTAAGAAATCTGTTTGATTGATGGAACGCCGGATGCGGTGAAAGTCGCATGTCCGGTGTGAAGCGGGGGAAAAGCTGGAGATAACTTCAAAGGCTTACCTATCGCTATTTCCGTCCGACCTTGCCACCTACGGCGGGGAAGCAAAAAACCTACTCCGCGATTTGCAGAGCCGCAACGAAAGAATGTTTCTGCTTACGCTGCTTGTCTTAAACCTTGCAGATACCAAGCAGAAATTGGATAACGAAGTGTTCGGGGCGGCGGCAATCGCACAGAAATACAACTGCATTTTGACCCGCCTTGACTACCGGCAGGAACAGGGGCTTATGTCCTCTATCCCGTTGGGGGAAAACCTTATCCATATCCAGCGCGGCTTGACGACCAGCAGCACCGCCGTTTTCGTTCCCTTTACGGTGCAAGAGCTGTTCCAAAGCGGCGAAGCATTGTATTACGGCTTAAATGCCCTTTCCAACAACATGATTTTGTGCGACCGAAAGAAGCTGAAAAACCCCAACGGCTTGATACTCGGCACACCGGGCAGCGGCAAAAGTTTTTCTGCAAAACGTGAAATCACAAACGCTTTTCTTATCACGTCCGACGACATTATCATTTGCGACCCCGAAGCCGAATATTACCCCCTTGTCGGACGTTTGAAAGGACAGGTTATCAAGGTTTCGCAGAACAGCACGCAGTACATTAACCCTATGGATATTAACCTCAATTACAGCGAGGGCGACACGCCCATAGCCTTAAAGAGCGATTTTATCCTTTCCTTTTGTGAGTTGATTATGGGAGGTAAAAACGGGCTGGAAGCTGTCGAAAAGACCTTGATTGACCGCGCTGTTATCAGCGTGTACCGCAACTACCTTGCCGACCCGAAGCCCGAAAATATGCCGATTTTGGGCGACCTCTACGACGAGATCAAGAAGCAGCCGGAAAAGGAAGCGCAGCGTATCGCGGCGGCATTGGAACTCTATGTAAACGGCAGCTTGAACATTTTTAACCACAGGACAAACGTTGACATTCATAACCGCCTTGTCTGCTTTGATATTAAGGAACTCGGTACGCAGCTTAAAAAAGTCGGTATGCTTATCGTCCAAGACCAAGTATGGAACAGAGTAACGGTAAACCGCAGCGAGGGCAAGGCGACGCGGTATTACATCGACGAGTTTCATTTGCTGCTCAAAGAGGAACAGACCGCAGCATACAGCGTCGAGATTTGGAAGCGTTTTAGGAAGTGGGGCGGTATTCCGACAGGTATCACCCAAAACGTGAAAGATTTGTTGTCGTCCCGCGAGGTGGAGAACATCTTTGAAAACAGTGATTTTGTGTATATGCTCAACCAAGCCCAGGGCGACCGGGAAATCCTTGCCAAGCAGCTTAACATTTCACAGCAGCAAATGACCTATGTAACCCATTCCGAAGCGGGCGAGGGACTTATCTTCTATGGCAACGTGATTTTGCCCTTTATTGACCGTTTCCCAAAAGATACGGAACTCTACCGCGTGATGACGACCAAGCCCGGCGAGGTGTCAGCATGAAGATAGAAACGGATAAAATCTATTGCGGCGACAGCTTGCAGGTGCTTCAAACCTTGCCGGATAACTGTATGGATTGTTGCGTAACGTCCCCGCCCTACTATGCTTTGCGCGATTACGGCACAGACGGGCAGATCGGACGGGAAGCAACGCCGGAGGAATATGTTTCCCGCATTACAGCGGTTTTCCATGAGGTAAAGCGGGTGCTTACGCCGGAGGGTACTTGTTGGCTGAATATCGCGGACACTTATTGCGGCACAGGCAGCAAAGCCGACCACCAAGACCCGAAATATCCCAAAGGCAGGAACGGGCAGCAAGTGGCGGTAAACCACCGCGCCCCCGGCTGCAAGCCGAAAGACCTAATCGGTATTCCGTGGCTTGTAGCCCTTGCCTTGCGGGGCGACGGTTGGTATTTGCGCAGTTCTATCATTTGGCACAAGGGAAACGCCATGCCGGAAAGCACGCGGGACAGACCGACGCGCTGCTATGAATATGTGTTTCTGCTTACCAAGTCGAAGAAATATTACTACGATTGGCAAGCAGTAGCCGAGCCGATAGCCCCCACAACGGCGGTACGGCTGAAAAGCGGAGTTGGGAAAGGCAACAAATATGCCGCTACCGTTCCGGGGCAAAACCAGCCGCAGAAAATCAACCGTCCCCGCAGGAAAGGCGCATACACCGACGAAATGATTTCCCCCGTCCGCAGCCGCCGCAACGTTTGGCAGATCAACACAGCTTCCTATCGCGGCGGGCATTTTGCAGCGTTCCCGCCCAAACTTGCGGAAACGTGCATTTTGGCGGGCTGTCCTGTCGGCGGGATTGTGCTTGACCCGTTTTTAGGCAGCGGCACGACCGCAGCGGCGGCAAAAAGCCTTTCCCGCCGCTATGTGGGTATAGAGATCAACCCCGAATACTGCACCCTTGCAAAACAGCGTATTGGAGGTGATGAACATTGAGCAAGGAATTAAAAGCCCCCGACAAGGTAACGCAGAAAATGACCCGCGACGGGGCGGTTGCGGAAAACCTTACGACGGGCGAAACAACGAGTATCAGCGAAAGACCGCCGGAGGAAAACTATTCAGCCCCCGTAGCGGGAGCAGCGGAAAAAGCCACCCAACGTATTGGCACAGAGGTTAGCCGCCACTTTGAAAAGGGCGCGGAGAAAAAGACCCTTGACGCAGCACAGCTTAAAACCCATACGTCCCGCTTGCAGTTTTCCGAAGCGGAACGGGCAACGCCGGACCTGCAAAAGGCAATCAAAAAATCCGATACGGCGGCTGACCGTTTAGACAAAGCGCGGGCAGCTATCCCCAAACAGACCAAAATCACAAAAGAGCGCGTTTTTGACGAAGCCAAAGGCAAAGCAAAGACGCGCCTTGCTTTTGAAAAAACGGATAAGCCCCCAAACGGCAAGTTGCGTCATAACCCGTTATCCCGTCCGGCGCAGGAATTGGACGCCGCCGTACATGGAAAAATCTATGAGGTGGAGAAAGAAAACGTCGGTGTGGAAAGCGGACACAGGATAGAACTTGTGGGCGAGAAAGCGGGCGGCATGACGACGCGGGCAGTAAAACGCGGCATACGCAGCCATAAGCTGAAACCTTACCGGGCGGCGGCAGCAGCCGAGAAAAAGGCAGCAAAGGCAAACGCCGATTTCCTCTACCAAAAGGCGCTGCATGATAACCCCGCCCTTGCGCACTCCAACCCGATTTCCCGTTTTTGGCAAAAACAGCGCATTAAAAAGCAGTATGCAAAGGCGTTGAAAACGGGCGGCAAGGTGAAAAAGACCGCCGAAGCCACCGCAAAGGCGGCGAAGAAAACGGCGCAGGAAACCAAACGGGCGACGTTCTTTGTCGTCCGGCATTGGAAAGGCTGCTTGATTGTGGGCGGGATTGCCTTTATCGTGCTTCTGTTTTTCGGCGGCTTGTCCTCTTGTTCCCTGTTCGGCGGCAACAGCGGCAGCGGCTTGATTGCGTCGTCCTATCTCTCCGAGGACGCGGATATTACAGGCGCAGAAAGCGCGTATGTCGCTATGGAAGCCGAGTTACAGGATATGCTGGATAACATCGAAAGCGAATACCCCGGCTATGACGAATACCGGGTAACGGCTGACGAGATCGAGCATGACCCGTATGTGCTAATCTCTATCCTCTCCGCTTGGCATGAGGGCGTGTTTACTCTCGATGAAGCGCAAAGCACCCTTGAAATGCTCTTTGATAAACAGTATATCTTGACGGTTACGGAGGAAGTCGAGGTACGCTACCGCACCGAAACGCGGACGGACAGCGAGGGCAACGAATACGACGTTGAAGTAGCCTATAACTATTACATTCTCAATGTGGATTTGGAAAACTTCAACCTCTCCCATGTTCCCGTTTACATTATGGGCGAGGAACAGCTATCCATGTACGCTATGTATATGTCGTCGCTTGGGAACAGACCCGACCTTTTCCCGCAATCCGGCTATATTTCAAAATACTATGAAAACCCGCCAGCGGATTATGAAATCCCGCCCGCCTATCTGGAAGATGAACAGTTTGCGCGGCTCATTGAGGAAGCGGAAAAGTATGTCGGTTTTCCTTATGTGTGGGGCGGCAGCAGCCCGGAAACCTCTTTTGATTGCAGCGGTTTTGTTAGCTATGTGCTGACGAACAGCGGCTTATACAATACGGGCAGACTTGGGGCGCAGGGGCTTTACAACATTTCAACCCGCGTTTCCAACCCGCAGCCGGGGGATTTGGTTTTCTTTACGGGTACATATGACACACCGGGGGTATCTCATGTGGGTATCTACGTTGGCGAGGACGGGGACGGAAGCCCCGTCATGCTGCATTGTGGCGACCCGATACAATACGCAAAACTTGATACAAGCTATTGGCAATCCCATTTTTACGCCTATGGGCGGCTACATTACAACTGACTTTGAAAGGAGTTTATTTCTATGGCAAACACGAAACTTGACCGTATCGAACGGGATATTGAGAAAACGAGGGCGAAAATCCTTGAATACCAAAAAAGGCTGAAAGACCTTGAAGCGCAGAAAATCGAGGAAGAAAACGCGCAGATCGTTCAAATGGTGAAAGCGGTACACCTCGACGGGGCGCAGCTTGCCGCGTTCCTCTCCGCTTACGCCAGCGGCGAAATTGCCTTGCCGCAGCCGGACGCAGACTATACCGACGAACAGGAGGAAACCGAAGATGAAGCATAAAAAACTGTTTCGCAGCGTTACAGCTTTGCTTGCCGCCCTTGTACTCATGGGCGGCTTTTCTGTTACCGCTTTTGCGGGCGGCGGTGATGTGAGCGACGAGCCGCCTACCCCCGTAACCGAAACCGAGCCGGAAGAAACGACGGGCGGCTATGAGCCGCAGCCCTTAACGCCGGAGGGCAACATGAGCCTTGTGGACGACATAACGGGCGAAGCGTCCGGCGATAAACAATTTATTACCGTCGTTACGAAAAACGGAAACTATTTTTACATCATCATTGACCGCGCCGAGGACGGAGAAAACACCGTCCATTTCCTCAATCAAGTTGATGAAAAAGACCTTTTGCAGCTTATGGAGGACGAACAGACCGAAACCCCCGCTTGTAGCTGTACTGAAAAATGCGTTGCCGGAAGCGTCAACACCGATTGCCCCGTTTGCAGCGTCAACATGAGCGAGTGCGCGGGCAAGGAAGCCGAGCCGGAGCCGGAAGAAACCGAGCAGCCGGAGCCGGAGGAAGATAAAGGCGGCGGCATGGGCGGTGCTATTCTGCTTGTCGTGCTGCTTGTTGCCGCAGCGGGCGGCGGCGCGTTCTACTACTTTAAGATTTTGAAGTCCAAAAAGGACGCGGCGAAAGGCAGCAACAACCTTGACGACCTTGATTTTGACGAGGACGACGAGGAAACGGAAGAAGTCGAAACCGAACAGACCGAGCAGGAGGACGAAAATCTATGAAATTGGTAATTGCAGAAAAACCGAGCGTCGGGGCGGCGATTGCCGCCGTTATTGGCGCAAATGAAAAGTGCAGCGGATATTATGAGGGCGGCGGCTACCTTGTGTCGTGGTGTGTCGGGCATTTGATTAGCCTTGCAGACGCGGCGACCTACAACGAGCAGTACCGTAAATGGAAGTACGACGATCTCCCCATTGTCCCGCAGGAGTGGCGGTTTATCGTTGCCAGCGGCAAGGAGCAGCAGTTTTCTATTCTCAAAGACCTTATGCACCGCAGCGACGTTACCGAGATTGTCAATGCGTGCGACAGCGGGCGCGAGGGAGAACTCATTTTCCGTTTTGTCTATGACCAGGCGAATTGCAAAAAGCCCTTTTCCCGCCTTTGGATTAGCAGCATGGAAGAAAGCGCAATCCGCGAGGGCTTTTCAAACCTCAAAGACGGGCGCGGTTATGACAACCTGTATCAATCCGCGCTTTGCAGAGCAAAGGCCGATTGGCTCATTGGCATTAACGCGACCCGCCTTTTCTCTATCCTCTACCATAAAACATTGAATGTCGGCAGAGTGCAAACGCCCACCCTTGCAATGCTGGTAAACCGCGACTATGCAATCAGCAGCTTTAAGAAAGAGAAATATCATGTCGTCCGGCTGGACGTTGGCGGCGTTGCCGCCCTTTCCGAAAGGCAGGACGACGAAGCGGCGGCGCGGCAGATGAAAGCGGCTTGCGAGAAATCGCAGGCCGTTTGCACTTCTCTTAAAAAAGAGAAAAAGACCGCAGCCCCGCCGAAACTGTTTGACCTTACTTCTTTGCAGCGGGAAGCAAACCGCCTATTTGGATTTACGGCGAAACAGACCCTTGACTATGCGCAAGCCCTCTATGAAAAACGGCTTTTGACCTATCCCCGCACCGACAGTAAATATATCACTTCCGATATGGAGGGCAGCACAAAGGAACTCATTACCGGGCTTTGTTCGCTGCTTCCCTTTATGCGGGACGTGAAGCTGCAAGCAGACCTTACAAGGGTTTGCGACAACAGCAAAGTAACCGACCACCACGCTATTTTGCCGACAGCCGAGTTTTTGAAAACGGGCTTTTCTTCCCTTACCGACAGCGAAACAAAACTTATGACCCTTGTATGCGCGAAGCTGCTTTGCGCCGCAGCCGCGCCCTATGAATATGAAGCGGTTACGGCGGTTATCTCTTGCGGCGGTTATACCTTTACCGCAAAGGGAAAGACGACGCTTTGCGAGGGGTGGCGTGAGATTGAAAAGCTGTCCCGCGCCGCGTCCGAGGAACAGGACGAGGACGCAGAGCCGGAAACCGTTTTGCCGCCGCTTGCCGAGGGGCAGACCTTTGACAATCCGGCAGCGGAGATCTCCGAGTGTTACACGCAGCCCCCGAAAGCATATACCGAAGATACGCTTCTGTCCGCTATGGAGAACGCGGGCAAGGAAGAAACGCCGGAGGACGCAGAGCGCAAAGGGTTAGGCACTACCGCAACGCGGGCGGGTATCATTGAAAAACTCATTAGTGCGGGCTTTGCCGAGCGCAAGGGCAAAAAGCTAATCCCCACAAAGGACGGGTATAACCTTGCCGCTATCCTGCCCGAAGTCCTTACGTCCCCGCAGCTTACGGCAGAATGGGAAACCCGCCTTACCGGGATTGCCAAAGGCAGCGACAGCCCGGACGATTTCATGCGCAGCATTGAGGAAATGACAGCGGGGCTTGTCAAAACCTATTCCGCGATTTCCGAAGATAAAGCGAAGCTGTTTACCCCGCAGCGGGAAGCAATCGGCACTTGCCCCCGTTGCGGCGCGACGGTTTACGAGGGCAAGAAAAACTACTACTGTTCCGACAGGGCTTGCAGCTTTGTCATGTGGAAAAATGACTTGTTCTTTCAGCAGCGCAAAAAGACTTTCACAAAGGCGATTGCCGCCGCCCTTTTGAAAGACGGAAAGGTAAAAATCAAGGGTATGTACTCCACCAAAACGGGAAAGACCTTTGACGGGGTTGTGCTGCTTGCCGACACAGGCGGCAAGTATGTAAACTTCCGCGTCGAGCAGAACCGAAAATGATTAGGCTTGATGAAAAGCAGTATCGAGCCGTTAAGAAAATGACCCGCGCCGCGTGCGCCAACAACGATTGCGGGAACTGTCTGCTATTGGACGACGGGGAAACTTGCGTGTGTGTGCAGAGTATCAGCTATTCGCTGTTATGCCGTTATTTCCGCGAAGCGGTTTTACCCGCAGACAGGCAGCTTTGCGAACAGATCACCCGCAGCGGGGAAACCGATTTGAAGCGTTGCGCGGTATGCGGCAGCACGTTTGCGGCGGGCAGCAATCGGGCGAAATACTGTCCCGATTGTGCGGCAAAGATACGCCGCAGGCAGAAAGCGGAAAGTGAGAGAAACAGGCGTTTACGGATAAAAACAACTACATAGCAAGCACAGCAAACGAGTACCCGTTTGCGAGAAATGCCCGCGCTGCTCTTGGAACGGCGCGGGCATTTTGCTTGTTGGGATAGTCCCAAACCCTTATATGACCGAGAAAGGACGTGATGAAACAATATGCCGTACACCTCATACGACCATGACAAATTAGAAGCCGCCGAAACCATGCGGATAGAACGCCGGATATATTTTGAAGCAAAGGACGGAGATATTGCCCCTTATGCTTCCTTGCCGATTGCGCAGCTACTTTCCATGCGCAGCGAAAGCGCGGCGGCAGAACAGGCGATTTTTGACAGCTTAAAGGAGCAAGCCGCCGCATGGGAAGAACAGGCGGGGAAAACGCTTTTGCTGGATAAAGCACTTGAATATGTGAGAACGCCGCACGTCCAGCACACCGCTAATGAGTGGCAGAAAAATGAATATGACCGATATACCCGCAGCAACCGGGTATATCAGATGAATTACTACATTTACGAGAATACCCGCTATGACAAAGAAGCGCAGAAATCTATCCCGTATTCATGGACGCTTACATGGAGCGTGCGCACCAACAGCCCAAGCAGAACCCAAGCGAAGATTGCCGGACAAGATAGAAAGGTTTTCACCGATAAGGCGGCTATGGAAAAGTATCTGAATGGGCGTATCAAAGCGTATGACCGCTTGTTTACGGAAATCTCCCCGCCTATCCCGCAGGAGTACGCCGACTATTTCAAAGTAAACGGTATGCTCATGCCGGACTACACCATAGAGGGCGAAGAACCCCCGCAGCAGCAACAGGCGGCAGCTATCCCCGAAAATACCGGGCAGGAAAAGGAGCGTGAACACATGAGCGAACAGTTTTCTATTATGATAGGCAACCGCAGCCGCTTTGAAGCGGGCGACCCAAGCGGCTATTGGCTGGATATGCCTGCCACAAAGGAGCAGTTACACGAAGCTATGCGGAACGTAGGCATTACCGCAGACAACCCGCAGGATTTTTCCATTCGCGGCTATTCCGACGACCCGGAGAAACATATTGCTTTGCCTTATGAAATGGTATGCGCCGCCGACGTGGACGAACTCAATTTTCTTGCGGCGCAGCTCGAACAGCTTGACCCCGCCGAGGTTGGCAAGCTGAACGCAGCTTTGCAGCAGAAAAACGGGCTTGCAAATATCGGACAGGTAATTGACTTCACCTACAACGTGGATTTTTACGTCCATATCCCCGAAGTACATACCTACCGCGATTTGGGCGACTATTACTTATATCAATCCGGCATGGTACAAATGCCCGAAGAATGGAAAGGCGGCATTGACCTTACTACTTTCGGCAGGAACGCCGCCGCGCAGGAAAAAGGCGCGTTTACCGAATACGGCTATATCGTGGAAAGCGGCGACGAGTGGGAACGGCAGTTTGAGGGGCGCGAAGTGCCGGAGGAATACCGCATTATGAGTTACCCGCAGCGGTCGCGCGGCGAACAGGACAAAGCCTATATGGACGCAGCCGAAACGCAGCAAGCAGCCGTACAGGCCGCAGAGCCGCAGCAGCCCCGCCCCGTCGTCCCCATTATCCTTACTTCCGAAAAGCCCGCCGAAAAGGTAAAGGAGATCACCGCCCGTTTGGAACAGGGCGTACAAGCGATTTTTGACAGCGACCGCTACAAAGAGTTTCTAACCGCTATGTCGAAGTTCCATGATTATAGTTTGAATAACACTATCCTAATTGCTATGCAGGGCGGCAATTTAGTAATGGGCTTCCGTCAATGGGAAAAGGAGTTTGACCGCCATGTAAAGAAAGGCGAGAAAGGCATTAAAATCTTTGCCCCCGCACCCTACAAGGTGAAAAAGCTGGTTGATAAAATCGACCCCGAAACGAGAAAGCCCATGCTTGACCGCGAGGGAAAAGTGGTAAAGGAAGAAACGGAAATCACCGTCCCCGCCTTTAAGGTTATAACCGTCTTTGATATTTCGCAGACCGAGGGCAAGGAGTTTCCCGACCTTTCCGTTAAACCGCTGCTTGCCGATGTGGAGCAGTACGAGGATTTTTTCGCCGCCCTTGAAAAAGCGTCCCCCGTCCCGATTACTTTTGAACAGATTACAAACGGCGCAAACGGGTATTTCAGTCTAACCGACAAGCGCATTGCAATCAAAGAGGGCGTGAGTGAATTACAGGCGGTAAAGACCGCCATTCACGAAATCGCCCATGCGAAGCTGCACGACGTGGACTTGAACGCCCCGCCGGAAGAACAAAACCGCGTTGACCGCCATACCCGCGAGGTAGAAGCGGAAAGCGTCGCTTACACCGTCTGCCAGCACTTTGGGCTTGATACGTCCGATTATTCTTTCGGCTATGTGGCGGGTTGGAGCAGCGGCAAGGAAATGACCGAGTTAAAAGCGTCCCTTGAAACGATACAGGCCACCGCAAAGGAACTCATTACCGAGATTGAGGGGCATTTTACCGAGTTGCAGCAGCAACGGCAAGCCGAGCAGGAACAGCAAACCCCCGTATTTGACAAGCTGCCGCCCGAACAGCAGCAAGCCTTGTCCGACACCGTAAAAAACACCTTGCAAATGCTGGTTGACGCAGATAAGCGGATTTATGGCGACGTTACAGGCAAGACCCTTGAAGCAATCGCGGCGCAAGGATATTCCTACAAGGACGGGCAGCTTGAAAAGCAGCAGCCGGAAGCGACCCCCGAAAGCCTTTTGACGGGTGAAACCGTTAGAACGCCGAGGGGCAATTTTCATATTACCGATATGAGCCGGGAACAGATCGAAGCGTCGGGCTTTGGTTTTCACCATGCGTCGGAGGACGGGAAGTATCTCATTATGGGGAACGGCACACAGGCTTACGCCATAGCCGCCGAGCAGCCGCAGCGGGATAATCCCTTAAAGCACGTCGAGGACACCATAGAGCAGAACGACAACAATTTTGACGGGATTATCAATAACACGCCGCAAACGCCCACCGTCGCAGATTTGGAGCAGCGGGCAAAGGCGGGCGAAGCAATTTCCGTTACCGACCTTGCGAAAGCGGTAAAAGCCGAGAAACGGGAGCAGCCGCAGAAAAAGCCCTCTATTCTGAAAAAGCTGGACGAGTATAAGAAACAGGCGGCGCAGCAGCCGAAAGATAAACAGAAAGAGCATAAAAAGGATTTGGAGGTTTGATAGCATGAATATCTGCTTTACCATAGAGGAAGAAAACATTGTTGCGATCTACGCCGAGGACAGCCGAGAAACAACGCTTGAAAATATCCTTGCCGCCATGCCCTACATGGACGAGGATATGCGTCAGCTTGCCGCCGCAACGGTAAACAAGCTGCAAGCCATGACGGACAGCGAGTTTTCTGAACGGGAGTTTATCTTGACCGACGAGGAATAGTCCATAGAAAACAGGGGCGCGGTTGCCGATTTCCGGCGCCGCGCCCCTGTTCTTTTTTGTCCTTGCGTGGACAATTAGAAAGCCGTTTTTGCGGGTTTGAATATAAAGTATCGTCTACGCCGTTTCCCCGCGCTGGAAGCCGCAGAAATACAGGCGTTTTCAGCCCTTAACATTCCACTTGTTACCCTTGCTTTTCTAAATTAACCGAGCAACAATTTTGAATTTGCATGGGTGATAGTAAAACCCATTTTCTTTAATCCATGTCTTTTCATATTTCTTGGTAGAATGAAACAGTTGGATATGGTATAATAAAAAAGCACATTGTGCTTTTTAGAACTCTAAATTCAATAAATGAGGTGCAAAGGAATGAGGAAACTTCTATGTGCCATTTCGATGGCAGCTTTATTGGTAAGTATGACGGCCTGCAATTCATCGCAGGATAATTTTACGCCTGATTATGAATCGGCGATAGGGGCAATTTTTATAAACAATGAGCAAGAGTTGCCGGAAAATACAAAGGTCTATGCGGATTTTGCAGATAATAGCTACTCATTTGATTTGGACGCTGCTTGCGTATATTATTTCTCTGCCAGTGCAGATGTTGCTTATGCTGGAGATCAGAACTTTACCAGTATGACGTTTGGGGCAAACTTGGACAATGATTCCGTGGGTGCTGAAGGCGCGATAGCATATCTTCCGCAAGAGGAATCCGAAAACTCTGTTACAGCTTACTATCTGTATCATGATGAAGAAGGGGTATATTTTGATACAGAAACTTATTTTGACCGCATGGAAATCACTGATCAATGTGCCATGACAGGAATTGATTATTCCTGCCAAGTTACATTTGAAATTCAACAACCGACAACATCTTTTTCCATGATATATTATGATGAAAACCATTCGGAAATCTCCAAAACAGATTACACCCCAGAGGAAGTTACTGACTATCAAACCTTTGAATTAGGGAGTGAAGTTGGTTCGGTGGAAATCATTTGTTATGACGCTAATGGTTCAGAATTAGAAACAATGACAATTACTCCGGATAATCCCAGTACGGTGATTTGTTTTGATGATGGAGGGCAGATTCTTGCCAGCCGGTATCTCCGCTTTACTTGGGAAAAGTAATCTTGAGTTATCAAGCAGTACCAGTAAGGACAGCCGAGTAAATCGACTGTCCTTTTTATTTATGTTTGGTTTATCGCTCCTGCTCCCGCGCCTTGCTTTGGGACGGGTAAAGAATACTATCGACGTTCTTTTTGACAATGCCGTACTCCTGCATTTGCTTTTTCGCTTGGCGGTAATCCTCATACAATTTGCTTTTCCTGTCGTTTAAGCTGCTATACTCCTTGCGCAGCGCGGCGAGATCGGGCAGCTTCTTTATCTGCATTTCCCGGAGTGCCTTTGCCGCAGCTTCAAACAGGATAATTTCGCTTTCATGCCCCCGCAGATACTTTTCCTTGTCCCGCGACTTCTTGTATTCCTCGTAAATCGGTTTTAACTGTCGGTATGTGGTGGTGTGCTTGATAAGCAGCGACAAATCAGACATACGCTGTTCTACCTCTTTAACCGCCCTTGCCGCCGCGTCATGGGCGGTCATAATATCCGCAATTTTGCTTTCAAGGTCGCTGTAATACTCAATCTTGTTTTCGGTTAGGAAGTTCATGCTTTTAGCAGCCTGTTTCAGATTATGGATTTTCGCCCACCGTTCATAGCCCGCCGACTGTTGGGCTTTGATACTGTTTTCAAGATCGACGACAAGCCGGATTTTCTTATCTTCCCGCAGCGTTTTTGTTTTGGCAACATACACGCCCTTGATACGCTCCTTTATCGCTTCTTCCGTATAGGCCGCGCCGAGCGTCTTTGTGCGGGTAAACCGTTCCTGTCCGGCAGCGCGAAAGGAAATGTATTTGCCCTGTTTGATTTCATACCCCATTTCCTGCAAGCGGCGCAGCAGTTCGTCAAAATCTTTCACTTGGGGAATGAGAGTATCTATCGCCGTTTTCAGCTTTGCTTTGTAGCTTGTCCCTTGCTTTTCGGCGGTGTATTCTGCATAGCTTTTTCCCTTGTCCTGTCCCGGTACGACGACGGATAGCCCATGCTCTTTACATATCCTGTCGCTGGTGCGCCGGATAAAGTGATAGCTTTGCTTGTTGGAATGGTACTTTTTGTAGTCAACGAAGCTAACCGCGTTGAAAATCAAGTGATTATGCAGATGGTCTTTATCGACGTGAGTTGTCAAAACAAACTCATACTTGCCGCCTAATACCGCCCCGGCAAGTTCCATGCCGATTTTGTGCGCTTCTTCCGGTGTGGTTTCTCCCACCGCAAAGGATTGTATCAAGTGCCGCCCTAAATGTGTGCCGCGATCTCCGGCAGCTTCCCGCGTCCATGCAAACTCAATATCGGCGGTTTCCAGCCCGCAGCCGAAAGAGGACGCAAGCAGCTTCCCGTCTGTCTTTTCGGGATTTAAGATATAGTCTATCGCAGCCTTTAAGGTTGATTTAATAGGGTGCGTCTTTGTAACCGCCATATCTCGTCCACCGCCTTTTTAATGTCCTCTATATCCTGCCTGTAAACCGTCCCCGTCGCATTGGCGCGTTTTGCAATTTGGTTGATGTTCCGGCTCACCGCTTGCAGTTCCCGGATATATGCTTTTGTGTCGCTTCGGTCAACGACAAGAATATACCCGTCTATCGCCATTTTACGGAAGTATGCCCCATACTGCTTTATGGGAAGCTGCTTCATCTTCTCGTCGATCAGCCGCTTTTCTTCTTCCGTAACGTAAAACTTCATCTGTATATTTCTCTTTCGGTTTTCCATTTCCGCACCGCCTTTCGGTATAAGGGTTTGGGATTATCCCAACAAGCATTTTCCGCAAACGGGTACTCGTTTGCTGTGCTTGCTATCTACTCCATACCCCCACCGAAAGGCGGTATTTGTTGCGCGTTCCTTTGATTTTGGACGCAAAAAAAGATTGCAGCCGCCATGCGCTGCAATCTCCCGATTTCTCATATTGTGAGGTTAATCCTCTGCTTTTTCGACTTCCGTTATCTCCCTTGCTGTTGCGGTTACAATCCGTATGCCTTTATCGCTCATACCGTCCAGCAGCGCGTCAAGCTGCCGCCGCCCGGTGGATTTCTCCGCATTGCTGTTCGGGAAGAAAAATTGATCTACCGAAATATGATACCGGGTTACAAGGTCATAGAATACCTGTAAACTCGGCTGTTGTCCCTTGTTCTCGATATTCGCAAGGTAGCGCGGGGAAATATATAACTCGTCGCTTACCTTTTTGCGGCTCTCGCCGTATTCATTTCTCGCGGCTTTTATAGCTGCCCCGAAAGCCTTAAAGTCGTACAATGGTACGGGTCTTTTTGCCATTTTCATTCACCCTGTTACATTTTACAGTTCACCTTTCTTTTTGGATATGTCCACACAATTCATATCATTAGGTTAAATACTTCCTGTTGTGTATTGACAGTAGACTGATTTTCTGATAAAATAAAATTTATGTAAAAGGAGGCGGCGTTTATGTTGCATAGCATGCGTATTAGATAAGCATTGAAAAAAAGGATTTTCCCATTTTCAACATGGGCTTTTTTGTCATGCTTATTTTGCGGATGCTATACAAAAAACTAACGACGTATAGATATAGTATAGACATAGTGCAAGCTATGCCTTAGTTTTGTTGTACTGCTCTGTGCATTATAAATGCAGGTCAATGCTCATGTTGAGGATTGACCTGCATTTTTTTGTGTAAAAAGGACGAGTGAAATATAATGCTTAAAAAATATTGGATAAAATGTCCGATTTGTAACGGAAAGACGAGAGTTCAAGTATTTCATAATACTGTATTAAAAGATTTTCCTCTTTTCTGCCCTAAATGCAAATTGACGCATATCATTGATGTAGAAAAATTAGAGATTGTAATCAAAAATACAGAAAAACAAACTTTTATTATTTAGAAGAAAGGATATAAAAATGAAACGTTTACCTAAATATACGCCTGCGGAAGTACGGAATGATCCATACGGATTTACTTACAAAGAAATGTCGGAAGTTATTGGCGAGAATGAAGCAAAAGCCTTATATGAAGAATTATATAAGCAATTACCACGCAAAAAAAATCTATCAATGTTGGTAAAAAATATTTGCAAAAGCAGTGATACTGAAAAGTATGTTTACGAACTGAAAGACAACAAATACATTGAAACGGTTTTTATCAAGCGGCGAGATGGTGGAACTGTTTGCGTGAGCACACAAGTCGGTTGTCCTGTTGGTTGTATTTTTTGTGAGTCCGGGCGAAATGGCTTTGTTCGTAATCTAACATCGTCAGAAATCGTACAACAGATTATATTGTTGCGTCGAAAAGTAAACCGTATCGTTTTTATGGGTATGGGAGAGCCTTTATTCAATTATGACAACTTGATAAAAGCAATCCATATTCTCCGAGATAGATATGGGCTCAACTTTCCAACCGACGGCATTACCATATCAACAGTTGGTCCGGTCGATCAATTAAAAAAATTGCGCGAGGAACATCTTAAAATTCAGTTGACAATATCTTTACACGCAGCAACACAATCTGCAAGAAATCGTATTATTCCTCACATGCGCATATATGCTATTGAAGATGTTGTTAAGCAAGCCTTATCCTATTCTGAAAGGCATAATCGCAAAATTGTCTTTGCGTATTTGCTTTTACCGGGTATAAATGACCGGCCCTCAGATGTAAGACAACTTGCAAAATGGTTTCGGGGCAAAAAAGTTATGATTAACGTGTTACAATACAACCCAACAAGCAATTCAAGAATTAAAGCACCACAGAAACGGGAAATAGTTGCATTCAAACATCAATTAGAGCAAGCAGGACTTGAAGTTACTATGAGAGTTTCTCATGGCAGAGAGATTAACGCGGCTTGTGGACAGTTAGCTAACACATATAATAAATTCAAAAAAAAATGATTAAAAGTGCCAGACGCATAGACGCAGAGCCGATAACGCATTAGGTCAAAAAACCTATGTGTTATCGGCTTTTTTATTTAATATTGCGCAAAAGCCGCTGTTCCCTATTATAGAATGGATTGCGGGTAGTGTATTAAAGTCGCCCTTTTTTAAGGATACGGCGGTATCGGGGAGGTATCGCCGTGTCCATTTTTATTTACTGTAACCCGCCTAATGCTTTGCGGTCAAAAAAAGCTATGCTCCGCAAGCGGGATATTCCGGCTATGAATGTGAACTGTCAATACATTTAGCTACTGCTTACATTTCCTTTGCGCCCGTCCGCGTCTTGCGGACGGGCGCATTTTGCTTTTTTCAACTTTTTTCTGAAAAGCGCACTCAAGAGCCATCTCCCGAACGGGTACGGAGCGAAAGGGGCAGAGAGGACAAGCCCTTAACTCCCGTCCTCTACTCCACGCGGGAAGGAGGTGAACTCTATGGAGCTATCTTCTTCCGACAAGGAAAGAATACAACATCAGTACGACGCATTAGCAAAGAAAACTTTGGTCGGCGAAGCGAAAAGCCACCGCCGCACTCTTGCGAAACGCGCAGCACGCGAAGTTACTTTTTCGGATTTGAGCGAAAGCGAACTCGCGCAGCTTTTCACAACGGACGAATACGAAAGCGATTATTTCCGTTTTCAAGTGTCCGGCTTTGATGTACTCGTCAAAAATGAACTGCTTGCCGAAGCCCTTAACGCTTTGCCCGAAAGGAAACGCGACATTATCCTTTTGTCCTACTTCTTGGATATGAGCGACGCGGAAATTGGCGAACTGCTGAATGTTGTACGCACGACGGTTTTCCGGCACAGGAAATCCGCGCTTGCGAAAATCAAACAGTATTTGGAGGGAAAAGCAGATGATGAATACCGTTAGGAAATCTGAAAATCTGTTGCCGTTCCCTGTCATTTCCGCAGCGGCAAACGGCGACACAACCGCCATGTGCGCGATCTTGAAGCATTACGAGGGTTACATAGCGAAACTTTGTACCCGCACGCTGAAAGACGACGCGGGCAATACCTATTCCTATGTGGACGAGGAAATGCGTAACAGGCTGCAAGTGCGCCTTATTACCCGCACCCTTGCTTTTCATGTAGGATAATCTTTTAGCCCATGCGGGGAGCGTGTCCCCTTTCCACGATTCCCGTTATGGGCTATTTGTCGTTCCGCAAAAGCATATCCGCTGTTGATGTGCTTTTGCAGGCCGACAAAGCCTATTGTAACTTGACAAAGAAAGCGACCTTTGGTGCGCAGCATAACAGGCAACGGGTACATTCCGTCTGTATCGAGCCAGTCGGCGGGTACGCCATGACAGCTTTTCCCCTACGGGGAAAAGTCGAGCGACAACTACCGCGCCGTAAAACAGGTTTAGCAGCTTGTGGGCGACGACATACAAGGCGGCACAATGATACTCCCGCGTTGAACACCCTCAAAGTATTGCGCGGCGCACCCATAAGCATGGGCCGGGGTGAAACTCCCGTGAGGTTGCAGCTAACAACCGCCCGTTTCAGCCTTATTTCTCATATCGTACAAGCCGGAGCGCATATTCTGTACTATGCCGCTAACCGGGAGGGAAAGAAGATGATTACCAAGTTACAACTTCAACAAATGAGAAATGTTGATATTACACAGGTTGACCGCAGCACTTTGGTTGATATTCGTAATATCCATATTGACAGTTCTTTGCCAGCAGCAAAGAAAATGCAAAGCTACTTTGAGCAGATTGTAAATCCATACTGTTTTCTTTGTGGTGATACACCCGTAAGAATACGGTTTGTCGCAGAGGATAGAACGCTAAAGCAATCATTGTGTGATTACTTTTTAAGTCTGAAATAACCGCCGACTTTCCCTAACTCTACGGGTAAAGACCTTGTGATTACGGGGCGAAAATGGTATAATTAACTCGTAATTATAGGGGGAAAGGAGGTATAATGCCCCGCATACGCAAAGACAAAATGGCACGCAGTTATGCAGAGCCGTTTTGGAAAATTGGGCTATACATTCGACTATCCAGAGAGGACGACAACGAGGACGAAAGCGAGAGTGTTATCAACCAAGAAAAGATACTCCGCGACTTTGTAGACAGCTATTTTGAGCCGGGAACCTATGTGATTGTAGACGTGTTTGCCGACGACGGATTGACAGGCACCGACACAGCGCGACCAAACTTCAAACGGCTTGAGGGCTGCATTGTCCGCAAAGAAGTAAACTGCATGATTATCAAATCCCTTGCACGCGGTTTCCGCAACCTTGCCGATCAACAAAAGTTTTTGGAGGAGTTCATACCCATTCACGGCGCAAGGTTTATTTGCACAGGCACGCCATTTATTGACACTTACGCTAACCCCCATTCTGCAAGCGGTCTTGAAGTACCTATTAGGGGAATGTTCAATGAGCAGTTTGCCGCGACCACTTCCGAAGAAATCCGCAAAACATTCAAGATGAAACGGGAGCGCGGCGAGTTCATAGGCGCGTTTGCCCCTTATGGCTACAAGAAAGACCCAAACGACAAAAACAGCTTGATTGTAGATGAAGAAGCAGCGGAAGTTGTCAAAAGCATTTACCATTGGTTTGTCAATGAGGGGTACAGTAAAATGGGGATTGCAAAGCGGCTTAACCAAATGGGAGAGCCGAACCCCGAAGCCTATAAGAAGAAAAAAGGCTTTAAGTATAACAACCCTAATTCCGACAAAAACGATGGTTTGTGGTCTGCCAGCACGATTGCAAGGATATTGCAAAATGAAGTTTATACGGGCGTAATGGTGCAAGGCCGTAACCGCGTAATAAGCTACAAAGTACACAAGCAGATCAACGTCCCCGAAGAAGAATGGTTTGTCGTCCCCAACACACACGAAGCGATTATTGACAGGGAAACATTCGAGAAAGCGCAAGCCCTACATAAGCGCGACACAAGGACAGCCCCCGGCAAACAGGAAGTCTATCTCATGTCCGGCTTTGTCCGTTGCGCGGATTGCAAAAAGGCCATGCGGCGCAAAACCGCCCGTGATATTGCCTACTACTCTTGCCGTAGCTACACCGATAAGAAGATTTGCAGCAAACATTCTATCCGGCAAGACAAGTTGGAAAACGCGGTATTGGCAGCGTTGCAAATGCAAATTGCCCTTGTAGATCGGCTTGCAGAAGAAATTGAACGGATTAACAACGCGCCTGTTATCAACCGGGAAAGCAAGAGATTATCCCATTCCTTGAAACAGGCAGAAAAGCAGCTAAAACAGTACAATGACGCTTCCGACAGCTTGTACCTTGATTGGAAAAGCGGTGAGATTACCAAAGAGGAATATCGCCGCTTGAAAGGCAAGATTGCAGAACAGATACAACAGCTTGAAGCGAACATCTCCTATCTGAAAGAGGAAATGCAGGTAATGGCTGATGGTATCGGAACCGACGACCCGTATCTAACCGCCTTTCTGAAATACAAAAACATTCAGAGCCTTAACCGCGGGATTATGGTTGAACTCGTAAAAGCGGTTTGGGTGCATGAGAACGGGGAAATAACGGTTGACTTCAATTTTGCCGACGAGTACCAGCGAATTATTGATTACATTGAGAATAACCACAACGTTATCCGAGTGATTGAGAACAAGGCAATCTAACGGCTTGCCTACTCAACACAAAGGAAAATCTAATGTTGTGCATAAATACACGGCTCTACTGGTCCTGCCGGCCCTGCCGGCGCAACTGGTGCCGCCGGAGCCACAGGCGCGGAAGGTCCTACCGGGCCCACTGGACCGGCTGGAGCAGCCCCCGCGCTGAACGCGCTCTACGCCACCAATGTGGGGTCCCAGACCCTGGCAACCACCGGCGATGACGCCAGCTTCGACACCAATCAGGTGGAGGAGGGAACCGCCGTCACCCATACCACGAGCACGGCCACCTTCACCCTGGGAGAAACCGGTATCTACCGGGTCTCTTACTCGGTGGTGGCGACCAATACAAGCTCTACCGGTACTGTGGGCGTGGAGCTGGAGAACAACTCTACCCCTGTCCCTGGGAGCGAGAGCCAGGCCACCATTTCCACTACCAATGATCTGGCCACTCTGGCGGCCAGTGTCCTGGTGAACGTCACCGGGACGGCTACCATTACCCTGACCTCCACAGAGAACAACGTGACTCTGACCGAGGCCGGGATCGTAATCCAGAAGCTGAACTGACCGAAAGACCCCAATGGGGCCTAAACAGGGCGGGCGGCACACCGTGCCGCCCGCCCTGTTCCTTATCTGAAAGAGGAGGGCGAGCGCCGTGAAAGTGGTGGTATATGCCATCTGTAAAAATGAGGCTCAATTCGTAGACCGCTGGATGGACTCTATGGGAGAGGCGGACCAGGTAGTGGTGCTGGACACCGGCTCCGAGGACGACACTGTGGAGCGGCTGCGAGCCAGGGGGGCTCTGGCTGAGGTAGAGGTCATCTCCCCCTGGAGGTTCGATGTGGCCCGCAACCGGTCCATGGAGCTGGTGCCGGAAGACGCGGATATCTGCGTATGTACAGATCTGGATGAGGTATTTCATCCCGGCTGGCGGGCCCGGTTGGAGGAGGCGTGGCTGCCAGAGGCGGGCCAGGCTACATACCGCTATACCTGGTCCTTTAACCCGGACGGCAGCGAGGGGGTTACCTTCTGGTATGAAAAGGCCCATGCACGCCACGGCTATCAGTGGGTTCATCCGGTGCATGAGGTGCTGAAGTGGATGGGGACTGGAAGGCCAGGCCCCACAGTGGTGGCGGAGGGAGTCCAGCTGGACCACCACCCCGACCCTTCAAAGTCTAGAGGGCAGTATCTTCCGCTGCTGGAGCTGTCGGTACAGGAGGACCCTGAGGATGACCGGAATGTCCACTATTTAGGCCGGGAATATATGTACAGGGGCCGCTGGGACGACTGCATCCGTACCCTGAAAAGGCATCTTACCATGCCGAGCGCCACCTGGCGGGATGAGAGGGCGGCCTCCATGCGGTACATCGCCAAGTCCTATCTGAACAAGGGGGAGCGGGTACAGGCCCGGGACTGGTACCTGAGGGCCATCGCTGAGGCACCCCATCTGCGGGAGCCCTATATGGACCTGGCGCTTGCCCTGTATGAGCAGGGGGAGTGGGACGGGGTGCTCTACTTTACTGGCTGCGCCCTGGCCATCACCTACCGGCCCAGGTCTTATATCTGTGAGGCTGCCT
>NZ_JAOQKF010000007.1:0-106962 GCF_025567565.1 Muriventricola aceti | reverse complement strand
GCTCCTCCCCAGTCCACTAGATGCTGGTAGAGCCCCAGGCCGCTGAGGATCACCCCGGCGGTCACATAGGACACCAGGATCTTGGCGGGGGTAAGGGGAGTCTTATCAATCAAAAGCTGGCCGATAATACATAGGATGCCGCCGCAGAGGAAGGCGTTAAGATATTCCATGATTACGCACCTTTCAAACAAGATAGAGGTCCCAGGTATGGGCGTGATGCCCGAAGACAGCCGGCGGTCACGCCTGGGGGGATCGCTGAGTAGAAATGGCGATGGCGTGGCAGATGCCGGGTACGCTCTCCCCCTGGAACGCGGAGGTAGGAGAGTGGAGAGCGCCGGTGGGGCAGAAAAGAATGTTGTTCCATTTGCCCTCCCGCATTCCATTGAGCAGGTAGCCCGTCAGCACCGAGGCTGCGCAGCCGCAGCCGGAACCTCCGCAGTGGACATCCTGACTCTGCGGGTCGAAAATAAGCATCCCGCAGTCGGTGTGGTTGGACAGTTCCAGCCCGTCCTGCCGGAGCAACTCCAACAGTAGCTCGCTGCCCAGATTACCCAGGTCGCCTGTGACGATCAGGTCATAGTAGCTCGGCGCCCGGCCGGTGTCCTTTAGGTGGGTGGAGATGGTGTCATAGGCGGCCGGGGCCATGGCTGCCCCCATGTTGTTGGTGTCGGTGATGCCCTTGTCCACAATCTTGCCTACCGTCACATGGGTGATATAGGGGCCGGGGCCCTCCCGTGCCAGAATAGCAGCTCCGGCAGCGGTAGTGGTCCACTGGGCGGTGGGAGTTCGCTGGCCGCCGTACTCCAGAGGGGTGCGGTACTGGCGCTCGGCAGTGCAGAAGTGGGAGGAGACTACCACTCCGGCCCACTCCCCGAAGCCGCCATCCAAGGTCATAGAGGCCAGAGCCAGCCCCTCCCCCATGGTGGAGCACGCCCCATAGAGGCCGAAAAAGGGAATCTCCTGGCCGCGTGCGGCGAAGGAAGAACCGATGCACTGATTCAGCAGGTCGCCGGCAAAGAGCCAGTCTATATTAGAGGCAGGTTGGCCCGCCTTATTTAAGGCCAGAGCCAGGGCCTGCTTCTGCATGGCGCTCTCCGATTTCTCCCAGGTGGACTCGCCGAAGGTGTCGTCAGTCCCGATATAGTCGAAGGAGCTGGCCAGAGGGCCCTCACCCTCCTTCTTTCCTACCACGTTGGCGTGACCGGCGAAGGAAGGGGGACAGGCCAGGGTGACTGTCTGGCTGCCTGTTTTTTTTGTCGTCAAGGGAAACGCCTCCCAATAGAGAATGAAGATGACCATAGCTTGTCCGAAGGGGAGAGAAATATGCCCGAAGCATAAGGAAGAGGCGAATAAAAATTTCTTTTGCTTTCTTCTGTTCAAAAGGGCCAGATTCCTGTATAATGGGGGCTGCAAAGGAAAGAAAAGGAGAGAGGACCTATGCCCCAATTCGACCCACAAAAATATTCCTATCCTTCCCGCCGGAATGTAGTCTATGCCCGCCGCGCAATGGCCTGCACCTCTGTGCCTCTGGGGGCCCAGATCGGCCTGGATGTGATGAAGGCCGGAGGAAACGCTATGGACGCGGCTGTCGCCATGGCCGCAGCCATGCCCATCCTGGAGCCCACCGGAAACGGCCTGGGCTCAGACTGCTTTGCCCTGATTTGGGTAGAGAAGGAGAAGAAGCTGTACGGACTCAACGCCAGTGGCGTGGCTCCCATGGCGCTGGATGCGAAGATGGTGAGAGCCATGGGGCACAGTGAGATGCCCAAAACGGGCTGGCTGCCGACCATGGTGCCGGGGGCCCCCGCGGGCTGGGCGGCGATCAATAAAAAATTTGGCGCCAAGCCCCTGTCCGAACTGTTTGCTCCAGCCATCTCCTATGCCCGGGAGGGATATCCTGTCCCGGTCAATCTGGAGCCCCAGTGGGAGAAGGACTCCCAGCGTATTGCCGCTGCCCGGTCCAAGGAACCTGCGCCTCACTCCTATTGGTGGAATACCTTTATGAAGGAGGACGGCACCCACTACCGGGCCGGTGAACTGTTCCGCTGGGAGGAGTATGCCCAGACGATGGAGGAGCTGGCCGCCACAGACTGTGAAAGCTATTACCGTGGTCCTCTGATGGAGAAGATTGTGGCCTTCAGCCGAGAAACTGGGGGGTATTTCTGTGAGGATGACTTCAGAAATTACCAGCCCATGTGGGTGGAGCCCATCACCACAGACTATAAGGGCTATACCGTGTGCGAGATACCGCCCAACGGCCACGGCATCACAGTGCTGATGGCGCTGAATATCCTAAAGGGGCTGGAGCTGTCCCAGGAGAAGGACTGCGCCGACACCTACCACAAGATCCTGGAGTCCATCAAGCTGGCTTTCGCGGACACTAAGACTTATGTGGCGGACCCCCGGTACATGAAGACC
Source organism: Muriventricola aceti (assembly GCF_025567565.1). Lineage (NCBI taxonomy): Bacteria > Bacillati > Bacillota > Clostridia > Eubacteriales > Oscillospiraceae > Muriventricola > Muriventricola aceti. The sequence continues at coordinate 104,544 of NZ_JAOQKF010000007.1, read as the reverse complement.
AAGGTGGAGGATATGCTGTCCGAGGAGTACGCCGCCCAGCGCCGGGCCCTCATTTCTGACAGGGCGCTGATGCCGGAGGCGGGAGACCCCTCCTGCGGCGGGACCATCTACCTGTGTACTGCCGACCCAGAGGGCAACATGGTATCCTTTATCCAGAGCAACTATACCACCTTCGGCGCCGGCGTGGCCATCCCCGGCACTGGTATCTCCTTACAGAACCGGGGCGCCAACTTCTCCCTGGAGGAGAACAGCGACAACTGCCTGGCCGGAGGGAAGCGGTCCTATCACACCATCATCCCCGGCTTTATGATGAAGGACGGAGATGCTGTTGGCCCCTTCGGCGTCATGGGCGCCTTCATGCAGCCCCAGGGCCATGTGCTGGTGGCGGTGAACACCATCGACTATCATATGAATCCCCAGGAGGCGCTGGATGCCCCGAGAATTCAGTGGGTGGGCGGAAAGCATATCCAGTTGGAGCGGGAGGTTCCCGCCCACATCGGCAGAGAGCTGGCGGACATGGGCCATGAGGTGGAGGTTTTGAACACCAACATCACTATGGGCCGCGGGCAAATCATTTGGCGGACGGAGAACGGAATGCTAGTTGGCGGGACCGAGCCTCGGTGCGATGGCACTGTGGCGGCCTGGTAAGGGCAGGGGTGGAAGATATGCTGCTTGGCAAAGGACAAAAGGGGACGTCCCACTGCGTGTGTGTGGACTGTGAGGAGGACTGGCCCTACGAGTCAAAGCTCCAGCGGGTTATCGAGGCAGCCTTGGAGACGGAGGGGGTGGACGTGCCCTGCGCCGTCGATGTGCTTATCACAGATGACGCGGGCATCCATCAGGCCAATCTGGAAACGCGAGGGGTGGACCGGCCCACCGATGTGCTGTCCTTTCCCATGTTCGAGCTGTCTCCCGGAGAAAAGCCCAGAGCCGAGTGGGCGGACCCAGACACGGGCAAAGTCTTTTTGGGGGATATGGTGATCTCCCTGGAGCGGGCAAACGAGCAGGCCGAGGAGTACGGTCACTCCCTGGAGCGGGAGCTGTGCTATCTAACGGTACACTCGGTCCTCCATTTGCTGGGCTACGACCACCTGGACGAGGGCCCGATGAAGCGGCAGATGCGGGAAAGAGAAGAAAAAATTTTGACGGAGATGGGTCTTGACCGGACATAACACAGCGGAGCCAAGTCATAGGACTTGGCTCCGTCTGTTCTATTTGGGACAAAGACATTCGTCATAAAAATTCTGACAGGCTTTGTGGGACATACTGTGCCTGGGGTAGACAAAATAGAGGGGGCGCAGGATCTGCCAATCGGACAGATGCAGATAGGTCAGTGTACCACACGCCACCTCCTGGGCGGCCACCTGCTCATACATGAAGCTGACAGCATGAGTTGCTTTCAGCAGTTCCTTAATCATTCGGAAGCTGCCGCACTCCAGTACAGAGGAGAAGGATTGGGGAGAGCAGCCGGCTTGAAAGAGTCTGTTTTCCAGAATGGCGCGGGTGCCTGATCCGGGCTCACGCAAAATGAGAGGATAAGAAAACAGATCTGTCAGCCTGTGTTCTTTCTGTGAAAGAGGATGGCTGGCGGCAGCCACAGGTAAAAACCGGGCAGTATGAAAAATGTGGCTGCAGAAGTCATTGTCATAAAAGATCCCTTCGATGAGGGCACAGTCCAGCTCTCCCCGAACACAGGCGGACAGCATTTCTTCCGTATTGCCTACATGGAGCGCCAGGGGACGGAAGGACTGGGCCAGAAAGGGGGCCAAAAGAGGGGGAAGATAATAGTCGGCAATGGACAGGGTGGCACCGACCCGGAGAGTTTGGGCGCTTTGGTTGAGCTGCTCCAGCAGCCTGTGCTCGTTGGCTGCCTGAAAGGTGGCGTATCGATACATCAATTCTCCCGCTCGGGTGAGGGCGAGCTGATGGCCTGTGAAGTCGATGAGCTGGGCACCGTAGTGCTCTTCCAGCTTTCGGATGTGTTGAGAAACGGCGGGCTGGGTGATATGAAGGGCCTGGGCGGCCAGTGTATAGCTGCGCAGCTCCACTACAGTGAGAAAGGTCTGAAGTTTTTGGTCCAGCATATGTTCACGTCCATTAAAAATATTTATTATATATAATATAACATAATTTGATTTTATAATCAACCGGTGTTATGATGAATGTGACCAGAGGGAAATATTGCAAAAGGAAGTGGAGCTATGAAGGTGTTGAACCGGATAGGGGAGCTTATTCCCGGACTTTTACTGGCATTGGCTATCGCGGCTTGTGCCAAATTCATTGAGGGTCTACTGCCGATCCATCTCATTGGGGCGTCAGTCATTGCCCTGTTCATCGGTATGGGACTCAACCAGATCAGGAAGCCGAGCGATGGTGTGGCCAAGGGCCTGAAGTTCACATCCAAAAAAATTCTGAAATTCGCCATCATTCTCTTGGGAGCCTCGCTGTCCATCAAGGTAGTGCTCAATGTAGGCCGGCTGTCCCTGGTAGTCATGATGTTTACCCTGCTGACCTGCTTCGGCGGCGGATATTTTGTGGGGCGGGCACTTGGCCTGAACTGGAAGCTGTCTAACCTGATTTCTGCCGGGACGGGGATCTGCGGAGGCTCTGCGATTGCGGCCATCGCCCCGGTGATCGATGCGGAGGATAAGGATATTGCCTATGCCATGTCGGCCACTTTTCTATTTGACATGGTGATGATCGTCCTTTTTCCTATTATGGGGCAGGCCATGGGATTAAGCGATATGGCCTATGGACTATGGGCCGGGACGGCGGTGAACGACACCTCCAGCGTGGTGGCGGCAGGATACGCCTTTTCAGAGGGAGCCGGCGATTTTGCCACAATGGTGAAGCTGACTCGCACCTTGGCCATCATCCCCACTGTGCTGGTATTCAGCCTGATCGAGGTGCGGGAGAAACGGAAGGCCGGGATAGTGTCTCAGGGAGAAAAAGTGAAGATTACCTCTATCTTTCCCTGGTTCATCCTGTGCTTTTTGGGAATGGCAGCCATTAACAGCCTGGGAGTGTTTCCGCAGGAGCTGTCTTCTGGCTTAAAAGAGCTGAGCAAATTCCTAATGGTGGCAGCTCTGGCAGCCATCGGCTTAAATACTGATTTCCGGGAAATGCGTAAATCTGGCATTAACCCCATGATTCACGGATTTATTATCTCTGCCTTGGTGGTAGTAGTGGCAATCGCGGTCGAGTATTTTATGGGCATTGTGTAACACAGTCGGCAAACGACCCGCCAAATCGGCGGGCCGTTTGCTATTTTCCGTCAAATATGATAAAATAAAAAGCAGAAAAGGGAGAGGTGGCCTTTCTCTGACTTGAAAGATAATAATAAAAAATATTTGTAGACGGGAAATTGTTCACACCTGAGAAAGTGAGGATTATCTTATGCCGATTATCAAAAAATCCGGTATCATTACTCTGTGCGGCCGGCCCAACGTAGGCAAGTCCACATTGATAAACACCCTGGTGGGGGAGAAAGTAGCTATCGTTACCAACAAGCCCCAGACCACTCGGAACCGCATCTGCGGTATTCTGACACGGGGAGAGAGCCAGTTTGTCTTTGTGGATACGCCGGGTCTGCATAAAGCCCGTACTCGCTTGGGGGACTATATGGTGAATGTGGTCAGGGAGAGTGTGGCTGACGTAGATGCGGTGGCTCTGCTGGTGGAGCCCATCCCGAATATTGGGGAGCCGGAAGCACAGCTTATCGCCCGCGTCAAGACCCTGGGCTGTCCCGCCGTGTTGGTCATCAACAAGGCGGATACGCTGGAGCGGAAAGACAAGCTCCTTGAAGTGATACAGCTTTACAGCCAGGAACACGACTTTCAGGCCGTGGTTCCTATCTCCGCCAAGACCGGCGAGGGGGTGGAGGAGCTGCTGGGCGTGCTGGAGGGCTTCCTTCCCGATGGGCCCCAGCTCTTCCCGGAGGACATGACCTCCGACCAGCCGGAGCGGCAGATGATGGGGGAAATCTTACGGGAAAAGCTGCTTCTGTCCCTGGATAAGGAGATCCCTCATGGGACCGCGGTGGAGATTACCCGTTTCGTAGAGCGGGAGGACGAGGTCATTGAGGTAGAGGCCACCATCTACTGCGAAAAGAACAGCCATAAGGGTATCATCATCGGCAAGGGCGGTGCCATGCTGAAAAAGATATCCACCTTGGCCCGGCAAGATATGGAGCGATTTATGGGGACTAAGGTGTACCTCCAGACTTGGGTAAAGGTCAAGGAAAATTGGCGTGATAATCCCGCGGCAATTCAGAATTTTGGCTACCACCAGGATTGATTGCAGCTGACGCCAGCAATAAACAGAATTTCCCGGTCATACTTTCCATGAGAAAAGCCCAGTCTAATTGCGGAGAGATTTGTGGGAGGACTGGAGTATGAATGAGAACGGACTGTGGAGCTTATTTTGGGAAACCGGTCTGCCAGAAGCCTATCTGATGCTCGCGGCCCTGGACCGGGAGGGACCGGCACTGCCGGCCAGGCCGTCGTTTCGGCCTCAGCCCAAGGGGGCGGACCGGGCATAGTCCTGAGGCTGTGCCCCGGTACATAGGAGATACGCTATGCATATGACCACTAAGGCTCTGGTCCTCCGTCAGGTGGACTATAAGGAGTCGGATAAGATCCTGACGCTCTTTACCCAGGAGCAGGGGAAACTCACTGCCTCCGCCCGGGGCTGCCGAAAAAAGGGGAGCGCCCTGGCCGCGCCATGCCAGCTATTGGCCTGGTCAGAAATGGTGTTATACGACTACCAGGGGCGCTGGACCGTGAAGGAGGCGTCCACGGAACGGCTGTTCCAGGGGGTGAGGGATGACCTGGAGCGGCTGGCTTTGGGCTGCTATTTCGCCGAGGTGGCGGAGCTGTTGGCAGTGGAAGGGGTCGCCAGCTCTGAGCTGCTCTCATTGATATTGAACAGCCTGCACGCACTGGATAAAATGAAAGAGAAACCCCTGGCGTTGGTTAAGGCGGCCTTTGAACTGAAGGCCATGTGCTTGTCTGGATACGAGCCGCTGCTGGACGGCTGTGCCGTCTGCGGCAGGACCCCGCCGGAGGAGCCGCGCTTCCATCTGCGAGAGGGCGTGGTCCACTGTGCTGCCTGCCGGGGAGAGATGGGGGAGGGCATCTCCATGCCTCTCAACCTCCACGCGCTGCGGGCTATGGAGCATATCGCCTATGGAGATCCAAAGCGGCTCTTCTCCTTTTCGATAGGCGGGGAAGGGCTGACCAAGCTGGCGGATCTGACAGAGGCATATCTCCATACCCAACTGGAGCGGGGCTTTCAGACACTGGATTTTTACAAAGGGATACAGACCGGAGGGATATGATTCAAAAAAAGCCCGCTGTGGAGTTCCACAGCGGGCTTTTTCCGCAATATTCATTACTGCTGGGCCTCGACCTGGCCAAATGTGTGGCCGTTATAGGTCAGACAATTCTTGCACATCCGGTGAGGCAGCCGGAACGCCCCGCACTTGGGGCAGGTCACGATACCGGGAGTTTCCAGCTTCCAGTGGGAGCTGCGCCGCTTATCGCGCCGGGCCTTGGACACTTTTCTCTTAGGAACCGCCATGGGTGACACCTCCTTCGGTTTACGTGCCGTGCGGCACTTCGACTACTCACTCAGTTTCGCCATCCAACAGCTGCGCAAGGGCCGCCAGTCTTGGATCTACTTCAGGTCTGCACCCGCAGGGACCGAGATTCAGGTCAGCCCCGCATTTGGCACACAGCCCTTTGCAGTCGTCTGAGCAAAGGTTTTTGGTATCCATCTCGAGTACGAAAGCCTCCGTCACCACCTGGTCCAGATCCAACTCAGTTCCATCCAAAAGGATGATCTCGTCGTTCTCCTCATCCTCCAGGGCCTGGGCAACCAGACTGTCCAGCCGGACCACCTTTTCACGGGAAAATTCCTTCCCGCAGCGGTCACAGACCAGATCCAACAGGGAACTGACCGTCCCCTCCAGCACAAGAGCGCCCGCGTGGTTGGTCACGCTGCCCTGGGCTAGAACGGGGCGGGTGATGGGTTTCCTCCCATAAAATTCCAGACCGGACAGGTCTGCCTGGAACTGGAAGGTCTTGCGGGCGTCTGGCTTATGAATGATATCTTTCAGATCCAGACGCATGGCTTCCTCCTGGGTTTGACCCTAAACTCGCATAATGGTACGGAAAGTATTATAGAGAAAAGTTCCCAACTTGTCAAATCTTTTTTTCTGATTGACAAATATAATTTTTTATGGTCCAATTTTGGGAAGATAGGGCACTTTTTACAGCCTTTGTAGGAGAGAGCCGCCATGAAAGAATTTACCATTGGAAAAAATGACGCAGGTCAGCGGCTGGACCGCTGGCTGGCCAAGACGATCCCCCTGCTGCCTGCCCCGCTGGCCCAGAAGTATATCCGCCTCAAGCGGGTAAAGGTCAACGGAAAGGGCTCCAAGCGGGACATCCGGCTGAATGTGGGAGATGTGCTCCAGTTATATATCAACGACGAGTTCTTTGACCGCCCCACCCCGGAAAACGCTTTTTTGTCCCTGTACCAGCCGAAGCTGAATATCCTGTATGAGGATGAGCATATCCTGCTGCTGGACAAGCGGCCCGGCCTGGTGGTCCATCCGGATGAGAACGAGCGAGTCAATACCCTGCTTACCCATATCCAGGCTTACTTATATCAGAAGAAGGAGTGGTCTCCCTATTGGGAGAATTCCTTTGCGCCAGCCCTGTGCAACCGTATCGACCGGAACACGGGGGGCATAGTCATTGCGGCTAAGACGGCGGAGGGACTCCGGGTGATGAACCAGAAGATCAAGGACCGGGAGTTAAGCAAATACTACCTGTGTGTAGTCCAGGGCAGGATGGCGCCCAAGGAGGGGAAACTGGAAGGCTATCTCTTTAAGGACGAGGTCAAAAAGCAGGTCTATGTCCGCGACCGGCCGGGGCCGGGGGCCAAAACTGCCGTTACCTTATATAAGACGCTTGCGGTGAAAAATGGCCTGTCCCTGGTGGAGTGCGACCTGATCACCGGGCGGACCCATCAGATCCGTGCCCAATTCGCCCATGCCGGACACCCCCTCATCGGGGACGGCAAGTACGGCAGTGAGCGGGAGAATCGAAAGTATGGCCGCCATGGGCAGGCCCTGTACTCCTATAAGCTCGCCTTCCACTTCACCACCGATGCCGGACCTCTGGAGCACCTGAATGGCCGGACCTTTCAGGTGGAGGACGTGGACTTTGTCCGGGAGTATTTTGGAGCTTGGCCAGAGGCCGGGAGAGAGCCGTCCTCCCGGTGAATAGGCTGGAAAAGAGTCGGGGCAGCCTCGGCTCTTTTTTATTGAATATATTATTGACAAACAATAATTTTTTTGATATCTTATATTAAAATTATTGTTAAACAATAATTGAAGGGCGGAATAGATATGAAGAAAAAACTGTGGATGCTAACAGGGGGAGCCATTCTGGGGCTGCTGGCGGCTCTGGCCGGAGGGCTGTTGTCCGCCAAAGCCGGGTGGAGCACGATGAATGACCCTCTCCTATCAGTAGGGCGGGGTCTAAGGGTGCTGTCCCTGTCTGGCTTTGGGGGCGACCTGCTGGCCTGGTTGGTAGTCCTGCTGGTCAGCGGGGCGCCCTTGCTGCTCCTGATTCGGATAGGGAAGAAGGGCAGAGGGATGGAGGATCTCCTTCTTGGCTTGATGGCCCCTGTGATCTTCTGCTGGCTCTTTTATTTGGCCAATCCGACCCAGCTGGGGGAGACTGCGGCCCAGATCTTCCCCTTAGCCGGAGGGTGTACGGTGCTGTCTATGGGGGCGGCGTGGCTGGTTTTGAAGCTGCTCCGGGGCCTGGATGGGGCGCCCACCCAGCGCCTGGCTGCCGCCTTTGGGGCACTGCTCTCCGGCTGTGCCCTGCTGTGTGCCTTTTCCGTGGCCTACGGAGGGGCCGCCGGGGTAGCTGCCCAGTGGGCCTGGGTGGTGGAAGGCAACACGAACCCTGGAGGGCTGACGCTGCCGGTTCTGATTGTTCTGGGGGTGCTGAACGCCGCCCCCGGCCTGCTGGTAGCTGTAACTATGGTTTGGGGCTCCGAGCTGGCCTCCGTCCTGGGGGGCGGCACCTTTGACCAGGCGGGGGCGGAGCTGTGCGGCCGTGTTGCTCTGGCCTGCAAGACGGCGGCGCAAGCTACTGTGACGCTGACTGTCTTTGCCAACCTGCTCCAACTGGCCCTGGTAGGGGAGCTGCTTTCCGCCAGCTTCTCCATCACCCTCCCGCTGTTCTCACTGGCGGCCTCCGCCGGGCTGTTTCTCCTGTGCCGCTGCCTTCAGCGGGGGGCGGTCCTCCAGGAGGACAACGACTCCATCATTTGAGGGAAAGCCATGGCGATCAGAGTATATTTGAGCGACGTGCTGAAGGAGCGGGGCATGACCTCTAAGGAGCTATGTGCCAAGGTGGGAATTACCGAGGCTAACCTGTCTATCTTGCGCTCCGGGAAGGCCAGCGGTGTGCGCTTCCACACCATCAATAGGATATGCTACTATCTGGACTGTCAGGTGGGGGACATTCTCCACTTTGACGGACGATTGGAGGACAAAGATGAAGAAACTGTGGACTAAGGGGAAGACAGGGGCGGCGGCCGTCCTGCTGGCCTGCTTTCTGGCGGCTCTAGCCGCCAGCACTTCTGGCAGCCGACTGGCCCGGCCAGAGAGGGAGGACCCCGGAGCGGACCAGTTTATCGGTTTTCACATGGTATTGGAGAAGATGCCGAAGGAGGGGGAGGAGATCCCGGTGGACCAGAGTCACTGGGTGGAGTACGGCACAGAGGAAATGAAAACAGAGGACTTCGGCACCCTGTCCTTTCCCAAAAAGATTTTAATTGGACGGTTTACCGACGATCCTCACGGACAGGACTATGAATTTCCAGGTCTGCCTGGCCTGAACTGCTTTTTGGCCGAGGAGGAGCTGGAAGAAGGCGGTACTCAATATGCCGGTACCAGCGGCCTGGCGGGCGCTCATATTAAAGTGGGCGATGAGGAGGAGTCCATCAGCGGAACGGTCTACTTTGGACCGCCTTTGGATGACAGAAACTGGAATACAAACGAGTTTGACTACTGCTGGACTGCCTATCAGGTGTACCAGATGGAGGATGGCACGGTCTATCTGGACGGCAGTGGAAACAGCTACGGCGGTATGGGGGGATTTACCACTAAGGTCACAGACACCCAAACCAAGACCGCCGATGGGGAGGAGGAAATATTCTCTTTTACGGCGGAAGTAACGATGGAATCTGTGGAGCGGGTGACAGAGCTGGAGGTCCGCTGGTACGGAGAGGAGGAGCTGCTGGACCGCAGGACGCTGACCATGGAGGAAGTGGGAGAGGGGCTGTCCCTGGAGCGGCCCCAGGGGGCGGTCTGGGCCCTTGTGACCCAGAGGGACCGGACTGGAGACACAGAGCGGTCTGTCTACACTCTGGGGACGGAAGCGGGCGCTTCCCACCAGCTGGTCCAGCTGGATGAGCGGGGGATGGGCCGCGTGGTTTATCTGAATTTGGATTAGGATCGGCGGGAGAGGGAAAGGACCCTCTCCCGCTGTCCTGTTTGGGTCCAAAACCGGTCTGGACATGCTGCGGGGGAGCGGAGGGGAAAAGTCAGAAAAAATTTTAGGGAAAATCATTGACATTTGGGGTATGACCGGATATAGTGTATCTCGCTATCCGTGAAAACCCGGCCCCCCGGATGTCCACAGCGGGCGGACGCCGAACCGGGTGAATAAATCGAGGGAGCTGACAAGTTTTTATCAGACTAAAGGGGGATAAGCGAGATGTCCAAGGAGCTGATCCGTCTGTCCAACTGCACCATGTCCTTTGACGGCGAAGTGGTGCTGGATGGAATCAATTTGTATATCAACGACAAGGAATTCCTCACACTGCTGGGTCCCAGCGGGTGCGGCAAGACCACCACACTCAGAATCATTGGTGGTTTTCAGACGCCCACCTCTGGCGATGTTTTTTTTGACGGTGTGAGGATTAATGCTGTTCCGCCCCATAAACGGGCGGTGAACACGGTATTCCAGAAGTATGCCCTGTTTCCCCACCTGAACGTATATGAGAACGTGGCCTTTGGCCTGCGTATCCCGAAGGCGGATGATAAGGGGAAAAAAGTCAAGCTGCCGGAAAAGGAGATCCACCAGCGTGTCATGGAGATGCTGGAGGTGGTCAACCTGAAGGGCTTTGAAAAGCGGCACATCAGCCAGCTGTCCGGCGGCCAGCAGCAGCGGGTGGCCATTGCGCGGGCCCTGGTGAACCGGCCCAAGGTGCTTCTGCTGGACGAGCCCTTGGGCGCCCTGGACCTGAAGCTGCGCAAGGATATGCAGAATGAGCTCAAGCGCATCCAGCAGGCTATGGAGATCACCTTTATTTATGTTACCCACGACCAGGAGGAGGCCTTGGCCATGTCCGACACTGTAGTGGTCATGGACGGCGGCAAGATCCAGCAAATCGGCACTCCTGAGGACATCTATAATGAGCCGAAAAATGCCTTTGTGGCCGACTTTATCGGTGAGTCCAATATCATCGACGGCATCATGCGAGAGGACGGAGTGGTGGAGATCTTCAACCGGCGGTTCCAGTGCCTGGACGGAGGCTTTGAGAAGGACGAGGCGGTGGATGTGGTCATCCGGCCCGAGGACGTGGATATCGTCCCCGAGGACCAGGGCCAGCTGAGGGGCACGGTCACCAACGTGACCTTCAAGGGGATGCAGTACGACATCATCGTAGACTTCTATGGCTTCAAGTGGCTGATCCAGACTACCGACCTGTCCCCCGTGGGCAGCCGCATCGGCATCAAGATTGATCCCGATGGCATCCACGTTATGAAGAAGAGCCAATACTCCGGGATGTTTGGCGACTACTCCTCCTACTCCGAGGAGTACGAGGAGATCGGCGACGCCTCCCTGGAACCGGACGAGGCGGATGGGGAGGACGGAGATGAAAAGGAATAAGCTGCTTTCCCTGTTTGCCGCCCCCTATGTGCTGTGGATGGCGGTATTCACCATTGTCCCCATCTTTATGGTGGTGTTCTACGCCTTTACCACGGCGAACAGCGCCGAATTGATCGCGGCGGGCAACTGGAGAGAGGCGTTTACCCTGGATAATTTTGCCCGGATGGGTACCTACGCGGTGGTTTTTACCCGCTCCTTCAAGCTGGCCATCATCGCCACGGCTATCTGCGTCCTCATCGGCTATCCCTTGGCCTACTTCATGGCCAAGGAGGGCCCCGGCTTTCAGAAGATGGCCATGGTCATCATTATGCTGCCCATGTGGATGAACTTCCTCCTGAGGACCTACGCCTGGATGTCCATTCTGGACAACAGCGGCATTCTGAACCAGTTTTTCCAGGCGGTGGGCATCATAGATCTGGGCAATTTATTGAATGGCTGGCTCAATGATGTCTGCGCGGCCATCAACACGGCGGTGCTGCCGGCCCTGAAAGATCTGCCGGGGATCGGGGAACTGCTGCCAGCCGATTTCCTGCTGGATGCAGCCCGGCCGACCAATATGAAGTTTTTTAAGCTGCTCAACACCCAGGGCGCTGTGGTGCTTGGCATGGTTTACAACTACCTGCCCTTTATGATCCTGCCCATCTATTCGGTGCTGCTTAAGCTGGACAACTCTCTGCTGGAGGCAGCCAGGGACTTGGGGGCCAGCTCTGCCCGGGTATTCCGGAAGATTACCCTGCCCCTGTCCCTGCCCGGTGTGCTGTCCGGCATTACTATGGTGTTTGTTCCGGCCGTTTCCACCTTTGCAATCTCCAAAATGCTGGGCGGCGGCACCCAGATCATGCTGGGTGACCTGATCGAGATGCAGTTTCTGGGCAACGCCTACAACCCGAGGCTGGGCTCGGCTATCTCCCTGGTAATGATGGTCATTGTGGTCACCTGTATGTGGATTATGAATCGCTTTGGAGAGGGCGAAGAACAGGCGGTGACGCTATGAGAAAAAATGGTATCGCTTCCCGTGCCTTTATGGTCATGGTGTTTCTGTTCCTGTATGCCCCTATCTTTCTGCTTATCATCTTCTCCTTTAACGAGGGAAATAGTAACGCGGTCTGGCAGGGCTTTTCTCTAAAGTGGTATCAGGAGCTGTTCAAGGACCGGATCATTATGCAGAGCGTATATACCACGCTGACGGTATCCCTGATCGCCACAGTGGTATCTACTGTTGTGGGCACCTTTGCCTCCATCGGTTTTTACAATATGCGCCGGCGTTGGCGGGAGCCCCTGGTGACGGTTAACAACATTCCGATGATCAACGCCGACATCGTCACCGGTGTGGCGCTGTGTCTGTTCTTTGTGGCTGCCTTTGGCGCCTGGAACGGCTTTGTGGAATGGATGGAAACGACCCATCGGCTTACCGCGCCCAGGCTGTATATGGGCTTTGGCTCCTTACTGATCGCCCATATCTGCTTTGATATCCCACATGTGGTGCTGTGCATCATGCCCAAGCTGAGGCAGATGGACGGCCACCTCATCGACGCGGCCCAGGACCTGGGCTGCACCTGGATGCAGGCGTTCTGGAAGGTCGTGGTGCCCGAAATCAAGCCGGGCATTGTGTCCGGCGCGCTCATCGCCTTCACCATGAGCGTGGATGACTTCGTCATCTCCTACTTTACTGCCGGCTCCTCAGTGTCCACCTTGGCCATGACTATTTACGGCATGACTAAGAAGCGGATTACCCCTAAGATCAACGCCATTTCCACCCTGCTCTTTGCTACGGTGCTGCTCCTGCTCATTATCAACAATGTGAGGGAAGCCCGATTGGAGAAGGCCAGAAAGCAAAGACGATAATCACCCTATTTTGTTCTCAGGGCCTGCCGGCCTGGAGATATATTCTTAAAAATTACTGGAGGAATGGTAAATTGAAAAAAATCGCAGCCTTGACCCTCGCCATGACCATGGCGCTGGGCCTGTTCCTGTCCGGATGCGCCATGGAGGACAATGGAGGGGATACCGCGGGGAGCGGCAGTACCGGCAGCGCGGGCAACAACAGCAGCGGCACCAACACCGGAAAGCGGGTAGTCAATGTGTGCAGCTGGGGTGAGTATATCGACACAAGCCTGATCGATGAATTTGAGGAGAAGACCGGCATCGAGGTCAACTACCAGACCGCCGAGAGCAACGAGGCGCTGTATTCTACCCTGGCCCTGGGCGGAGCGAACTATGATGTTATCGTCCCCTCTGACTATATGATCTCTCAGCTGATTGAGGAGGGGATGCTCCAGGAGCTGGACTACAGCAAGATCCCCAACTTTGAGAAGATCGACCCACGATTCCGGAATCTGTCCTATGATCCAGAGAACCTGTATACCGTACCGTACACCTGGGGTACTTTGGGCATCATCTATAACACCACTATGGTAGACGAGCCCATTACCAGTTGGAGCTCTATGTTCGATGAGAAGTACGCCGACAATGTGGTGATGATCCGCAACTCCCGTGACGCCCTGGGCATTGCGCTGTACTATCTGGGCTACTCCGTCAATACCACTGATGAGAGTGAGATCCGTGAGGCCTATCAGCTGCTGGCTGATGCCAACGCCAAGGGCGTCTATCAGGCATTCTATATGGACGAGATCTTCCAGGCCATGGAGCGGGGCAACGCCGCTATCACCGCCTATTACGCCGGCGACTACCTGACCATGCGGGAGAACAACCCTGATTTGGCCTATGTGGTGCCTGAGGAGGGTTCCAACTGGTTCGTGGACGCCATGTGCATTCTGAAAAACGCTCAGAATGTGGACGAGGCCCATGAATGGATCAATTTTATTGCCTCCACCGAGGCCAACCTGGCCAACATGGACTATATCTGGTATGCCTCTCCCAACAGCGAGGCGCTGGAGCAGTACCCCGCTTGGTACGAGGAGCAGTACGGCGAGCCTCTGGATATGGAGCTGTATGAGATTATGGCCGCTCCCCAGGAGGTGTTGGACCGGTGCGAAGCCTATCTGGTCACCCCGCCCGATATCCGCAATCTGTACAACGAGCTCTGGACTCAACTGGGTATTAACTGAAACAGGCCCGCTATCTCTGAAAAGAGATAGCGGGCTTTTTATGTGGCCGGTAAAAACCTTAAGAGGGGATGGAGGACTCAATTAAGATCAGGGGGGAGACCGTCGTTGGATACCGATAGCTAGAGAAGAGATACCTCTGGCAGTGAAAAAGAATCGGGAGTATACTATTGATATTCACTTCTTGACTACGGTGCGGGATAAGGATATCTGTTATAGGAGAAAAAAATTGCTTCCGCAACCGCCGGTTGCGGAAGTTTCAACCATAGTTGATAGTATGTAACTAGGAATGGCGGTATAGTGCTTATAGGGAGGGAAAGAAGATGTTGTCTGAAAGGATCTATCAGTTCAGGCGGAACAGCGGGCTTTCTCAGGAACAGCTGGCGGAGAAAATAGGCGTTTCAAGACAGGCTATCTCCAAATGGGAGAGTGGAATATCAACGCCTGAATTAGAAAAACTGTTAGCATTGAGCGAGTGCTTTGACATTACTATCGACGAACTTGTGAAAGACGAGGCATTTACTCAAGGGACAAATGAAGTGCCACAGGAACTAGAAAAAACCAAAGATCCAAAAGCAATCGAAATGAAAGTGGGCATAGGGCTTTGCTTGGTGGGTGCTATCTGTCTGATTCTGTTCGGAGCTATGATGGTTTTGAGTCCAAGCGCAGCGGAACAGCTTAATGCTGCTTCAACAGTTACTTTGAGCGGATCTGGTATACTTATCATTCTCTGCGTGCTTTCGATGGTTATAGGATTAGCACTAATATTGCGAAAAAAATGAATTGGGGGGCAGGCATATGAAAAAGTTGAGTTATTTGTTCACGGCGCTCGCGATTGTACTATCTGACATAATGTGTTTCGTGGTTGCCTATCATTACCGTGATATGCTTTGCGGTATTGAGCACTCCTGCTACAGCGCGCCGGCCAGCGTTGCCTTTCTGTATGCCGTTCCGTTTAGCGTTGGGATCATCATATGTACGGTTGTGGCATATACGCTTCATAAAAAATAATATAAAGAGGCCCCTCCCTGGAGGGAAGGGCCTCAAATTGGACTGACAAAGACTTATGCCTTTTTCTTGATGGGATGGCGGATCACTGTTTTCCACCGTTCAGGCGCCACTTTTCTCGCGTCGGACAGATAGATCTCGTGATGCAGGCGGTCGGCTGTGAGATCTGTCACATATCCATGTTTTTCTAAATATTCCTCCATCAGAGCCACGGTCTTGGGCTCCTCGTCAAATGGGCCAAGATGCATGATCTGGACGCACAGACCCTCATGGATCGTCAGGAATTCGGCCGATGAGCAGTCTATCCGCTTCTTCTTCTCAGCAGTTTGGACTGCCCAGCCAAAGTGTTCTCTGGTCACAAAATCCGGCAGACGAATGACGGAGATCCAGTGAAAGTCCTCTTTACGCCCATAGCCCGCCCCGGCTGTACCGCCCTGCCACCAGAACCCTTCCAGTGGGGGAACGACATACTCAAAAAAGCCCTCAATCTTATAATCGCTCTTGTAGCTCATTTTTAACGTGTACGCAACGGCATATAGGATACTGATCGCCCGCTGGTACGCGCCGCCCTCTGCATTGGGATCTCCCTCGCCTCTCACTGCGATGTAGTTGGTGGACGGGACCTCTACGATCTCCGGCCTGTCCTTTGGCATATAAAATTCTTTGAATTCTTTTTTGAAATCAAAGGCCATATAGTTGTCCTCCTTATGCCACTGGTGTGTGCCCCGGTCAGTGGGGCTTCAATGATGGGATATTTGTAACTATACAATATTTTTAGGCTCTCTTCAAGGTGGGGAACAGGATCAGAGAACGGCTGCCGCGATACCCATGGATATCCAGGACACCTTGCTGGAATGTACCATAGGCCTGTTCATGGAAGGTTCATGAATTATTTGCAGTTCTGTGAAAAATTCCCTGGGTGTACATGGTATCCTAAGATTAGGTCAAGGGTGGATACCCGCTGACCCATTCTTTGAAATGACGGACAATGGGCCGTCTGGGCCGATGACGCCCCACTGCGCCGGCCCCCGGACTTCTCTATCAGGCAGAACGCCAGGAGAAGGACCGGCCCGCTCACTGCTGCCCCTCAGCCGGCCTCGGGGCGGCAGACCAAAAATACCCCGCCCGCGGGTTTGATATACAGGAAAGACGCCCCCTGGTTATCCAGGGGGCGTCTTTAGTCAGTAGGGGCGTGGAAGAGAAGACGGTAGTAATCTGTATCCAGAATGGAGGCGGAATAGGCCACCCGATTTTGTACCTCATTGACCAGGGGGACCAGGGCCTCCAAATCGGTTTCGCTGCCGTCCCAGCGGGTGAACAAGTCGTCGGAGGAGTTGTAGTAGCCCCGCTCGTTGATAAAGCTGTAATCGGCGAAAATCACCAGCTCCGGGCTGTCGGACAAAATGTCCGACCCCATGAGCAATCTGGAGTCATATTCCAAATCAAAGAGGTTAGATAGGGTTGGCATCACGTCCAGGCTGGAGCAGTATTTGTCCACATAGACCGGCTCCTCCAGGTCGGCGCTCCACAGGATCAAAGTATTTTCATAGATCTCAAATATTGGGTCCACCGGGTGGCCCAACAACTCGCTGTACTCCTCGTCAGTGAGGCCGTAGGGGTAGTGGTCGGCGGACAGGACAATGACCGTATCCTCCAGTTTGCCCGCCGCCTCCAACTGCTCTACCAGGCTCTCCACAGCCAGCTCCAGCTCGATTTGGCTGGCAAGATAGCACTTGACCGGGTCGCTGTACGGCAGGTCCTTGACCTCGTCCCAGTGGCGGGCAGACATGATATTCTCCTCCAGCGTATAATTCAGGTGGCCGCTGACTGTCAGGCAGTAGACCATGAACTGGTCCTCATCCACAAACATGGGGACAATGGTATCCATCATCATCTCGTCAGAAGGGGGAAAAATCCGCCCAGCAGCCAGATCGTCGGCAGGAATCACATCCTCCGCCCGTAACCCCTGATCGATGGCATAGTACTCATAGCCCATATTGGAGTGGGATAGATTCCGGTCGTAGTAGTCGTAGAGGTAGTCGTGGAAGGCCATGGTCCGGTAGCCTTCCTTGCGGAATTGGGTACCCAGCGCGAAGGGCATATAGTTGTCCGAGGATTGGGAGTAGCTCCAAACACCCGACTTGGGGATCAGACTGGTAGTGGTAACATACTCACCGTCCGAGGTGGATACTCCCCACAAGGGGGTATAGAAGTTCTCAAATACAAAGCCCTGGTGGGACAGCTTCCACAGAGTGGGGGTGCGCTGGGGATCCATGGCCAGGGTGGAAAAGCCCTCTGCCACGATCCAGACCAGATTTTTACCCTTAAAATAGCCGGTCCACTGGTTTTTAGCCGTGGGTTCCCGCTGGGAGAACCACTGATGCATCGCCAGCATATCTGCATCCGTTTCCTGCCGGATGAGAGTGTCAAAGGGGAGGTCCATCACATGGTCGCCGCTGCGGTTTGGCGTGGAACCGTTCACTTCTGTGCCATCAGGCTCCTGGGAGATATCCGGGTCGGCAGGTTGGTCTGGGTCGATGCCAAAGAGGACCCGGCGGATCTCCAACTGTGTCTGGGTCATCATGCCGAAATATTGCGTTTCCAGAGCCGGGACAGCGGCCTGGGTGTAGATATACCGCAGGGACATGGCGCCGCCGCTGCACAGCAGCACGATGCACATGGTGGCCAACTGGATAGCGGCGGCCATGACCGCCCATCGTCTCCTCTGGCCCCGGACCAGAGGAGGATGGTCTGGGACTAGCCGCTGGCGAAAGAGGAAGGACAGAATCACCGGAATGGCCATCATCAGCACAGGGAACCAGTTGACTAATACCTCCATGGTGGCCATATCGCCAAAGGCCCCGGCGACCATCGCCATCTTGGTGAGAGAGAAGATGGTCAGAAAGGTCTTGAACAGGTGATAGTAGATGGCCTGGGCCCCGATCCACAGGGAGAGGAGCAGCGTGAGCAGAGGTAACAGGACCCGGCCCTGGCGGGGGGGCAGGCCGCCGCACAAGAGTCCCAAGAGGAGGGCCACAGGCAGAGTGAACAGTAGGGTGAACAGCATTCCAACAGGGGACAGGGAGTAAAAGCAGTACAGCTTCAAGAATAATTCTTCATAGTAGATGACCGCGGCGAAGAACAGGGAAGGGAGGGCAAGCCTCCGCCACCGCTCTGGGATAGGAAGGCCCCGAAGCGGAACAGATCCGTTCATGATTAAGATCCTCCGGCTAAGAAATGTATTTTTATTCTAGTCCATTCCCGTTAGGCTGTCAATGCAGGGAAGGCGGAGAGAAAAAATTTAAGATTTTATGCCCTGATAAAAAACCGCTCAAAAATTGTACAATATGAATAAAATATGGAGAGAAATAAGGCGCTTTTTGACCTGAAGATAGCAAATACTACTTGCAAATTTTTCTACAATCTGATATGATAGCGATGATATTAATAGATTGTTCATAATTCCCGCAGGTTTACACCAGGGAGCCTCTGTGTTCAACAGGGCGATCACACAAAACAGCCGTCCTTTGTAAGTCTGGCTGTTTTACTATGTCTGTGGGCGGGAGCTGGAAAGCGAGGATACCTTGTCCCGAATGAGTCAACTGGCGCTGGACCGCTTGAAACGGGCCTATGCCGCCTATTACGATATTGAGGATATAGAAGACGGTACTCCGCTCAAGGCGCTGTGCGCCTATCATATGCGGGATAGCCAGTATGTTCTGGTCAAAAAAGCGGAGCTGTGGGCGGCGGAAAACCATGAGTATCTCTATCTCTGTGCGGTGGACCACCTGGATGAGGGGGCTGTGGACCAGATCTTTCAGCGGGTGCTGGAGGACGGAGAGCCCCGTGTGCACCCCCATATACAGCATATGTATACCTATCTGACGGCGGTGACGCTATATGACAGCGCCGAGCCCCAAGCCCTGGCCAAGCTGAGGAAGCTGAAGAAGCGCCGGGAATATAAGCTATCGCTCCATGGATGGATGGAGTTTAGAATAGCCGCCGTGGACCTGTCCACGGGCGAAATCACTGTCAACCGCGCGGGAAGAGCGATACAAAAAGATCTGAAGCGGCTGACAGGGAGTATCATCTCTGCATATCATTTAGGAGAGGAGAAAACGCAATGAATGCAATGTTAGTTGTTATCGTTGGCATCGCTATTTTGATCGTAGGCTACATCTTCTACGGCGGCTGGCTTGCCAAACAGTGGGGTGTTGACGACTCCAAGGTCACCCCAGCTCATGAGCTGGAGGACGGCATGGACTACGTCCCTGCCAAGGCCCCTGTCCTGATGGGACACCACTTTTCCTCCATCGCCGGCGCCGGCCCCATCAACGGCCCCATCCAGGCCGCTGTCTTTGGCTGGGTTCCTGTGGTGCTGTGGGTTCTGATCGGAGGTATCTTCTTCGGCGCTGTCCATGACTATGGCGCCCTGTTCGCCTCCATCCGCCACAAGGGTCAGTCCCTGGGCGAAGTGGTGGCACTGAACATCGGTGAGCGGGCTAAAAAGTTGTTTCTGACCTTCTCTTACCTGACCCTGGTGCTCGTGGTGGCCGCCTTTGCCTCCATCGTGGCCAGCACTTTCCAGGCCACCTATGTAGACGGTGTGGTGGATGTGGCCGCTTCCGGGACGAATGCCTCTGTGGCTATGATTTCCCTGCTGTTCATTATTATGGCTATTCTTTTTGGCTTTTTCGTCTACCGTCGGGGCGCTTCTCTGTCCGTAGCTACCATCGTGGGCGTCATCGGTATCGTGATCTGCCTGGCCATCGGTCTGAAGTGGCACCCTATCTACCTGTCCAACACCGCTTGGATGTGGATTATCGGTGTGTACATTCTGATCGCCTCCGTGGCCCCCGTGTGGATTCTGCTCCAGCCTCGTGACTATCTGTCCTCCTTCCTGCTGTACGCCATGATGGTCATCGCGGCCGTGGGCGTGATCGGCGCCGGCCTCACCGGCGCGGACGCCGCTCATATGGATATGCCCGCCTTCACCGGCGCGTATGACACCATCGCCCCGACCGGGACCTCTCTGGGCTATGTCTTCCCAGCTCTGTTCGTTACCATCGCCTGCGGCGCCATCTCCGGCTTCCACTCCCTGGTGGGCTCCGGCACCACCGCTAAACAGCTGGACCACGAGCGGGACGCCAAGCCCATCGCCTACGGCGGTATGCTCATCGAGTGCGCCCTGGCTCTGATCTCCCTGTCCGCCGTGTCCTTCATCTGGAACGAGTACGCCTCCGGCGAGATCGTAACTCCCACACAGGTATTCGCTACCGGCATCTCCCGCATGGTCGCCTCCATCCCCGGCCTGGCTGGCGCCCAGAGTACCATCAGTTCCCTGCTGGTCCTGACCGTGTCCGTGTTCTGCCTGACCTCTCTGGACACCGCCACCCGTCTGGCACGGTACATGTTCCAGGAGTTCTGGCTGGAGCCCGGCCAGACCTATAAGGATGCCACCGGCTTCAAGGCCATCCTGTGCAACCCCTTCGTGGCCACTGTCATCACCGTGGTGCTGGGCGTTGGCCTGGGCATGACTGGCTACTCCAAGATCTGGCCCCTGTTCGGCGCAGCCAACCAGCTGCTGGCCGCTCTGGCCCTGCTGACTGTGTGTGCCTGGCTGGGCAACATCGGCCGCAACAACAAGATGTTCTATATCCCCATGGCCTTCATGCTGGTGGTCACTCTGACTTCTTTGGTCCAGACTATCACCACCCAGGCTGGTAAGATCATGGCCGCTGGCGGTATGCCTCTGGACAAGGCCGGCAATTTCGACTGGGCTCCTTATGCTCAGTCTATCTTGGGTGCTGCCCTGTTTGTGCTGGCCATCGTACTGGCTGTGGAGGGCTGCAAGACCATCTTCGGCAAGAAGAAGGCCGCCTGATTTTTCCATCCGAACGACAAAAGCGGACCCGGTACGCCGGGCCCGCTTTTTGTTGCAGTGCCGGACCAACTGTGTTATGATTAAGATAATCTGGAAAAGGTGAGTCAGCGGCCGGTGAGGGAGCGCAGCGCTCGGTTACTGTGTTCCTGCTGGTCCTGACAGCGGCCTATGGAGATTTCCTACATGTGGATGCCACAGGAGGTTTCACCTGTTTCCTCTGGGGCCGACGATTTTTGTGCTGTGATATTTGTGTGGAAATTATCGATAGTCCGGGGAGCGCCCAGGTGGCTGGAGCACGTTTCCGGTGTCGGTATGTGTGTGGGGGGAACCTGACCGGTCAGGTGCGGCTTGCCTTATCCCTACTTCCAGATGCTGTATTGCGAGGTCATGACTATGAAAACCAGTAAACCGCTGTCCCTGCTGCTTTCTCTCCTCACCGCCCTGGCGGTTCTTAGCGGCTCCATCGCCGCCCCTCTGCTATGCCGCCCATTTTACTACGCGCATATCGACGCACTGGGGCTGGTGGAGTATACTGGCCTGACCAGGGAGCAGATCACAGAGGCGTTTGACCAGATGATGGACTACTGCCTGGGCCAGCGTCCGAACTTTGCCGCCGGCGTGCTCCCCTTTTCAGCCTCCGGGGCCAGCCATTTTGCCGATGTGAGGGGGCTGTTCCTCCTGGACCTGTGGGTACTTGTACTGTCCCTGGCCGGACTTGTGGTCCTGTTTTTCTGGTGCAGGAGAAAAAAGGCTCGCCCCCATTGTTTTCTTGGACGAGGTCCCGGATTCTGGGCCGCGTCCGCGCTGGGTGCTATCTTCCTGGTGGTGGGCGGACTGGCGGCCTTGGACTTTGACCGGGCCTTTGTGGTGTTCCATGCCCTGTTTTTCCCAGGAAAAGAGAACTGGCTTTTTAACTGGTGGGAGGACCCGGTTATCCTGATTTTGCCCCAGGAATTTTTCCGGAACTGTGCCGTTTTGGTGCTGACTCTACTGCTAACCTGGTGCGCCGTCCTGATTGGGGCGGACCTGTGGGCCGCCAGTATACGGAAGAAGCGGCGAGAGGAAGTGAGTAGGCAGGGAGGTTGTTCTGGCTGTCAAGGATAAAAAGGCGGTGTGTTCTTTATCAGAACACACCGCCTTTTATCTTCGGTCCTAGGGCTGTACCGAAAACCCCAATTTTTTATTTCGCCCGGAAGGCGAAAAAGCGTTGACCAAAGTAATTCAGAATCACAAACAGACCGGAGCCGGCTAGTAGGGTAAGGTTACCTTCCCATTGTGGGCTAAGACCCATACCGGCCAGCAGCCAGCCCATGAGAGGCTGGGCTAGACCGTAGGCCAGCAACCAGCAGACGGTGATATTGAGCGCGAATCGAAGGACGACCCCAGCCCCTTTCTCCTGGTTGCGGAAGGTGAAGTGCTTATTCAAAAAGAAGCTGACTACGCTGCCTACAATATAGTTAGCGGCGGAGGAGACCCACTCGCCCACCTCGCCCCAGGTGTAGAGTCCCGCTAGGTTGTAGAGCCCGAACATGACGCCATAGCCGACCAGGGTATTGACAATCCCCACCAGGATGAAACGGAAGAAGGTGGGATCAAATATCTTTTTTAGCAGTTCCTTCATCCCGGTCCCCCTCGCATCGTTCGGCCACGATATACCGTGGCCGGTCCTTGATTTCCTCATAGATTTTGGCGATGTAATAGCCGATGACGCCCAGACAGATCATCAGGATGCTGCCGATGAACAGCTGGAGCAAAATGATGGTGGTAAAGCCCTCCAGCGCGTTGCCAGAGGCCCACTGCCATAGAGAGTGGATGCCCAGCGCCACCGAGCAGAGAAAGACCACTACGCCCAGCAGGGTGACCAGTTGAAGGGGGGCGGCGGAGAAGGAGGTGATGTTGGTGATGGCGTATCGGACCAGGCTGCGGATGGACCACTTGGACTCGCCCTCCAACCGAGGCTGTACCTCAAACTCCACTTGGGTGGTCTGAAAGCCGATCCAGGAGGAGAGGGCACGGAAAAAGGCATTTTTCTCCCGCATAGCGAGCAGGGTATCCACCGCTCGGCGGTCCAACAGCTTGAAGTCGGAGGCACGGGACATATCAATGCCCGTAGCCCGGCTGATGATGGAGTAAAAGCTTTTAGCCGCAAAGGTATGCAAGGGGTTTTCCTTGCCGCGACTGGCCTTGACCCCCTCCACAACCTGGTAGCCCTCCTGCCACAGGCGGTACATCTCCACCGCCTTCTCTGGCGGGTGCTGCAGATCACAGTCCATGACTAAAGTGCAGTCTCCACGGGCCTGGGCCAAACCGGCGAAGATGGCGGCCTCTTTGCCGAAATTCCGGGAGAAGCGGACCCCACGGACCTGGGGATGGCGGCCCGCCTGTTCCTGAATGACGGTCCAGGTGCGGTCCCGGGAGCCGTCGTCCACGAATACTAACTCATGGGGGATGTCCGCATCTATCAGGATGGCGGTAATGGTGTCCGCCGCCCGTGGGATAGAGGCCTCCTCGTTGTAGGAGGGCAGAACGACGGACAGCAGGCCGGATCTTAGGGTGTCTTCCATTTGCTTATCTCCTGTTCTCATAAGCGATCTCGAAGTCAGATTTTGGGGTGTACTCCTCCTGGAGCTTCACAACCACTCGGCCGCCCACCATCTGGACGCTGCCCTGGGCGGGGTAGAGGGGCATGGACTGGAACTCCGGAGAAGCGGCCACAGCGATCATGGTGTCCTCGTCAGGTTCCGCCACGGGAATGTTGAGCCAGTCGTTCAGGTAGTAGTAGATGTGCTTGTTCAGGGGGGCCACTGTATCACGGGGGACACTGTAATGGTCCACCTGATCGTAGATGTCAATCTGGGCCGTCAGCTGATCTTCCGGGATAGCGCCCACGATAGCGACCTCCATCCCCGGCTCATAGCCGGGGCAGGCCTCCACACGGGCAAAAAGCCGGGTGAGATAGCTCTCTGTAGCCCGGTGGGCCTGGGCGGAGGCGGTGTACAGCAGATTGTTGGTATTCAGGCAGAACACCAGCAGAAGCACTCCCCACAGGACAGCGGCGGGAGGGACCCAGGCCCCAGGACCGGCGGAGGCCCCTTGACTGTCCAACAGCCCGACGGCCAGGAGGACCAGAAGATAGACAGATACAAAGGCGTAT
This sequence comes from Muriventricola aceti, assembly GCF_025567565.1. Lineage (NCBI taxonomy): Bacteria > Bacillati > Bacillota > Clostridia > Eubacteriales > Oscillospiraceae > Muriventricola > Muriventricola aceti. The sequence continues at coordinate 80,448 of NZ_JAOQKF010000007.1, read as the reverse complement.
TTCATTAGGGGAGTAGGGACAGACCATGGGCTGAGGATCTGGCCAAAGTCCATGCCCAGAGGCAGGAGGGCGACCATAGACAGGGCGGTCAGGGGCCGCCACCTATCCCGATAAAGCCCCTTTTTCCCCAGGTGGAGGAGAAAGCAGGCTCCCCCCAAAGCCAGAGCGGCCAGATCCAGAATGACCATCCACAAATCAGCGAAGCCGTTGGCGGAGCCGGGAAGAAAAAAGAAGGACACCACCTGTTTATAGGAATCCAGGATAAGCCGGGGAAGCTGATCGAAGGGATAGCCGGAACTGGCGGCGTCCATTCCCAGATAGGATAACAGCTCCAGGCCCTTGAACTGTAGGAACAGCAGAAGGACACCGTAGTACAGCAGGGCGCCGGCAGCCAAATAGGCCATCAGCCGGAGACCTAGGCGGAGGGTGGATTGGAAGGTGAACTCAGGGTCCAGAGCAGCCCGAAACACTGCCAGTAGGGACAGAGAGATGGCCACAGTCACATAGGCCTGATAAGTCCCCATGGACAGAGCGAGAGCCACCACTCCAGCCGCCCAACTCAGAAGGGTTCCCCGCCTAGCCAGCCAGACGGACAGCACCGCGAGCAAAATAGCCAGACAGTAGGCGGAAGCGGTAAACAGGTATAAAAAGGTGTATCCCATCACTGGGAAAGCAGCCATCACCGCACCGGCTAGCCCAGCGAGTACCCGGCTGTCCAGCCGAAGCAGACTGACGGTCAGGGCGGCGGCGGTTCCCAGGAGGAGCAGGGACAGCAGGCCGATGGCCGCCGGCATCTGGGTGTAACTGTTGAGAGCGGAGGCGTAATGGAGAAACCAGCGGCCGGAGATAGTCATCTGTTGAAGATCATGGACCCGGCTCAAGCCGTCAGAGTTGGGGATGAGGTTGGTGAAGGCGTACAAATGGACTAAAAGGCCTGTGATCAGGCAGCTGAAAAAGGCGGTCCGCTGGGCGGGAGCGATCCGGCGCCACAGACCGGCGCCCCGTTGGTCAATGGTCATAAGTTCCCTCCTATGTAGGGGCCAGTGTACATAAAATCTCATTCCACATTATAGGCCGTTTTGCGGGATATTGCAAGGGAGAGGAAAAAAGTAGAGGAGAAATTTGGCGGGCCCAATGGACGTATAAACAGTATCACCTTACAGCGGATGGCCAAACAGTGCACGGAAGGAGGATTGGGAAAGAAAACAGGTCCCGGACCATAAGGTCAGGACCTGTTTGGTGTTATGGGAGGACTATCCCTGGCATTCTAGGGCCCAGATTCGCTTGTCCCGCCGGAAGAGCAGGCAGGTGGCCACACCCAGAAAGCCCATGGCCAGGAACAGCCCGGCGGCGCCGGCGCCCTTTCCGGTCCCAAAGAGGGCAGCCCAGAGACTATCTGGACCAAGAGCGGCGGCGAGAGGCTCAAACACCTGATCTACCAGAAAGCCGCCCAGCAGATAACCCACCGGAATGGTGAAGAACTGAAAGGAGTTGCGGGCGGCGTATACCCGCCCCTGGATGTCCACAGGGATCCTGGATCGGAATAGGGCGTCCAGATTGGCGTTCATGATGGGAATACCCACCCAGCCGAGGGCGGCGCCCACACACCACAGAGAAAGATCACGCCCCAGGGCGAGAATAAAATTTTCTGTGGACATTGCCAACAGCAGGGTATTGCAGATGACACGCACCCGGCTTTTTGGGGCCGGTAGGAGGGAAGCGGCTATGCTGCCCCCAAGCATGGCCACACCGCTGACGCTCTGGACCAAGCCCAGGACGTTTTCGCCACCCCAAGGACGAGTAAGGGCCAGGGCAGGCAGGGCCGCGTTGAACATGGAGGCCGTCAGGTTGATGGCGGCCAAAAAGAGAATCAGATCTAAAATACCTCGGTTCTCACCGAGATAGCGGAGACCGGCCTGGGTGGAGCGTAGAAGGCTCTCCGTCCGCTCCGGCTTTGGTCCCTGCGGAATGGGGATGAATAGCAGCAGGGAGCAGAAGGCCAGCAGAAAGGTAGCCAAGTCAAAGAGAATGACCCACTCCAGTCCCAGCAGGGTGTATAGGGCAGTGCCCAGGGCGGGAGCCAGCATATTGTTCAGCGAGTAGGACAGAGAACGAAGGCCGCTGACCCGTTGGTAGTGCTTCTCCGGTGTCAGCAGAGTGACCGCCACGTCAGCGGCAGGCTGCTGAACTGTGTTCATCAGGCCGGTCAAACCGTTGAGAAGGTATAGATGCCACATATGAAGCTGACCGGATGCCGCCAGCAGAAGCACGGTCGAGGTGCACAGGGCGGCAAAGGTGTCGCAACAGAGCATGGTAGCCTTCTTATTCCAACGGTCGCTAAGAGCACCTGCGAAGATGCTCACCAGCACATATGGGGCATAGGAGCATACGGAGAGCAGGGCTGTGGTCAGGGCGGAGCCCCGATCCTGATACGACCAGAGCACAAGGGCGAAACTGGTCATGGAGCTGCCCAGAGTGGACAGCAACTGGGTGAACCAAAGGATCAGAAAGGACTTCAGCTCACCAATAAAAGAAAAGACAGATGACATGGGACTTTGCTCCTTTTTTGTTTTATAGGGATAAAACAGGCACAAAGTCCGGCAGGGGCGGTAAGGAATGAGAAAATACACGCTCCACGCAAATCCGCCCGGTCAGACTTTGCGCGGAGCCGCTCCAATGGCAAGCTTCATGGTGCTGTCCTCCTAAGATGCCCATATTCGGGCAAGCTCGCCGTAGCATCACCGGCGGCAGGGACAATGATACCACGGAATAGGGCGAGAAACAAGGGGCGGCCTTACGGCAGCCACGGAGGGTGTTGTCAGAGCTTGCACTGGCGTTAAGGTCAGCCATGGACCTCCGGCAGGGCACGGTCCCACTCCTTTTGGAACTCGGTCATCATACCCCAATACCGCTTAGGCATCTGGGTCATGCGGCACCTGGGATTTTCCCGTCCCCGGATGGAGATCGCATCATAGAAGGATCTCCACAGGCGGCGGTAGGCCAGCTCGCTCTCGCCGGCCGGTCCAGGATGAAAATCTTCCACTGGCAGGATGGCCCACTGGTTCGGCTGGTGGAACAGCGCCTCGCCATGAGTGCGGTCGTGGAGGACGAATCGCTCCTGGGGATATCGAGAGCAGAAATGGGGACGAAGTAGGGGGAGGACCCGGTTCTTGGGCTCAATCTCTCCGACCAGCACGCCGCCCTGGTCGGAAAAGCGGACAAAGCCAGTGTATAGGTGCGCCTCGTTGTTCAGTTGCTGGACCGCTTTCCGTACCTTGTCCACAGTCGGGTCGGTCAGATCCCGGACAAAGGCCGGGCCCCGCTCATAGCCCAGGCGGATAAGCCTCCAGAGCCACAGCTCCTTCTCCGGCAGACAAGTGAGAAATCCGCGAGCGGCCAGTTCCCGCCCCTCATGCCCCAGCTTGGGGGAGAAGGAGCGGTATACACGCTGGGCGTGCTCCTCCACGGTGATAATGGTTCTCTGGGGGTACAGAGAGCAGCAGGGGTCCTCCGGTGTGCGGAACTCAACTGGTTCTTCCTGATTGACATATGTTTCAAAAACACAGGTGAGAAAACCAGAAAAGGTGCCGTCATAGTGGCAGCATACTTGGGTCCAAGGCATGAGATCACCTCCTGAATAGTATGGAGTAGCCCGCTTCAAACAGCTTGGTCGAACAGAGACAGCTGCTCGCCCATGGGAGAGGTCTGAGCGGGGGACTCCAAAGCGAGCAGGTGGCGCAGCAGGCCGTCCTCGCTGACCCGCAGTCCCTCCAGGCAACGACCGGAACAGGTGAGGAAGTACTGGGCTCGTTTCAGTACCACGCCCAACCTCTTTAGACCCTCAAAGGTCAGTGGACCCACCCGTCGGGCGGTGAGGATACGCCGGGCGCTTGTTACCCCGATACCTGGCACCCGGAGAAGGGCCTCGTAGTCGGCCCGGTTCACCTCTACCGGAAAAAATTGCAGATGCCGCAGCGCCCAGCAGCACTTGGGGTCCATCCTGGGATCCAGATTAGGCTGGCTCTCATCCAGCAGCTCCTCTGCCCGGAAGTGGTAGAAGCGGAGCAGCCAGTCCGCCTGGTACAGCCGGTGCTCCCGTAGGAGCGGGGGCTTAAAGTCCTGGGAAGAGGGGAGGAGAGGGCTGGTGGATACGGGCATATAGGCGGAAAAAAAGACCCGCTTTAGACAATATCGGTCATAAAGTCCTTGGGTGAGGGCGAGAATGTGACGGTCGCTTTCTGGAGTGGCCCCTATAATCATCTGGGTGGACTGTCCCGCGGGAGCGAAGCGGGGGGTATGGCGGTATAGTTTCAACTCCTGCTTGGATAGGGAGATGCCATCCCGGATCTGCTTCATTGGGGCCAAAAGGGCCTCCTTTTTCTTGTCCGGTGCCAAAAGGGCCAAACTTTTGGCACTGGGCAATTCGATATTGACGCTCAACCGGTCGGCGAGCAGGCCCAGTTGGTGGGTGAGGAGGGGATCGGCCCCCGGAATGGCCTTAGCGTGGATATAGCCCCCAAAGCGGTACTCTGTCCGCAGCAGGTGGAGAGTCTGAATCATCAATTCGGTGGTATAATCCGGATTCCGAATCACAGCTGAGGAGAGGAACAGACCTTCGATGTAGTTCCGGCGGTAGAAGCCCATGGTGAGATCACACAGCTCTCTAGGGGAGAATGCGGCACGCCGGACGTCGTTAGTCCGTCGGTTGATACAGTACAGGCAGTCGTAGATACAGATGTTGGTCATCAGCACCTTCAAAAGAGAGACGCAGCGCCCGTCGGCGGAGAAGGTGTGGCAGCAGCCGGTCATGGAGGCGCTTCCGATGGTTCCGGAGCGTCCTGCACGGTCCAGTCCACTGGAGGTGCAGGCAGCGTCATATTTCGCAGCGTCTGCCAGGATATTCAGCTTGTCTAGCAGTTCCATGGTGTTCGCCTCCAACACAAATATAGAACATTTGTACTATACAATTATAGTAAGAAGGAGCGAGATGTCAAGAGGAAAAATCTTTCTACCTTGGACATTTCGTGAGATGCCACTGTTTTGCGCATTGACCTATGTATTCTGAAACGGGGAAGAATTTATGCTTTCATTGACTTTATTATGAAAGTCAGCTATAATAAATCCATAAAAATGGAGTGCTCCTGTTGAAAAAATACAAGGAGGATGGGGAATGGAAGAGTTGTTGGAGCAGTTACTGGAGGATTGCCGGCCCTATACCCAGCAGGGAAAGGTGGCCACTTATATCCCGGAGCTGGCGAAGGGAGATGCCAATGACCTGGGGATTTATGTGCTCCGCAGCGACGGGCGGCACTATCAGGCGGGGGACTACAAGAAGCGATTTACCATCCAGAGCGTGGTCAAGCCTATCCTCCTGCTGCTGGCGCTGATGGACAACGGGGAGGAGTACGTCCGATCCCGGGTGGGCGTAGAGGCCACGGGCAAGCCCTTTGACGCCATCAATGTCACGGACCAGACCTTGTTCAGCGACCACTTGAACCCCATGGTCAATATGGGCGCCATCGCCATGTGTACTCTGATTAAGGGAAAGGACTATGAGGAGCGATTCCGGCGCCTGCTGGACCTGACCAGGCAGCTGGCCGGAGACCAGGAGATCGATCTGGATCAGCAGGTCTACCTGTCGGAAAAGCGGACGGGAAATAAAAACCGGGCACTGGCCTTTCTGCTGAAGACCTATGGCATGATCGAGGACGATGTGGAACAGGTGCTGGACTGCTATTTCAAAGCCTGTTCCATCTCGGTGAACAGCAAGGACTTGGCCCACATCGGTTTTGTGCTGGCCAACCGTGGGAAGCTGCCTCAGACAGAGGAGCGGATCTTCCCCAGCCGGTATGCCACCTATGTCAACGCCATTTTGATGACCTGTGGGATGTACGACGGCTCAGGAGATTTCGCGGTCAATGTAGGCGTGCCGGCCAAAAGTGGAGTGGGAGGCGGCATTATGGCTGTGGTGCCCACCAGAATGGGAATCGGTATCTTTTCCCCTGGGCTGGATGGAAAGGGAAACAGCCTGGCAGGTATTAAGGTGTTGGAGGAGTTGTCTAAGCGGATGTATCTAAGTATTTTCTGATAAGGAAGGGGGAGCGATTGAGTTTGCGGATGCTCCCGGCCAAAAGGGAAGAAAAAAGCGGCGCCCGGTACAAAGTACCGGGCGCCGTTCTGCTTATCTGAAATATACCAGGGGATCCTCAGGGCGCTCCGCCTTCTCCACAGACTGGGCGTAAAGGACCACGCCCTCTCCATCGTAGACGTCGGCGCGCTCCCACCGGATCTCAGCGGTGACCTTGACCCACTCTCCCTTTTTCAGGGAGCGGGCTCTGTCATACTTACAGAGGAAACCGAAAAAGCGGATATCCTCGGCACAGCAGGTCATGGCGTTGCGGCCGGGGACGAAGGTACCACGGGGCAGCTTGGAGCCGGTCATGGCCTGGGTTTTCATGGTGATGGTCTTGCCCACATACCGGTCAGGGTGCTCCTGGATATCCAGGTACCAGATGCCGTAATCCGGGTCCTCCAAGGTGATGTGGTCCTCCTCCAGGGAGTAGGGGAGGATATCCTCCACCTCTAACTCCTCCCCCTTCTCGTCCTCAAAGACGATCTCGCACATACGGTTCACCGCCCGGATGGACCGCTTCCAGCCGGCCATGGGCATATCGGGAGTGCAGCGGTTGAAAAGGACCATATCCGCCTCAGTCACCATGTCGATGAACATGGACTGCATATTGGCCAGATACATCTCAAAGGTGGTGCCGTCCACCACATGGATGGCCTGGTACAGCCCCCAGGTCTTGGGCAGCTTCAGCTTGCGCAGAAGGTCCACCGGCCACATCCCATTGAACTCCATCAGGACCCGTTCCGGCTGATAGCGCCGGTCCACTTCCTTTAGAAATTCGGTGTTGAGCTGCTCCTGCCCCTCGATGGGGACCAGGCGACAGTTGCGCTGGGAGAGAAACTGGGGGTCGTACTCCTCCTCGCCGTCCTCGCACATGAGGAGGACGGTGCGCTGACCGTCGTTAAAGTAATCCATATTCAGTGTGTCGGTAAGAAGGGTGGTTTTGCCGGCGTCCAAAAAGCCGGTGATAAGATACAGGGGGATCCTACTATCGGGCATGATCTTCACCTCGTGGTATGATATGGATGGGCGGCCATGGGCCGCCCATCTAGCAAATTAGGCCAGCAGGAACAGCTTTTCCAGCTGGTCCTCCTTCAGCTCGGAGCCGATGACACACAGCCGGCCGGTATAGTCGGCGCCACCCTCACGGATTTGGAACTCCTCAGGCACCAAGTCGAAATGGAGCCAGGTCTGCCCGTCGTCACAGGGCACCATGCCCTTGGCCCGGAGGATATAGCCGTAATCCTCGCCCATAGCCAGGGCGGACAGGGCCTCCTGCAGCTCCTCACGACTATATTTCCGGGGTGTTTCCCGGCCCCAGGAGGTAAAGATCTCGTCGGCGTCGTGGTGGTGATGGTGGTCTGCGCCACAGGCCATACAGGTGTCACAGGCGGTGTCGTCACAGATGTGGTCGTGGTGGTGTTCATGCCCATGCTCATGATGATGCTCGTGTTCATGGGCGTGGTGATGTTCATGCTCGTGGTGGTGATGGTCATGGCAGCCACAGTCACAGTGGTCGTCGTGGTCATGATGCTCGTGTTCGATCTCAGCCATCAGATCTTCCGCCAGAGTGTGGCCACCCTCCATGGCAGCGACGATTTGGCTGCCAGTAAGCTGATCCCAGGGGGTGGTGAGGATGGCCGCCTGGGAATTTTTTTCCCGAAGGAGGTGGACAGCGCCGTTCAGCTTGGCGGGGTCCAACTTTTGGGTCCTGGACAGGATGATGGCGGAGGCGTGTTCTACTTGGTCGTTGAAGAACTCGCCAAAGTTCTTCATATACACCTTGGCCTTGGAGGCATCTACCACAGTGACGAAGCTGTGGAGGTGGAGGCCAGGGGCCTCCTTCTGCACCCGCTCCACGGCAGCGACCACGTCAGACAGCTTTCCCACCCCAGAGGGCTCGATCACGATGCGGTCAGGGGAATAATCGGTCAGCACCTGCTTCAGAGCGGCGCCGAAATCGCCTACCAGGGAGCAGCAGATACAGCCGGAGTTCATCTCCGTGATCTCCACACCGGCGTCTTTCAAAAAGCCGCCGTCGATCCCAATCTCACCGAACTCATTTTCGATGAGGACGATCTTCTCGCCCTGAAAGGCCTCATCCAGCAGCTTCTTGATGAGCGTGGTCTTACCAGCGCCCAAAAACCCGGAGATAATATCGATTTTTGTCATAACAGTCATATCCTTTCACAGAGAAATATTGATGGCCTGGGGCCCTCTGTTTGGGGGCCTAAGGAGGGGTACAGCGGGAATGCCGGTCAATCCCAGAGCAGTCCGATGCCCTCCATAATCTGATACAGCATCCCGGCAGCCACCTGGCGGGTCCCCAGATCGGCGGGGGCCAGATCGCCCACCAGCGCGTCCAGGGAGGCCAGATTTCGGGCGGGTGCCTGAGCCCACGGAGCGTATTCGTAGTAGGTTGCCCAGTCGGCGGCGGACACCTCCTGTTGGCTGAGATCGTATATATTCATATTGGCCCAAGCGGCCACGGCGGAGAGAATGGTCACCATCTCCTGATAGGTGATGGTGCTGTCCGGGCGGAAGGTGCCATCACCGTAGCCGGAGATAAACCCCATATCGGCCATGGCGGAGATGCCGTCAGCATACCAGGACTGGGCACTCACATCAGAGAACTGGTCCAGCACACTGTGGTCGGCGGGGAGTGCCAGGGCAGTGGCCGCCATAGTGCAGAACTCAGCCCTGGTGACAGTGTTGTCCGGGCGGAAGGTGCCGTCCTCATAGCCGCCCAGCAACTGATAGGTGGCCAGCGTGCGGATCTCCCGCTCAAACTCGCTCCCTTCCAAGTCGGAGAAGGAACGGGCGGTAAAGTCCAACTGCTTCTCCCGTGCCAGGTCGGCGGGGGATACCTCAGTCCAGGTCCGGGTGCCGGCGCCTTGATACAGAAGGGCGGAAGGGGGCAGAGCCTCCAGCAGCTCGGTAAAGGCAGCCTTGTTGTCTGCATTGAGCGCCTCACTGATCTTCAGATAGAAGGTCTGGCCGGCCAGAGACAGCTTCAGATGGCCGGAGGCGCGACTGGGTTCCTCCTGGCCCAACAGGAGAGCGGCGGCAGGGGCGTTTTCAGCGGAGATGACCAGGGTAGGAAGGACGCCTACGATATGGTTGGTGGTGCCGTCGGGGGAGAAGAAGCGGAGGGTGGTGATCTTCAGGCAGTCCCCATCAAAAATACCGGTAGTGTTGCTCTCGTCATAGATGTTCTGGGCAATCCCCTTGCCGAAGGTGCGCTGACCCAGGGCAATCCCCGCCTCATAGTCTCGGATTGCGGCGGCGAAGAGCTCGGAGCCGCTGGCGGAATGGGGGCTGGTCAGGATGACCAGGGGCTTGTCCGTCAGGTCCTCCACCAGGGGGGAGGTGGCCCGGTAGTAATAGCCGCCGGCGCTGTCACGGAAGTAGACCATGATGGCGCTGCCGATGAACTGGCCAGCAGTGAGCGCGGCGGACTCATCTGTACCGCCGGGGTTGGAGCGCAGATCCATCAGCCAGATGGCGGTCTGGTTGTCCAGTTCCTCAATGGCAGCCTGGACCACAGAGGCGGTGCTGGCGCCAAAGCTGGTGCAGTCGATGACTGCCACCCCATCCACCAGATCATAGGTGACGATAGGGATGAGGACCGAGCGGCGCTCCATCGTGTAATCCCGCCGTTGCCCATCTGACTGACTGATGACAGTGATGGTGACCGTAGTGCCCTCCTGGCCGCTGATCATAGTGCGGGGATCGACCCCGGCGGCGGTAGCTACGCCGTCTACGGCAATGATGCGGTCCCCGGCCTCCAGCCCAGCCTCAAGGGCGGGGGAGTCCGGCAGGATGGACATGATACGGTAGCCGTCGTTATAGGCGTTTTCCACAGAGGTGCCAATTCCGACGACTGTGTCCCCATTGACCGAGGAGAGAAAGGCCTGATATTCCTCGGTGTTCATGTAGACGGTGTAGGGGTCGCCGATGGCCTCTAAAATCTCGTCCAGAGAGTCCAGGGACCAGATCTCATCCGGCAGGGGATCCACATAGTAGGTCTGGAGTAGGGTTTTGGCGTCCTCCAGCTCTAGGGCGGAGGCAGGCAGTGCCGTTAAGGACAGAGCGACCGCCAGGGAAAGAAAGGCAGATAAAAATTTTTTCATGGGTTTCTCCTTCAACATAGGGGCCTGTCGTACATCCGCCGGATGCCGCAGTTTGGCATCCGGCGGACAGGGTATAGCAGCTTGAAAATAGAACTTCACCGCATATTCCACATAAAAAATATTATACCTCTTTTTTGTCTCGCTGGCAAGGGGAGAAGGGGGTAAAAGTCCTTCTAGAGAAGCCTTTGGGTTAAGATTCTGGAGCAGGCACCAGATCGGGGCTGATGGAGTGCAGCCCCTGCTGGAGCCCTGCGGCGCTGATCATTCCAGGGGCGTAGAGCTGCAGATTTCCCTGGCTGTCGATAAAATAGGTGTGGGGGAAGCCGGTGACTCCGTAGGTCAGGATGCCCTGATAGTCGATATCGTAATATACAGGGAAGGAATACCCTGTCTCCATGAGAAAAGCCTCCGCCTTTTCTCGCGTCTCCCCCTGCATGGCGTCCCCCACATTGACCATGACAAAATGGATCTCCTGACCGTACTGTTCAAAGGCCGCCTGAAAGTCCGGCATCTCCTCCTTGCAGGGGGGGCAGGTACTGGCCCAGAAGTTCAGCACCACCGGTTTGTCTCCAATCAGGTCGGACAAATCCAATAAATTCCCTTCCGGGGCCTCAAGGGGAAAGGAAGGAGCGGGGACGGGGCTGCTCTCCTGGGAGGAGGAAGCACTGTCCTCTACCGGGGGCAGGCCAGGGGATCTGCCCTGGGAAAGTTTGTTGTACAGCAATCCGGCTCCCGCGAGGAGCAGAACCAGGACGGCGGCCAGAATAAAAGTCTTTTTAGAACGTTTCATAGAATTCCCTCCCTATGCCAAAAAGGTCAGAAGCTGCCCCATGGTGCCAGTGGCCATCATTATACCAACCAAGACGAGGAGCAGGCCGGACAGTTTTGTAATAATTCCATAGTGGGCCTTGATCCAGCCGAAGGCGCTCTTTAGGGATTGGATGAGCAGGGCACTGGCCAGAAAAGGGATGCCAAGGCCGGCAGAATAACACAACAAGAGGAGGATACCCTGGAGGGCCGAGCCCTGCTGGGAGGCCAGCATAAGGGCGGAGCCTAGAAAGGCACCTACACAGGGAGTCCAGCCCACCGCGAAAATGAGCCCGAAGAGCAGAGCGGAGAGAAAGCCCATCTCATGGGTCTGGCTGAATCCCCGAGTACCCTTGAAGATATTAAGATTGAACAGACCAAGAAAGTTCAAACCAAAGAGAATGACCAGCAGGCCGCTGACGAGATTGACGGCCGTCTGGTATTGCCGAAGCAGGGCGCCGATGGAGCCAGCAAAAGCCCCCATAGCCACGAAAACTATGGTGAAGCCCAGGACGAAGCCGACGGCGTTTTTTAGTACCGTGCCCTGACTCTCATCTGGGTTGCCCCCGGCGAAATAGGATAGGTAGATGGGCAGCATAGGCAATAGACATGGGGAGATGAAGGTGATAATACCCTCCAAAAAGGTGATGAAATAGGTCATAGGGCCCTCCTATTATTTTATATAGATATATCGGCTTCAGGGATTAAGGGTAAAGCATGGAACACAGGCTGTCAAGGCGGAGATATTGCCTTTAATATACTAAGAGATGGAGAGGCAGTTCTGTGACCGAGTTACAAGGACTCTTGTTTTTTTCAGAGAAAACAGCTATCATAGAGTCAAAAGAAAAGGAGGGGTGCCCATGACTGGATACTGTTTGGAAGAACTGGCGTTTTGGGATAAGCTCTCTGACCAGGAGCGGGAGCGGGTAAGGGCAGCCGCCTATGAGGCGGATTATGAGCCGGGGCAGATGATCTGGTCTGGGGAGCGGGACTGTCTGGGATTGCTGTTGATCCGATCAGGCGTCGTGCGGCTGTTCCTCTTGTCCGAGGATGGGCGGGAAGCTACTATCTCTCGTATTTCCGGGGGGCAAGTCTGTATCATGACGGCCTCCTGTACTATGTCTGTGTCCTCCTTCAATGTCCAGGTCCAGGCCGAGGGCAGGGTGGAGGCGGTGGTCATTCCTGCGGTGTGTCTGTCAACGCTGGTGCGGGATAACCTGTATGTGGAAAATTTCCTGTACCGGGGTGCCACCCAGCATTTTTCCCAGGTGCTCACTGCTGTGGAGCAGATGCTGTTCCGCACATTGGAGCAGCGGCTGGCGGCCTACTTGCTGGAGGAGTGTGAGCGGCTGGGGACCGATACCTTGAAGGTTACCCAGGAGCAGATGGCCCAGGCCATTGGTAGCGCCCGGGAGGCGGTGACCCGAACGCTGAAGAAGCTGGCCGCCTCCGGGGCTGTGGAATTGTTTCGGGGTGGTGTAAAGCTGACAGATAAGAATGATCTGGAGCGCAGACTGTGAAGAAAAGGAGCGCCGGGTAGGTTCCTGGCGCTCCTTCATATATCATGATCAATATTTGTCCCACCTCGTGTATTTGAATCTCCGTAGAATGAAAGCGGCTTTGGTCCGCTGAAACTGGAGCCCAGCACGATGGGGCGGCGCAGGCTCATTTCCGCCGAGCATTTTAAACATCTCAGGTATCTATAAAAATAACCACACCGTTAGGTGTGGTTATTTTTATGGAGGTGCCACCCAGATTTGAACTGGGGAGTGGAGCTTTTGCAGAGCTCTGCCTTACCACTTGGCTATGGCACCTTATTTAAAGATGGAGCAAAGAGGTCTTTGCTCCATCTAACTGGAGCGAGTGACGAGGCTCGAACTCGCTACCTCCACCTTGGCAAGGTGGCGCTCTACCAGATGAGCTACACTCGCGTTTTGAATCCCCCGCAAAGTTTCCTATGCGGGGGATGGTGCCTCCGGTCGGAATCGAACCAACGACACGAGGATTTTCAGTCCTCTGCTCTACCAACTGAGCTACAGAGGCAAATGGCGACTCGGAAGGGACTTGAACCCTCGACCTCCGGCGTGACAGGCCGGCGTTCTAACCAACTGAACTACCGAGCCAGGTAGTCCGAAGAAATGGACCATCAGGAAAAAGTGGTGGGAACAACAGGGCTCGAACCTGTGACCCCATGCTTGTAAGGCATGTGCTCTACCAGCTGAGCTATGCTCCCCACTGTGCTCGCTCTTGCGACGGCTTGCTTATTATACTAAACTGTTTCCCGCTTGTCAACAGGGAAATGCAAAATTTTGGCGTAAAAATTTTCGGGTCCATTTTTTTACGCTCTGGGCAAAATAAACCGTCTTTTCTGATGCAGATCTGAGAGCCTTGACAGGCCAGGAGCATGACAGCTATAATGATAAAACGATAGAGTTAAATCGAGAGCCGGCGTTCCAGTCCGGCATATCGTGAGGAGGTTCCAGGAAATGAGCAGCCAAGTGAAGCGCATCGGCGTACTGACCAGCGGCGGCGATGCCCCTGGCATGAACGCCGCGGTCCGTGGAGTGGTCCGCACCGCTGTGAACCAGGGGATTGAGTGTGTTGGCATTCGCCGGGGCTGGAGCGGCCTGATCAACAGCGACTTTGTGCAGTTGAGCGGTTCCAGTGTCAGCCATATTATTGACAAGGGCGGAACTATGCTCTATACGGCCCGCAGTCTGGAGTTTATGCAGCATGAGGGCCGGGAGAAAGCCATCGCCACCTGCAAGCTGTTGGGGTTGGACGGCATTGTAGCCATCGGAGGGGACGGTACCTTCCGAGGGGCACTGGCCCTGTCACGGCAGATAGCGGAATCTGGCCACAAGCTGGAGGTGGTGGGCATCCCTGCTACCATCGACAACGATATCGGCTGTTCCCACTATACCATTGGATTTGATACTGCCTGTAACACCGCCATCGAGTGTATCGATAAGCTGCGGGATACCATGCAGTCCCATGAGCGTTGCTCTGTGGTAGAGGTCATGGGCCGCCACGCCGGTTACCTGGCGCTCTATGTAGGCATCGCTGTGGGCGCTACCGCTGTCCTGATTCCCGAACGGACGGTAGATTTTGAGCGGGATGTAGTAGAGAAAATCCGCAGGGCGCGTCTGGCTGGCTCCACCCACTACATGGTGGTGGTAGCCGAAGGGGCGGGCAGCGCTATTGAGATCGGCAAACGCATCCATGAGGAGGTGGGGATCGATCCCCGTGTCACAGTGCTGGGGCACATCCAGCGGGGCGGCTCACCTTCCGCACGGGACCGGGAGACTGCCAGCCGCATGGGATACGAGGCAGTCATGGCGCTGGCCCAGGGACGTGGGAACCGGATTATCGCCACCCGGGACGGCCGTATCGTGGACCTGGATATGGAGGAGGCCCTGGCGATGACCAAAGAGTTTGATATGGACCGCTACGATGTGCTGGAGGCCCTGACCAACATCGGAAACTAAACTGCGGCGGAGAAAAGGCCTCGGAGCGGTCGGCTTCCGGGGCCTTTTTCCTTGTGTGATAGACGGAAATTTAGTATAATAAATGAGAGAGAATCTTCGGGCAGATCCGGGGAGGGGAGGAAAGATCGATGAAAATCGTAGTCGTAGACGGCCAGGGGGGCCGCCTGGGCAAGCTGCTAGTGGAGGGGGTCAAGTCCCGCGTCCCCCAGGCGGAAGTATATGCCTTGGGGACCAACAGTATCGCCACCTCTACCATGCTAAAGGCAGGGGCGGACCACGGCGCCACGGGAGAGAATCCGGTCCTGCGGGGCGTAGAGGACGCGGACGCGATTCTGGGCCCAGTAGGCATCGTGGTGGCAAACGCCATCCTGGGGGAAGTGACTCCGGCTATGGCACAGGCCGTGGGCAGTTGTAGGGCAAAGAAGTTCCTGGTCCCCATGAACAGCTGCGGGGTCCTGGTGGCCGGGGTGAGGGAACAGGCGCTCCCGGTCTATGTGGCCCAGGCAATCGACCAGATGATGGCGGAATTGGAAGGATGAAGGATGGAACGGCGTGAGATAAGCGGGCTGGAGCCCTCTCTGTTGGGCTACGGCGGGATGCGCTATCCCCTGGATCGAGAGACAAAAAAGATCGACCGGGAAAAGGCGGCAGACTTGATCCGGAGGGCTATGGAGGCGGGCATCAACTATTACGATACCGCCTGGACTTACCACGAGGGAGAGAGCGAATCCTTTTTAGGGCAGGCCCTGAAGGAGTATCCCAGGGAGAGCTACTATCTGGCCACAAAGCTGCCCTGCTGGCTGGTGGACAGTCGGGAGAAGGCGGAGGAGCTCTTTCATACCCAGCTGGAACGGCTGGACAGGGACTATGTGGACTTCTATCTGCTCCACAGCCTGAGCCGCCGTACCTGGACAAAAATGGTGGAACTGAAAATTCCCTCCCTGCTGGAGGAGTACCAGCGCCAGGGAAAAATCAGAAAACTGGGATTTTCCTTTCACGACGACTATGAGGTATTTGAGGAGATACTCCGGTTCCGGCACTGGGACTTTTGTCAGATCCAGCTCAATTACATGGACACAGAGCACCAAGCCGGACTGAAAGGGCTGGAGTTGGCCAGAGGTCTGGGGGTCCCAGTGGTGGTGATGGAGCCGGTGAAGGGCGGCTTGCTGGCCAAGCTGCCGGAGGAGGTGGCCGCTCCGCTCCGAGTGCTGGACCCGGAGGCCTCTGATGCGTCTTGGGCTCTGCGCTGGGTGGCCAGCCGACCCGGCGCAGCTGTTCTGCTCAGTGGAATGACCACTATGGAGCAGCTAGAGGACAACCTGGCCACCCTGGGGCAATTTCAGCCCTTGTGTCCTGAGGAGGAGGCTGGAGTGGATGAGACCACCCTGCTGCTGAAACAGCGGGTAAAGAACGGCTGTACTGGCTGCCGCTACTGCATGCCCTGCCCTGCTGGCGTGGATATCCCTGAGAGCTTCAGGATCTGGAACAGCATGGGGATGTATGAGAACCAGAGATTGACGCGCCGGTCCTGGAAAGGGCTGGGGGAGGGGGCACGTCCCGCCAACTGCGTGGGCTGTGGCCGCTGTGAGGAGCTGTGTCCCCAGCATATCTCTATTCGGCGGGATCTGGTACAGGTTACCGCCCAAGTGGAGGAATTTATTCAAAAGTAAAAAAGCTGCCGGTCTTTCTTCTGAAAGGACCGGTAGCTTTTTATTGCCCGGAACAGTGGATCTGACAGCAGTCTTTCACATGACAGGCCTGAAAATAGTGGTCCTCCAGAGGGACCCAGATGTTCAAAAAGCGATCTACGCAGCCGGGGTCCCGCCGTTCCAGACGGGTCCGGCGGACCTCCCAGGGGGCCTCTACCCACACCCGGAGCTGATAGCGGTCCCGTAAGCTGGGGTGCAGAGAGTAGCTTCCCTCTACCACAGTGAGGGGGCCTGGCTCCACAGGGACAGCCGGGCCAAAGCAGCCGGACCGGCACTGCCAGGGCCGGTATACCGCAGTTTGGCCATGGCAGAGGGGGGAGAGGACCTCGCGGTCAAACCGCTCATGGTCCACATTTTCTCCCGGCTTGGCCAGACGCTCCGGCGTCCTGTCCTGAGGCAGTAAAAAGAAGTCGTCCATATGGAGCAGGGGACAGCAGTAGAGCTCTGCCAGAGCGGCACCTAGGGTAGACTTGCCAGAGGCGCAGGGGCCGTCGATGGCGACAAGGACGGGCTGCCCCTGGGTAAGCAACTGGTCTACAGCGGCCAGGAGCGGTATTTGATTTACATAATATTGAGATACCACACGGTAAGCAGGGGAGTAGGTATCACGATAGGTCTTGCTGTGACTAAGCGCAGGACAGCCTTGGGCACGGTACTGGGCCAGATATCGCTTTGAACTTTCCTGGGAAAAGGGGAGGGCTTGGAGCAATTCTAAGTCCTGCTCCAACCCTGCCCGGTCAAGGACTGTCTTTCGGGCGGTGAGGACAAAAAGGCGATTCAATGTTTTGATGGATAGCTTTATCCCTTTACAGGCACTTAGCGACAGCCTGCACAGGCCGTTTCCAAGGGGCTCGGACAGAGGAGCGCTTGGATCGGCCGGCAGCCGGTCCCACTCCTCCGCCAGCCGGTCTAGGGCCGCCCTCTCGTCGGAGATGAGATGCCCTGGTCCCATATGACTCTGATAGATAAATTTTATGGCGTCCCGAACCTCCATGGCCGGATGGTTGTCATAATGCTCCTTCAGGAGCTCCGCCAGATCAGACATGGCTCAACCCTCTTGGGGGATCAGATTGGCTCGCTGAAGGGCCAGAACGATGATGGGGATGGCCACCAGTTGGAGGATGATGCCGGGGATGGCGTTGGTAAAGGCACCGGCGACAAAGGCGGAGAAGGGAAATTCCGTACCGCTGGAGGTGAGCAGGGTGAGCTGGACCACGCCCCAGACTACCCGGCCGATAAGCATGGCGGAGATGAGAGAGGCATAGATGCCGCCCAGAGTCTTGGGCAGACGCCGGTACAGGAAGCCGGACACAAAGCCGTAGACCGCCATCTCAACGGCCATGGAGATGGCGGTGGGGAACGGCGGCGGCATACCGAGGATAGCGGAGCGCATCAAGGGCGCGATAAAGCCCACCGCTGCGCCCCAGGGGCCGCCGCACAAGTAGCCGCACAGGATGGTTGGCAGATGCATAGGCAGCAGCATATTACCGATCTGGGGGATGTTTCCGGTAAAGTTGGGAAGGATGTAGGCCAGGGCGAGCATTAGGGCGGCGATGACCATACGCTTGATGGAAGTGCTGTTTTTGGTCGTTGTCATAAATGTTCTCCTTTACATACAGATGAAAAAATACCGGGAAGGCCCCCGCCCTTCTGGGCAGGAGATACCTTCACGGTATTGATTTTCAGAAGATATGGAACTATGGGCGCGGACGCCGGCTTCCTGCCGACATTAATTGAATTATAGCATAGGCTGCCCTAAGAGGTCAACCCCCTGGGGTCCCCTTTTAGTAATTGCCTTTGCCGCCGTTCCATTTCCACTCCCGTACCTCAGGCAGATCCTGACCATAGGTGGTGATATACTGCCGGTGTTCCACCAGCTTGTCCTTCATCTCCTGAATAAGATAGGAGGCGCTGTTGCCAAGCTGAGGCAGCCGCTTCACCGTGTCCATCACCAGGTGGAAGCGGTCGATGTCATTGCGTACCCGCATATCGAAGGGGGTGGTGATGGTGCCCTCCTCCTTGTAGCCGCGGACGTGGAGCTTTTTGTTGTGCCGGCGGTAGGTCAGCTCGTGTACCAGGGTGGGATAGCCGTGGAAGGCAAAGATGATAGGGGCCTCAGTGGTGAACAAGGCGTCGTAGTCCTCGTCGGTCAGGCCGTGTGGGTGCTCGGTATGGGGCTGGAGCTTCATCAGGTCCACCACATTGATGACCCGGATCTTTAGGTCAGGGAGGTAATGGCGCAGGATGGTGACTGCGGCCAGAGTCTCCAGGGTGGGGGTGTCGCCGCAGCAGGCCAGCACAGCGTCCGGCTCGTAGCCCTGGTCGTTGGAGGCCCACTGCCAGATGCCGATGCCGTGGGTACAGTGCTTAATAGCCTCGTCCATATTCAACCACTGGGGCCGGGGCAGTTTTGAGGCCACCATTACGTTGATATAGTTCTTACTCTGGATACAGTGATCGAAGCAGGACAGCAGGCAGTTGGCGTCGGGGGGCAGATAGAGCCGAACCACATCGGCCTTTTTGTTGGCTACATGGTCCAGAAATCCGGGGTCCTGATGGGTGAAGCCATTATGGTCCTGCTGCCACACGTTGGAGGACAGCACATAGTTCAGCGAGGCGATGGACTGCCTCCAGGGGAGCTGCCGGGCCACCTTCAGCCACTTGGCGTGCTGGGATACCATAGAGTCCACTGTGCGGATGAATGCCTCGTAGCTGCTGAGAAAGCCGTGCCGTCCGGTGAGCAGATAGCCCTCCAGCCAGCCCTGACACAGGTGCTCGGACAGGGCAGCGTCCATGACACGGCCGTCATGGGACAGGTTCTCGTCCGACCTGGAGTCGATGGAGTCGGTCCAGCGGCGGCCGCTGGCCTGAAAGACCTGAGAGAGCCGATTGGAAGCGGCCTCGTCTGGAGCAAAGACACGGAAGTTCCGGTTTTCCAGATTCCGCTTCATCACGTCCCGGACATATCCTCCCAGCACATCCATGTCGGCGGCCTCCACCATGCCGGGCTGGGGGACGTCCAGGGTGTATTCCCGGAAGTCGGGCACCCGCAGATCCCGCAGCAGGAGTCCGCCGTTGGCGTGGGGATTGGCCCCCATGCGGCGCTCTCCCTGAGGGGCCAGTTCTCGAATAGCGGGGAGGAGAGAGCCGTTTTCATCAAAGAGCTCCTCCGGCTTATAGCTGCGCAGCCAGCGTTCCAGCTCCTGGATACGGCCGGGCTGTCCATCATGGACAGGGATGGGAGCCATGTGGGCCCGCCAGCTGCCCTCCACCTGCTTACCGTCTACCTCTTTGGGGCCGGTCCAGCCCTTGGGGGAGCGCAGAACAATCATGGGCCAGCGGGGACGGGAGGCATCACCTGAGGTGCGGGCGTACTCCTGGATACGCTGAATCTCACGGACTGCCCAGTCCAGGGCCGCGGCCATCTTCTGATGCATGGTCCTGGGCTCGCTCCCCTCTACAAAACGGGGTTCCCAGCCGCAGCCCTTGAAGAACATCTCCAGCTCCTCGTGGGAGATGCGGGAGAGGATGGTAGGGTTAGCCACTTTAAAGCCATTGAGGTGGAGGATAGGCAGGACAGCTCCATCGCTGATGGGATTGAGAAACTTGTTGGAGTGCCAGGCGGTAGCCAGAGGGCCGGTCTCCGCCTCGCCGTCGCCAACGACGCAGGCGGCGATCAAATCCGGGTTATCCATGACGGCGCCGAAGGCGTGAGACAGGGAGTAGCCCAGTTCTCCCCCCTCGTTGATGGAACCTGGGGTTTCAGGGGCTGTGTGGCAGGGGATGCCGCCGGGGAAAGAGAACTGGCGGAACAGCCGCTTCATTCCCTCGGTGTCCTGACTGATGTTGGGATAGACCTCGCTGTAAGAACCGTCCAAGTAGTCTTGGGCTACCACGGCGTTCCCTCCGTGGCCGGGGCCGCAGATGTAGATCATGTTCAGCTCATACTTGACGATTGCGCGGTTGAGATGGGTATAGATAAAATTTTGGCCGGGGCAGGTGCCCCAGTGGCCCACGATGTTCTGCTTCAAATGGGCGGGCTTCAAAGGTTCCCGCAGGAGGGGGTTGTCCAGCAGATAGAGCTGGCAGGCGGACAGGTAGTTTGCGGCCCGCCACCAGGCGTCGATGGCGTGGAGCTGTTCCCGAGTGAGCGGGTCCTTTTTGGACATACGGGCGGGGGCCTTGACGGCCTTTTGTGTGTTGTCGGTGCGCTTTGGCATTGGCTTATCTCCTCCGCATAAGGGTTTTTCTATATCTTAAACCATATCGCCCAAACAATCAATGGGTAATCTCGGAAGTAAGCGGTAAAAATGAGAAGATAACGAGATTGTTAAGAGAGATCATAAAAAAGGGATGGCGTTAGAAGGGGTAAAAGCCAAAAGGAAGAACCGGAATATGAAGACGCGTCCCCCTCCCGTGTGGGAGAGGGACGCGTCTGGTCAACTGCGCTTGGAGCGGTTGATGGCGGACAGGATGGCCCGCAGGGGGGCCAGATTGATGTTGTGGGACAGGCCGACGCCCCAGTATTTCTTCCCAGTGCGCTGGTCCTGGAGCAGAATATAGGCCACGCCCTGGGAGTCAGAGCCGTCGGTGATGGCGTGGGAGGAGTAGTCCAGGAAGGTGAAGTGGGACATCTTCTCATCCTTGATGGCATTGAAGAAGGCGTCAATGGGGCCGTTGCCCTCGCCGGATACCTTAAAAATAGTATCGGTGTGCTGGAGGGTGCCCCAGAAGGCGACATGGGAATGACCTTCGCTATCAATGTTTTCCGCAAAGGCGTGCTTGAGCAGCTTGTAGGGCTCCTTGGCCTCGATGTACTCCTGCTGGAACAGCTCAAAGATACGCTCGGGGCTGATTTCCTTGCCCACAGCGTCGGTCTCCTTCTGGACCACGGCTCCGAAGTCGGGGTGCATGGCCTTGGGCAGATCGAAGCCAAAGTTGTGCTCCATGATATAGGCCGCGCCTCCCTTACCGGACTGGGAGTTGATACGGATGACTGGTTCATACTCCCGGCCCACATCGGCTGGGTCGATGGGCAGGTAAGGGATCTCCCAGTAGTCGGAGTTGGACTCCTTCATATACTGGGTACCCTTGTTGATGGCATCCTGGTGGCTGCCGGAGAACGCGGTAAATACCAGTTTGCCCACATAGGGCTGCCGGTCGCCTACCGGCATCTTGGTGCACCGCTCATACATCTCACGGATCTTGTTGATGTTGGAGAAGTCCAGCTTGGGGTCGATGCCCTGAGTATACATATTCATGGCCAGGGTGACAATGTCTACGTTTCCAGTACGCTCGCCGTTGCCGAACAGGGTGGCCTCCACCCGTTCGGCTCCGGCCAGCAGGCCCATCTCCGCTGTGGCCACGCCGCAGCCCCGGTCGTTGTGGGGATGGAGGGAGATGATGGCGCTGTCCCGGCTAGGGATCTTCTTGCAGAAATACTCCAGCATATCGGCAAACTGGTTGGGCATACAGTTTTCCACGGTAGTGGGCAGGTTCAGGATGACCTTATTTTCCGGGGTGGCGTGGAGACGCTCCAGCACAGCTTGGCAGATCTCTACCGCGTAGTCCATCTCAGTGCCCATGAAGGACTCAGGGGAGTATTCAAAGCGGAGGTCCATGCCCTCCCGGATGAGGGGCTGGGCCATCTCATAGATCAGGTCAGCGGCGTCAGTGGCGATTTTGGTGATGCCGTCAGTGTCCATATGGAATACCACCTTGCGCTGGAGGGTGGAGGTGGAGTTATAGAAGTGGAGGATGACGTGCTTGGCGCCGCGGATGGCCTCAAAGGTTTTTTTGATCAGGTGTTCACGGGCCTGGACCAGCACCTGGATGGTCACGTCGTCTGGGATGTGCCCTCCCTCGATCAGTTCCCGGCAGATCTCATAGTCGGTTTCACTGGCGGAGGGGAAGCCAATCTCAATCTCCTTGATGCCAATGTCCAGCAGGGTGTGGAAATATTCCAGCTTTTCCTCCATATTCATGGGGTCTACCAGAGCCTGGTTTCCGTCCCGCAGGTCCACGGAGCACCACACGGGGGCTTTTGTGATGACCTTGTCCGGCCAGGTGCGGCCCACGATCTTCTGGGGCTGGAAGGGGATGTACTTTTTGCAGCCTGGGTTCATAATGAGTTCCTCCTTTTTGTTTGCTCCGCTGTAGTTGGCGGCGGAGCGGCCATCAGGGGATGAAAAAACGCCCCTGACTTTTAAAAGTCAGGGGCGTGTATTATAACCACGCGGTACCACCCTGGTTCAGCTGTGGGTCTCCCACACAGCCCTCATAGCCTCCAACAAGGCCGCGGCCGGTAACGGGGCCAGACGTTCCACCCTACTCGCTGGTTCAGATGGACTGCTCGGGGGCCAGTTATACACAGGCTGACTCACACCGGCTCGCACCGACCGCCGGCTCTCTGGGTGAGAGGGGCCTGCCTTTTTCCCCTTCATCGCATTTTCTTGCCCATCATTTTAGCCGAAGGAGGGCCCTTTGTCAAGAGATATTTTGGAGTGGGAGGGACTAAACTTTTTTGAAAAAAGTGGTTGCTTTTCCACAGAAACTATGCTATTATATCAGTTGCGTTTACAAGAATACCCTCCATGGAGAAAGAGGTGAACATACAATGAAGGAAGGCCTCCACCCTAATTATGAGCAGACCACCATCCGGTGCGCCTGCGGCAACGTGATCGAAACTGGTTCCACTAAGAAGGATATCCGCGTGGAAGTGTGCTCCAAGTGTCACCCCTTCTACACCGGCAAGCAGAAGATGGTAGACACCGGTGGCCGTGTCAGCCGCTTCAATAAGAAGTTTGGCCTGGCCAAGTAAGATCCCGCTTTCAAAAGCCGCACCGAGGAATCGGTGCGGCTTTTTGCGTATCGCTGCAAAAAAGACGGGTCAGCCGCATACCCTATTTAATGGTCCTGTATGATATTAAATTAAGGAGGACAATGTCATGTTCAAGAAAATCGCGCCTAAGGAGCTGAAAGAAAATCCCTTTTCACTGATCGGGGACAAATGGATGCTGATCACCGCTGGAACAGAGGAGCGGTGCAATACGATGACCGCCTCTTGGGGCGGGCTGGGTGTCATCTGGGGGGCGCCCGCGGCCACCTGCTATATCCGGCCACAGCGGTATACCAAGGAGTTCATCGACCAAGAAGAATATTTCACCCTGACCTTTTTTGGGGAGGAGTACCGGAAGGCCCTATCCCTATGCGGTTCCAAGAGCGGACGGGATATCGATAAGGTAAAGGAATGCGGCTTTACAGTAAAAACCGCGGAATGTGGCGCTCCCTATTTCGAGCAGGCCGAACTGGTGCTGGTGTGCCGTAAGCGATTTGCCCAGGCACTGGATGCCAAAAACATCCCCCAGGAGATCCGGGAGAAGTGGTACCCGGAGAAGGATTACCACACCCTGTACATCGGGGAAATCGTGGAAGTTCTGCAAAAATAAGGCGGGGGCAGTCCCGCGCTGTGATTCGGAGGAAAAATGTCAGACAAACTTACGCAAGAAAAATTTGACCGGGCTGTGCTGGTGGGGCTGAACGCCTTCAGCATGTCCCAGGAGGAGAACGCCACCGAGGAGACGATGGAGGAGCTGGCCGCTCTGTTGGAGACTGCGGGGGGAGAGACCGTGGGTGTGGTCACCCAGTCCAAGGACAGCCCAGACCCCCGCACCTTTATCGGGGAGGGCAAGGTGGCCGAGGTAAAAGAGCTGGTCCAAGCCATGGATGCCAACATGGTCGTCTTTGATAACGCCCTTTCCCCCTCACAGCAGCGGGCCCTCACGGAGGACCTGGGAGTGGCGGTTCTGGACCGATCCGCCCTCATTCTCGACATCTTTGCCCAGCGGGCCAGAACCAAGGAGGGCCGCCTCCAGGTAGAACTGGCCCAGTACAAATATTTGCTGCCGCGGCTGCTTGGTATGTGGAAGCACCTGGAGCGTCAGGAGGGCGCCATCGGCACCCGTGGCCCCGGCGAGACCCAGTTGGAGAGCGACCGCCGGCATATCCGGAAAAAGATATCCAAGCTGGAGGGGGACTTGAAGGAGGTCCGCCGGGTACGAGCCACCCAGCGGGAGCGCCGCATCAAGAACGAGGTCCCGGTGGTGGCCATTGTAGGGTATACCAACGCGGGCAAGTCCACACTGCTCAACCACCTGACCGGGGCGGAAATCCCGGCAAACGACCGGCTCTTCGACACGTTGGACACCACTACCCGGACTCTGGAGATCTCTGACACCTGTACCGTACTGCTGTCCGACACGGTGGGCTTCATCCGTAAGCTGCCCCACCATCTGGTAGAGGCATTCAAGGCCACATTGGAGGAACTGGAGTATGCCGATTTGCTGCTCCACATCATCGACGCCTCGAACCCCCAGTGGAGGGAACAGGCCCAGGTGGTGGACCAACTGATCCATGAGCTGGGAGCGGACCAAACTCCGCGCATCGAGGTATTCAACAAGTGCGACCTGTGGACGGGGGACATCCGGCCCCACGGGGAGGGCATTGTATCCATCTCTGCCAAGACCGGGGAGGGGGTGCCTGAGCTGCTGGCCGCCATAGGGAAGCGGCTGGACAACGGAGCCAGGCGGGTTACGATCCATCTGCCCTATGACCGGGGCGGACTGCTGGAAAAGCTATACCAGGACGCGAAGGTGGAGAACGTGGAGTATGGTGAGACCATCGACGTGGTGGCGGTCTGCACCCCCAAGGTCATCGGCCAGCTTGGCCCTCTGGTGGAGGGGTGGAAGCCTCACAGAGAGCCCTGGGAGGAATGACGGTGGGCTTTGAGCTTCGGGAATGGCGTCCGGAGGACGCCCCCTCCATTACCCGGTACGCAGATGACCCCCAGGTGGCGGCCAATCTCCGGGACATATTTCCTGCCCCCTGTCACCTGTCCGATGCACGGGAGTTTATCCAAAGCTGTATGGCGGCGGATGAGGGACAGGCTATCTTCCGAGCCATCTCTGTGAACGGGCAAGCAGTGGGCAGCATTGCCCTGACCAGAGGGACAGACGTATACCGCCGCTCCGCCGAGCTGGGCTACTGGCTGGGGCGGGAATTCTGGGGCCGAGGCATTATGCCGGCCGCTGTGGAGGAGATGTGCCGCCTGGGCTTCCATCGCTGGGATATCGTTCGCATCTTTGCCGAGCCCTATGCCCATAACGCTGCCTCCCGGCGGGTGCTGGAGAAGGCAGGCTTCCATCTGGAGGGCGTGATGGCGCGGGGAGTAGTCAAAAATGGACAGCTCCACGACTACTGTATGTACGCAAAGCTGAAATAAGGAGAGGCGGGACGGCCAGCGCCGTCCCGCTTATTTTGTAAAGATCCCGCTCAGGGAGAACAGGTCGTGGTCAGATACCGTATGGCGACACGAAGGAGAATGGCGTCTTCCAGCAGGGAGTCACAGCTTTCGGAAAAGTCTTCCAGCCATGCGCTGCGGTCTTCATACTATCACCTTAAATCGAGCAAGAGCTGTAAGCTCTTGTTTCAAAAAGAATAGCTATCAGCTATACTATAATTGAAAGCAGGTGATTGCAATGAAGGATTATCGTAAGATTATGAGAGCAAAGCGAGAAGCAAAAGGCCTGAGCCAGCATAAACTGGCCCAGCAGCTTGGGATTACGCAAACATTTTTGAGTGAAATAGAGAGAGGCCGTAAAAATCCTTCTCTGGAACAGTTCTTCCGCATCTGCGAGGCGCTGGACATCCAGATGTTTCCCGAGGAGGAATAGGGTGCCCCGCCCGGCGGGCTGGTCAAACGCATACTATCTGCACTGAGGTGACTATATGATCGAATACTATATTCCTACCCAGCACAGCCAGACAGAACTGGTAGAGAAGCGATCCCGGTTTATCGGCCAGGTGTGGCGGGTGTCCTCTGAGGAGGAGGCCAGGGCCCGGATTGAGGAGACCAAAAAGAAGCACTATGACGCCCGGCACAACTGCTGGTGCTACCGGCTGCGGGAGGGGGGCGTGGAGCGATACTCCGACGACGGCGAGCCCCAGGGCACGGCGGGCCAGCCCATGCTCAATGTATTCCAACGGGAGAACGTCAATGATGTGGTGTGTGTGGTCACCCGGTACTTTGGTGGGATCCTCCTGGGGGCTGGGGGGCTGGTTCGGGCCTATTCCGCCGCCGCCAAGGACGCCCTGGACGGGGCGGGGATCTCGGTGGTCCGCCGGTGGGTGGCCATGGAGGTCCCCTGCACCTATGCCCAGTTTGAGGGGATGCGCCGGGAGATCGGCTCCTTCGGCGGCGTGGTGGAAGCTGTGGACTATGGGGTGGACGTCGTGCTGTCTGCCCTCTTGCCCGAGGAGCGGGCGGAGGACTTTGCCGCCCACATCCTGGACGTGTCCGCCGGTACCGTGGAGGCGCTGGAGGCCGGAGAAGCGTTTAAGGATGTCCCCTGGAGGCTTCCCACGGCGGATGAGAGCTGAGTGCTGCTTAGAAAAAAGCCTCGCATTCTTTCGCGCCGGAAGGCGCGAAAGAATGATAATCTGTTTTTTTCGGCAGCGTGTACGTCGGAAAAAACACTTCAAAGGCCGCCCATGGGCGGCCTTTTCTGATGCGGTGCAGTGTTTCTTTGTAACAAAAGGGCCTCGTCGATAGTCTTATAGTTAAAAACAGAAGGGGGAGGGAGAAACGGTTGAGCTGGGAAGATTACCGGGAGTTTGAATTGGTCTATCGGGAAAACGCAAGGCTGGTATATCGCTTTCTTGTCAGCCGTGGATGCCCTCCACAAGAGGCGGAGGACCTAACTCAGGATACCTTTGTTAAGGCTCTGCTTCATATCCACCGCTTCAAAGGGGAGTGCAGGCTGTCTGTCTGGCTGTGCCAGATCGCAAAAAATACCTGGCTGACCCATGAGACGCGGAGGCGGCGGGAGCCGTTTCCGGTGTGTCAGGAGCGCGGAGCGTGGGATAGCTCCCTCTGGGAATGGCTGGATCTGGTAGAGCGCCTGGAGGAGCCATACCGTTCTGTCTTTGTAGCTAAGGCCCTGGAGGAGCGCCCCTATGAGGAGCTTTCTGCTCAATACGGGAAGAGTGAGAGCTGGGCCCGTGTGACCTATCACCGGGCCAGGGAAAAATTAAGAGCCATGATAGAGGAGGGAGAAAAATGAAAAACAACTGTGATATCATCCGTGACCTGCTGCCCCTGTATGTGGACGGGGTATGCAGTCAGGAAAGCGCCAAACTGGTGGAGGAGCACCTGACAGACTGTCAGAGCTGCCGGGAATTGCTGGACAAGCTAAGAGGGGAGGAGGAAATTATCCCCGGCTCCCCCTCCGCTGCCCCGCCGGAGGACGGCGCCAAGGTGCTGGAGCGGACAGCAAGGACGGTGGGCTTTCATGTGGTGCGGGCGTTAGTCGGCATTTTTGCCATCGTTATGATCTGGATGGTGTACCTCTGGCAGGAGGGAATGGCGGGTCAGGGGAATTACCGATATGTGTCCTACGGCCTTCATGAGATATTTAACCTGGTGATCCTGATTACTGTGGCGGCCACCTGGATATGGCTGATCGCGGTGCTATGGCGTATAGTACGGCAAAAACGCTGGCGGCGGTATTGGGCTCTGGCGCTGACCCTGGCGCTACTGGCAGGGGCACAGATCGCCTACTTTGTTTGGATGTCCGGATATACCGCCCATACGGGCGTGGCACAGGTCCTGGAGGTAACTGATCAGACACATGTGGTAGTTCAGATCGGGGAGGAGATTTGGGAGATGGAAACCGTTCCGATTTTGTCTGATCTGCTGGAGGAGGATGGAACCGTGTATATGATCGATTACTATACTCGGACCGACCGGCCGGGATGGGCCTATCTAAACTATGTCTGGGATATCGTGATAAACGGCCAGGGAGAGTACACAGATGGATAGAGGACTAAAAAAGTCAGCCGCCCGTATGGGCGGCTGACTTTCTATTTGCCATATTCCATTACACAGCGCGGGTGACCTTACCGGAACGGAGGCATCTGGTGCAGACGTACACGTGAGTGGGAGTGCCCTTCACGATCGCCTTCACGCGCTTCACGTTGGGCTTCCAGGTGCGGTTGGAACGACGATGGGAGTGGGAGACCTGGATGCCGAAGGTGACGCCCTTGTCGCAGAATTCGCATTTGGCCATGTTGCTTACCTCCTCGCTATGAGAATCGCTTTCCAAAAAGCTTCGACTGATATCATAACAGATATTCCGGCAGAATGCAAGCACTTTTTTCAAAAACTGGCCACGAAAAAATTTTAGAAAGAGGGGCGGTGCGCTTGCGTCCCAGTCGCTTTTCGTCTATACTGAAAAATAAGGAAGATCAAGGGGGGATGCCCCATTGATAACACAGTGAAAGGAGCGTGTCCCAATGGCGGAAGGAATAAGCAGTGTCCGGCTGGGAGATATTATCCAGGAATTTGGTCTGGAGGTGCTGAACAAAGGAACAAACTATGAGAACGTCCCACTCCGGACGGTGGACGTAAACCGTCCCGGTCTGCCGCTGACTGGATTTTTTGAGCATTTTGATACCGCGCGGCTGCTGCTCATCGGTCTGACGGAGTACACCTATTTGGAGACACTGGAGCCGGAGAAGCGGAGAGAACGCTTTGAGGCGCTGCTGTCTTACCCGGTCCCCGGCCTGATCGTCACTCGTGGGATGGAGCCCTTCCCTGAGTGTATGGAGATGGCGGAAAAGTACGACCGCACGGTGCTGCGCACCAAGGCACAGACCTCCGCCTTCATGAGCAACCTGATCGGCAGCCTATGTGACCGCCTGGCCCCCAAAATCACTCGGTCCGGAGTTATGATGGAGGTATATGGAGAGGGTGTTCTGTTCCAGGGGGAGTCGGGCGTGGGTAAGAGCGAGGTAGCTATCGAGCTGATCAAGCGCGGCCACCGCCTGGTGGCGGACGACGCGGTGGAGATCCGCCTGACGAACCACGGCACTGTGGAGGCAACTGCTCCCGAACTGATCCGGCACTACATGGAACTGCGGGGCATCGGAGTCATCGACGTGCGCCGGCTATTCGGTATGGGAGCTATCAAGGACAAGCAGCAGATCGATCTGGTCATCGACCTGGAGCCCTGGGACGACCATGCGGTCTACGACCGGCTGGGGCTGGATACCGTGCAGACGGATATTTTGGGGGTCAAGGTGCCGGAGGCCACTATCCCGGTGAAGCCCGGCCGGAACCTGGCCAGTATTGTCGAGGTAGCGGCCATGAACAACCGCAACCGCAAGATGGGCCACAATGCCGCTCTGGAGCTGACCAACCGGATGGACCGGCACTTCGAAAAGCTGATGGAAGAGGGAGATCTGTGACCATGTACTATGTGGGTATCGATGTAGGAGGGACCAACCTGGTCGCCGGTCTGGTGGACCGGGAGGGCAGTATCCTGAGGAAAGCTGGGGTGCCGGTGGACAAGTCCCTAGATGGCGCGGGGCTGTGTCGCCAGCTGGTCCGGCTGGCCGTAGAGGTATGCCGGGAGGAGGGGGTGGCCCTGGATCAGATCCAAGCTGTGGGAGCCGGCTTTCCGGGCCTGGTGGACAACAGGACCGGCGTGGTAGTCCAGACCGCCAATATGCCCTTCCGGGATACGCCGGTGCGTCAGTTGTTCCAGCAGGAGTGGGATGTGCCGTTCTTTTTGGGCAACGACGCCAACTGTGCGGCCATCGGTGAGTACTGGGCCGGCGCCGCGAAAGGCTGTGACCCGGCAGTGGTGGTCACCCTGGGCACAGGAATCGGCAGCGGTATGGTGGCGGGAGGCAGGCTGTTTACCGGGTATGCCAATTCGGGCATGGAGGCGGGCCACATGATTATCCAGCCCGGCGGTGCCCCCTGCGGCTGCGGCAATCACGGCTGCTGGGAGCAGTATGGCTCGGCCACCGCCCTCATTCGGATGACCCGCCAGGCGATGGAGCAGGACCGGCACAGTGTTCTGTGGGAGCTATGCGGCGGCGATCTCTCCAAGGTCCAGGGGCGGACCGCCTTCCAGGGGGCCAGACAGGGGGACGGAACCGCCCTTCGGGTGCTGGAGAATTACCGCCAGGGGCTGTCCATAGGTCTAATCGATCTGGTCAATATCTTACAGCCCCAAATCATCTGTCTGGGCGGTGGCATCAGCAACGCGGACGACGATCTGCTGCTGACTCCCCTGCGGGAGCTGGTAAAGAAGGGCTCCTATGACAAATCCATGCCCACCCGGCTGGAGCGGGCCGCACTGGGCAACGACGCCGGAGTGGTAGGGGCCGCTCTGCTGTGCGACATGATATAAAATTTTAATAAAAAAATCCGAACCAGATCCCACAGATTTCGTCTAGAGAATTAGAGGACGCGGAAGGCTTTCACCTTGGTGGGAAGTGACGCGCGAAAGAGTCGAGACGAAATGAAAAAGGGGGATCTGTTATGAGAGGAAAAAAGACACTGGCCACGGGGCTGACTCTGCTGTTTTTGCTGCTGGCAGGCTGTGGCAGCGGAAACAATGGCAAGGACTCTGGGGCCGCTGCGGGAAACACGGCTTCCAGCGCGGACATATCTTCCGGCTGGGACATAGGCTTTGGCGGGGAGGCCGCTCCTATGGAGCCCAGCGCGGACGAACAGGGCACGGATAGCTCCGTCTATCAGAACGCCGGAGCCAAACTGGTCCGCCGGGCGGAGTTCAGCATCCAGACGGAGCAGTTCGACCAGACGGCCCAGGCCCTGGACCGTCTAGTGTCAGAGTGCGGGGGATATTTTGAAACCGCCGCTGTGCGCGGAGGGAGCTACCGGGATGCCAGTGCCAGCCGCTGGGGGGAGTACGTCGTCCGAGTGCCGGCAGAGCGGTACAGCGACTTTTTCAATAGCGCCGGGACACTGGGCTATATCACGGAGAGCAGCGAGAGCAGCGAGGACGTGGGGGAGCGGTACTATGACGCTGAGACCCGGTTGAAGACGCAGCGGACCAAGCAGGAGCGCCTGCTTGCCCTGCTGGAACAGGCAAACACCATGGAGGATATCATCTCACTGGAAAATGCCCTGGGTGAAGTGGAGTATCAGATCGAGCAGTTGTCCTCCACCCTGAACCGCTACGATGCGTTGATCAGCTACTCTACCTTTACCATCTATCTGCAAGAGGTAGGAAAGGTGGTCCAGGAGGTGGGGGAGAGCTCTACCCTCGGCCAGCGGATGACCGCCGGCTTCAAGGCCAGCTGCGAGGGCTTTGTCCGGAGCGCTCAGGAGCTGCTGGTGTGGATGTCCTACAACCTGGTGGTCCTAGTCATCTTGATTGCTGCCGCGGCCATTGGCGGATGGGCAGGTCTGAGAAAGTATAAGAAGTGGAAAACGGAGCAGTCTGAAAAGCAGGAACCGTAAAACCGGCCCCTCCCCACACAGGGAGGGGCCCATTTTTTGCGGCATTACGGAGTGGAACCCGTGAAAGGGGTACTGACCGAACAGAGGAGGGAGCCCGGAGAGGATATATTTCTGATTCTGCCTATTCTATTTGGAGAAAAAATTTGTTATAATAATTCGGTACATGATTTTATCCTGAGGATGCCAGGAGGCAATATGGATCGATTGGAACAGTTGTTGCGTAATTTAAGAGATCGCTGCCCTGAGCTGGAGCTGAGGACGGAGGAACCTATGTCTCGGCATACCACCTTTCGGATTGGCGGCCCGGCGGCCCTGATGGCCCTGCCCAGAACAGTAGGGGAGGCAAAGGCGGCGGTGAGGGCGGCCGGGGAGCTGGAAATCCGTCCCTTCTTTTTGGGCAACGGCTCCAACCTGCTGGTGCCGGATGAGGGCTACCGAGGATTTGTGGTGAAGCTGTGCGGCTTAGATCAGACCCAGGAGGTGAACCGCCGCCTGTGGGCGGAGAGTGGGATCTCACTGGCCCGTCTGGCCTGGGCGGCCTTGGGCCGGGGATTGGCCGGGCTGGAGTTCGCCCACGGCATACCGGGGTCCCTGGGGGGCGGTGTAATGATGAATGCCGGGGCCTATGGAGGTGAGCTGTCCCAGGTGGTCACTGCCGTCACCTATCTGGATGGGGAGGGGAACGAGCATACCATCCCCGCCGCCGGGTGTGAGTTTGGCTACCGCAGCAGCATCTTTGCTCGGCACCCCGACTGGCTTATCCTGAAGGCGGAGTTCTCTCTGCCCCAAGGGGAAGCGGAGGAGATCCGGGCGAAAATCGAGGAACTGGCCCGGCGACGCAGCGAGAAGCAGCCTCTGGAATACCCCAGCGCCGGCTCTATGTTCAAGCGCCCGACAGGCCACTTCGCTGCCGCCCTCATCGATCAGTGTGGGTTGAAGGGTGTGTGTGTGGGAGGCGCTCAGGTGTCGGAGAAGCACGCCGGTTTCGTCGTAAATCGGGGAGGCGCCACCTGCGCGGATGTGCTGGAGCTGGTAGAGCGGGTGAAGGCCCGTGTCCTGGCGGAAACTGGCGTAGCACTGGAGATGGAAGTGAAAGTCCTCCGGTGACGGGAGGGTCCTGGCGACAAGCCGCTGGCTTATGCTCTAGGAATAGAGGTGTCCAGGTGCTTGCCCTAGGGGCCTGCCGCTCTACCCGGTGGAAGGTCCCATGCCGCCTGTTGGACCTTATAGAAAGAGAAAAGCCGCCTGGTCCTTGGCGGAGAGGCGGCGGTGAGGTGTAATTGGATGGAATTTGTTATCATCTCCGGCCTGTCCGGAGCGGGAAAGAGCAAAGCCGCCTCTTTTATGGAGGATATGGATTTCTTCTGTGTGGATAATCTGCCCGCCCCCCTGATCCCCAAGTTCGCAGAACTCGGTATGGCTGGCTCCGGGGAGTATGACCGGGTGGTTCTGGTCACCGACATCCGGGGCGGCACCAACTTTGATAGCCTGTTCCAGGCCCTAACTGACCTGAAGGCCATGAAGTGCGCTTACCGGATCCTCTTTATGGATGCCTCGGACGAAACTATTATCAAGCGGTATAAGGAGAGCCGCCGCAGCCACCCTCTGGCCGAGGAGTGCGACAGTCTGGAGCAGGCCATCTCTCTGGAGCGGCAGATGCTGGAGCCCCTGCGCCGGCGGGCGGAATATATAATCGACACCACTAATCTGTCCCCCGCCAAGCTGAAGGGAGAGCTGCGCCGCATTTTTGCTAAGGGCAGTTCCACAGAGGGGCGGATGGACATTCGGGTGTCCTCCTTCGGATTCAAGCACGGGGTGCCTATGGAGGCCGATCTGGTCCTGGATGTCCGCTTCCTGCCCAACCCCTACTATGTAGCTGACCTGCGTCCCCTTACCGGACTGGACCAGGGGGTGCGGGACTATGTGTTTCACGGCGGCCAGGCAGAGGAGTTTTTGGAGCGGCTGTGGGCCCTGGTGGGCTGGCTCCTTCCCCGGTATGAGGAGGAGGGCAAGACGGCTCTAGTCATCGCCGTGGGCTGCACCGGCGGGCACCACCGGTCCGTGGCCATCGCCCATGCTCTAGCCGAGCGGATCAGAGGGCAGGGCTGGCCTGTGGCGGAGAGCCACCGGGACTTGGGAAGAAACTGATGGCAGGGGCCGTGGCCTGGATACGGGACACGGAGCAGGTCTGTCCTTTCAGGGAAAGGAGCGGTTATGAGCGATACGTTGCCCAGCCTCCAGCAGTGGGAGCGGGGGCCCAAGATCGTCGCTGTGGGCGGCGGTACGGGCCTTTCCACCATGCTGCGCGGCTTAAAAAAATATACCAAGAATCTGACCGCCATCGTCACTGTGGCGGATGACGGGGGAGGCTCTGGAATGCTTCGCCGGGATATTGGAATGCCGCCCCCGGGTGATATCCGCCACTGTATGGAGGCCCTGGCCAACACGGAGCCCATCATGGAGAAGCTGCTGACCTACCGCTTTACTGAGGGCTCCCTCTCCGGACAGTCCTTTGGCAACCTGATTCTGGCGGCCCTGAATGGGGTGACCGGCTCCTTTGAGGAGGCGGTCAGCCAGATGAGCCAGGTGCTGGCGATCACGGGCCGAGTCATCCCGGTTACCAGTGCGGACGTGCAGCTGGAGGCCATCTTTGAAAACGGGGCCCGTGTGGTGGGAGAGTCCAAGATATACCATTTTAAAAAAGAGCAGGACTGCCGGATCTCTCGGGTGGCGCTGATCCCAGAGCGGCCCGCCCCTCTGCCCGCCGCTCTGGAGGCCATCCGTGACGCGGATCTGATCCTGCTGGGCCCGGGGAGCCTGTATACCAGTGTGATCCCCAATCTGCTGGTGGACGGGGTGGCCAAAGCCATCGCCCAGTCGGACGCGCCAAAGATCTATGTGTGCAACATCATGACTCAGGATGGAGAGACAGAGGGGTATACCGCCGCTGACCACCTGGAAGCCCTGTTGGTCCACGGGGAGCCGGGGCTGCTGGACCTGTGTCTGGCCAACAGTGCGCCAGTTCATCCTGGGCTAGTGGAGAAATACCGGGTGGAGGACGCGGCGCCTCTAACGGTGGACCGGGAGCGCGTCGCCGCGATGGGGCTGGAGCTGGAGGAGCGGCCTCTGGCCTCCGACAAGGGCGATTTTGCCCGCCATGACCCGGATAAGCTGGCGGCCGCCCTGTTGGAGATCTACCGTCAGCGGGCGGTGCGCATCTTCCGGGGAGAGAGGCGCTACATATTGGAGGAATGACCATGTCCTTTTCCGGAGATGTAAAGACTGAGCTATGCCGGATCCCACTCAACCGGCGGTGTTGTGCCCAGGCGGAGGCCTACGGTGTGCTGCTCTACTGCAATACCTTCAGTGCCCGGGAGATCCGGGTGATGACAGAGAGCGAAGCCTTTGCCAAGCGGCTGCCTCCACTGCTGAAAAAGGCGTTTCGTATCACCTTTGACCGCCTGCCAGACGGGGAGGGGAAGTATATCTTCTCCATCATGGACCGGGATAAGCTGGCGGCTGTCCATCAGACCTTCGGCAGCGACTTGGGCGCGCTGGCCCTCCATTTGAATTTTGCTGTACTGGAGGAGAGCTGCTGCCGGACCTCCTTTCTGCGGGGAGCCTTCCTGGCGGGCGGATCGGTGACCGACCCCAGAAAGGGCTACCACCTGGAGCTGGCTACCACGCACCAGAGCGTCAGCCGGGAGCTGGAGGCCTTGATGCGGGAAATGGAGCTGGAGCCCAAAGCGGCCCAGCGGAAGGGAAATTCTGTCATTTACTTTAAGCAGAGTGACCGGATCGAGGATTTTCTTACCTCCATCGGTGCCCCTGTGTCCGCTATGGAAGTGATGAACGCCAAGCTGGAGAAGGACATCCGGGGCAGCGTGAACCGAAGGGTAAACTGTGATGCCGCCAATCTGGATAAGGCGGTGGAGGCGGCCATGGTCCAGTTGGAGGCCATACGGCGCCTGGAGGAGCGGGGCCGGCTGGCCCTTCTGCCGGACAAGCTGAAGGAGACCGCCGCCCTTCGACTAGCCCATCCAGAGGACACCCTGTCCCAGCTGGCGGAGCGGTGTGATCCACCGATCACCAAGTCAGCACTGAACCACCGCCTGCGGAAGCTGGTAGAGTTGGGGAGAGAGGAAGGATAGATGAACGGGCGTATGCAGGGAAGGCGCAAAATGGTTAGCCGGGTCGCATTCCCTGGGAGTCCCAAAGCACAAACTGACAGATTTTGAGCTGCCCCGCTGTTCTCTGGTTCAATATGGAAATATAGGACCCATGGACAGGGGAAGCGGAGAGAAGCAAAAAGCAGTTAAGAAAAAAGCGGTAAGAGGGACAGGCCCTAGCCAATCAAAAGCGCGCCTATGACAAGGAGAGATACGATGACAGTTTGTACATTTCGGACCGCGGTCCCAGGGGATGAGGAGTTGATCCTGTCCTTTATCCGGGCTCTGGCGGATTATGAGCATATGTCCGACCAGGTGGTGGCCACACCGGAGCTGCTGCGGGAATGGATTTTTGAGAAACAGAAGGCGGAGGTCATCTTCGCTGCGGCCGGTGGGAGAGAGGTGGGCTTTGCTCTGTTCTTCCACAACTTCTCCACCTTTTTGGGCCGGGCGGGCATCTATCTAGAGGACCTGTTCGTTTTGCCTGAGGAGCGTGGAAAGGGCTACGGGGAGGCCCTGCTAAAGAGACTTGCCCGTATCACGGTGGAACGTGGGTGCGGGCGGCTGGAATGGGCCTGCCTGGACTGGAACACCCCTTCTATTAACTTTTATATCCAAAAGATGTGCGCCACTCCCATGGATGAGTGGACTACTTACCGCCTCACGGGGGAGAGGCTAAAGCAGGCGGCGGAGTGAACCGCACTCTAGAAATCAAATTTTAGAGCGAGAAATGAAGAAGTGGTGGGGCAGTTTGTCCCAGGGAGGAGAAAAGGCTATGTCCTTTGTCCATTTACATCTGCATACGGAGTTTTCCTTACTGGACGGAGCCTGCCGGATCAAAAAGCTGGTGGAGCGGGTCAAGGAGCTGGGGCAGGATGCGGTGGCCATCACTGACCACGGCTGTATGTATGGAGTCATTGATTTTTACCGGGCCTGCAAGGCCGAGGGGATCAAACCCATCATCGGCTGCGAGGTCTATGTGGCGCCACGGGGCCGCACCCGCTTCCAAAAGGTCCATGAGTTTGACGCGGATTCCCGCCACCTGGTGCTCCTCTGCCGGAACGAGGAGGGCTATCGAAACCTGTCCTATATGGTGTCTCAGGCCTATCTAGAGGGATTTTACATTAAGCCCCGCATCGACATGGACTTACTGCGGGAGCACGCTGGCGGCCTGATCGCCTGCTCCGCCTGCCTGGGCGGAGAACTGCCCAAGCTGCTGCTGGCGGGGGAGTATGAGCAGGCTAAGGCGGTGGCACTGGAGATGCGGGAGCTGTTTGGAGAGGACGGCTACTACCTGGAGCTCCAGGACCACGGCATTGCGGCCCAGAAGCAGGTGAATGCCGCGCTGGTCCGCATCCATGAGGAAACAGGCATCCCCCTTATCGCCACCAACGACGCCCACTATCTCCGCCAGGAGGATGCGGAGACACAGGACGTTCTGATGTGCATTCAAATGGGCAAGACTGTGGACGACCCCAATCGTATGAAGTTTGAAACCGACCAGTTCTATGTCAAGTCAGAGGATGAGATGGCCGCACTGTTCCCCAACTATCCTGAGGCGCTGGAGAACACTGCCAAAATTGCCAAACTGTGTGATGTGGAATTTGAGTTTGGAAAATATCACCTGCCCCACTTTCAGCTCCCAGAGGGCTGGACAGACGGGGAGGCGTACTTTGAAAAGCTGTGTATGGATGGCTTTGCACGCCGCTATCCGGACCAGCCTGAGGAATATCGGAAGCAGCTGCGATACGAGATGGATATGATCCGTAAGATGGGCTTTGTGGATTATTTCCTTATTGTGTCCGACTTTATCGCGTTTGCCAAGGGAAACCACATCCCTGTGGGACCGGGGCGCGGGTCGGCTGCCGGCTCCATGGTGTCTTACTGCCTGAATATCACAGACCTGGACCCCATGCAGTACTCCCTGTATTTTGAGCGATTTCTCAACCCAGAGCGGGTATCCATGCCCGATATTGATATTGACTTCTGTATCCGCCGCCGGCAAGAGGTCATTGATTATGTAAACAAAAAATATGGCGCCGACCATGTGGCCCAGATCGTCACCTTTGGTACCATGGCGGCCAGGGGATCTGTCCGGGACGTGGGGCGGGTTCTTGGAATGCCTTACGGAGATGTGGATGCGGTGGCCAAGCTTATCCCCAGTGGTCCTGGAGCGCTGCACATCACGCTGGAGGAGTCTTTGAAGCTGTCTAAACAGCTGAGAGAGCTGTATGACGGGGATGAGAGCATCAAAAAGCTCATCGATACCGCCATGGCCATCGAAGGGATGCCGCGGAATACTTCCACCCATGCTGCGGGTGTGGTTATCACCAGCCAGCCGGTCTGCGACTATGTGCCCCTAGCGACCAACGACGGCCTGCCTGTTACCCAGTATGTGATGACCACTCTGGAGGAGCTGGGACTGCTGAAAATGGACTTCCTGGGACTGCGTAACCTGACGATTCTGGATGACGCGGTCAAAATGGTCCGAAGCAAGGAAAAGAACTTTACACTAGAAAGCATCCCCTTGAACGACCCGGCTACCATGTCTATGCTGTCAGAGGGGAAGACCTCCGGTGTGTTCCAAATGGAGTCTGCGGGAATGACCGGGGTGTGCCTCGGCCTCAAGCCACAGAATATCGAGGATATCACCGCCATCATCGCCCTCTACCGCCCTGGCCCCATGGATTCCATTCCACGCTTTATTGCCAGCAAAAACAATCCGGACAAGATTACCT
This sequence comes from Muriventricola aceti, assembly GCF_025567565.1. Lineage (NCBI taxonomy): Bacteria > Bacillati > Bacillota > Clostridia > Eubacteriales > Oscillospiraceae > Muriventricola > Muriventricola aceti. The sequence continues at coordinate 41,940 of NZ_JAOQKF010000007.1, read as the reverse complement.
ATAAGCACCCGGCCCTGGAGCCCATCCTGTCCAATACCTATGGATGTATCGTTTACCAGGAGCAGGTCATTCAGATCTTCCAACAGCTGGCAGGCTACTCCCTGGGACAGGCCGACATGGTGCGCCGCGCCATGTCTAAAAAGAAAATGAAGGATATTCAGCGGGAGCGGGCTGCCTTTATCCACGGGGACCCGGAGCGGAATATTGTCGGCTGTGAGCACAACGGAGTACCCGCCGCTATTGCCGAGTCTATCTACGATGAAATCAACGATTTTGCCAACTACGCCTTCAACAAGGCCCACGCTGTGTGTTACGCCGTGGTGGCCTATCAGACCGCCTGGTTCAAGTGCCACCACCCCAAGGAGTACATGGCCGCTCTGCTCACCTCGGTGCTGGATTCCACCGAGAAGGTGGCGGAGTATATCTCAGAGTGCCGGGATATGGATATCCCTCTGCTTCCCCCTGATGTGAACGAGTCCCAGGCCGATTTCACTGTGGTAGAGGGAGGAATCCGCTTTGGCCTGGTGGCCCTGAAGGGGGTAGGGCGAAACGTTGTAAACGCCATGTTGTCAGAACGTGAAAAGGGTGGACTCTTTACAGACTTTATGGACTTCTGCGATCGGATGTTTGACCAGGATCTAAACCGGAGAGTGGTGGAGAGTCTCATCAAATCCGGAGCCTTTGACCGCATGGGCTACCGTAGGTCCCAACTGATGCAGGTATACGGCCAAGTGCTGGACGGGATTGCCGCGGCTCGGAAGCGGAACGTGGAGGGGCAGCTGGATCTCTTTGGGCTCGGCGGAGTGGAGGAGAGCGCCCCCCTTCCCGCGCTGGTCCTGCCGGAGCTGGCGGAGTACAGCGCTCAGGAGCTGATGACCATGGAGAAGGAAATCACCGGGCTGTATCTGTCCGGGCACCCCATGGATCAGTACCGGGAGATGGCCAGGCGGAAGGGGGCGGTGAGCATCGGCTCTATCCTGCTGGACTTTCAGCGGGAGGATGGACCTAAGGAGTACCGGGACAACCAGAGGGTATCAGTGGCCGGTATTATTTCCACTTACCGTACCAGAACCACCCGGAATAACACCTTGATGGCTTATGTCAACCTGGAGGATGATACTGCCTCGATGGAGCTTTTGTGCTTTGCCAAAGTGCTGGAGAACAGTGGCAGCCATATCAGGGAAAACTCGGCGATCCTGGCTACGGGCCGGATTTCTGTCCGGGACGAGAAGGAGCCACAGCTCATGGTAGATGAGATCCGCCCCCTGGGAGACCTAAATGGGGAGATGACAGGGGAGGAGGAAAAGACGCTCTACCTCCGCCTGCCCGCCAGAGAGGACCCTCGCCTGCGTAAGGTCCGGCTGGCCCTCTCTTTTTTCCCCGGAGAGAGCCGGGTGGTGCTTTATTTTGAGGACTGCAAAAAGCGTGTGGGCTCCTACTGCCAAATCCATCCAGCCCTGGTGGCTGACCTGACGGAACGGCTGGGGGCGGAGAACGTGGTGGTGCAGTGACGGCCAAGCCGCTTAACCAGGGGTTGACAGCCCGCCAGAAAGAGGATATAATAGCCCCGTAATCCGGTAGGTAAGGCTACCGTGGGGATATGGGTCGCTGCCGCAAAGGGATGGAGACATCCTTCGTTGGTTTGAACAGGTCCTGTCGAACAGAAGGCAGGATTTAACGCGACTTCACCGCCCCGCGATGCTAAAGCTTGGACGGTGGCATGATAGGGTATGTGCAGAGCACGCTTGCCGCCGCCGCGGCTTGCGTGCTCTTTTCTATCCGGAGCGATTTTGAAGCAAAGAGAGGTGAACATCTCATGGACAGCGGCAGTCGAGGTCCCGGCGGACAAACTCAATATGGTACGCGGCGTCCTGGGATGGGCGCCGAGACAGCCGGCTGAGTTTGCCGGACCTCCTGTCACGAAACGGTAAAAAACCGAACTCGACGACAAGGAGGAAGCTGTTATGAAGAACATCAATATGATCCCTGCCATCCCTGGGACTGTGGGGGCTATCATGTCCCGTCAGCCCCTGGAGCTCTCTCCGCGGATGCGTGCCCGGGAGGCGCTGGCCCGCCTGCGCCAGGTGGGTGTGCCCCAGGATTTTATGAGCAGCTGCTATGTGGTGGATGAGGAGGGGCGCCTGTTGGGTGCTCTTACCCTCTACGAACTGGTGGCGGCGCCCGACTGCGCCCGTTTGGATCAGGCCATGTCCGCCCCTAGGGCTGTCCTTACTCCGGAGTATGACCAGGAGGAGGCTGTGCGTCTGATGGAGGCGGCGGACTGCGTGGAACTGCCCGTGGTGGATGACGAGGGAAAGCTTGTTGGGACAGTCACCGCGGAGGACGCCATGGAGGTACTGCGGGACGAGGCCACTGAGGATATGGAGCGGATGGCCGCCATCCTTCCTTCCGAGCGGCCCTATCTAAAAACCAGCGTGTGGGAGATCTACAAAAAGCGTGTGCTGTGGCTCCTGCTGCTGATGGTATCGGCGGCCTTTACCGGGGCCATTATTACCCATTATGAGACTGCCCTGGCCGCCCAGGTGGTACTTACTGCCTTTATCCCCATGCTGATGGATACGGGAGGGAACTGCGGCAGCCAGTCCTCCGTCACCATCATCCGGGGGCTCTCCCTGGGGGAGATAGGATATGGGGACTGGTGGAAGGTGGCCTGGAAGGAGATACAGGTCGGAGTGCTGTGTGGGATTACCCTGGCCGCTGTCAATCTGCTGCGACTGACTGTTTTGGACCACCTGGATCTGATAGTGGCCATAGTAGTCAGCCTGACTTTGGTAGTGACGGTGATTGTATCAAAGCTGCTGGGCTGTTTCCTGCCTATTCTGGCCAGCCGTGCCCATCTGGACCCTGCTGTGATGGCCAGCCCCTTGATCACCACCATCGCGGATGGGATATCCCTGATGGTATACTTTCGTATCGCCGTCCTGCTTCTTAGAATATGACGCGGAATACCCGGCGGAGAGAGGAGAAAAGCTGGAGGAAAGGCTGTGCCTTTCCTCCAGCTTCTTTCGATTAGCGGGCAAGATTTCGGCGGTGGGACCTTGTCGGAATCAGCGGGTTATATGAGTTAGGGCGTGGCCGCGGCTGAGTACGGCGTAGACTGCGGCCGCGGCGGCCAGCCCAAAGAGCCCCTGAATGATATTCCCCGGCACGGAGGCCGCGGCGGCCAGCCCCTTGCCCAGCCACAGGCAGGCGTAGCCGAAATAGCCGGCCACCATGATGATCTCAGCCGCAAAGCCGCTCACAGCCTGGGAGAGGAGTACATTTGGAGCGCGGCGCCGTTGGAGAGCCTGAAACAGCAGGGCGGCCACTACGGCCATCGCCAGCTTGATAGCGAAGGTTCCAGGAGCATAATGAGCGTAGCCGGAGAGAAGGTCCGCCAGCATGGAACCTACGCCGGCGGCGGCCCCGCCGTAGAGTGGGCCCAGAACCCAGGCGGAGAGAAGAACGGCACAGTCTCCCAGGTTGACATAGCCCTGCATGGGGGAGGGAACCTGGATGACCAGGGTCATGATGGTACACAGCGCGGCAAAGAGGGCGGCTAATACCAGCTTACGGATCTTGGTATCTGACATGGTGATCGCTCCTTTAAAAGTGGTGGGGAAATTTTTGCTTGCTTTTTCAACTGAGTTGTATTTTAATCATATCTGATATGATTAAAAGGACCAAACTATAACTTTTTTATAGGACCAGATTGGGGGCTGTTTATGCTGACCTATGATTTGGAAAAGCGAGGGAGCCTGGCCAGGTACGACTATCTGTATCGCTGCATCAAGGAGGACATCCTGTCCGGCCGCTTGAAAGCGGGGGAAAAGCTGCCCTCCAAGCGGACCCTGGCCACCCATTTGAATACCGCAGTGGTAACGGTGGAGAACGCCTATGCCCAGTTGGAGGCGGAGGGGTACCTGAACGCCAGGGAAAAGCGGGGGTATTTTGTCAACCCGGTGGAGACAGGACCAGTTAGGGAGAATCCGGCAGAGGCCAGGGAAAAGAACAGGGAACAGCGGGAGTGGCGGCTGGACCTGCGGGGGACCGGAAGCGGGACAGAGGGCTTCCCTTTTTCTGTCTGGGCCCGTCTGATGCGAAGAATACTTACGGAGCGGGGAGCCGAGCTGCTTCAGGCGACGCCCCACAACGGTGTCTATCCTCTGCGGCAGGCAATCGCCCGACATCTCTACCAGTTCCGGGGCATTTCCGCCGCACCGGAGCAGATCGTGGTGGGGGCGGGGACGGAGTACCTGTATAATTTGATTGTGCAGCTTTTGGGCCGGGACCTGCTGTACGGGGTAGAGGACCCTGGCTACTCCAAGGCGGCCAGAATATACGGCCTGAACGGGGCGGGATGCATCCCCCTTCCGATGGACAGCCGGGGGGTGCGCCCTCAGGAGGTAGAGGAGAGGGGGGTGCAGATCCTCCATATATCGCCCAACCACCAGTTCCCCACAGGGACAGTGACCCCCATCCTGCGCCGGCAGGCGCTTCTGCGATGGGCGGAGGAGCAAAGGGGATATATCATCGAGGACGACTACGACAGTGAGTTTCGCTTTACAGGGCGCCCTATACCAGCGATGAAGAGCATAGACGCTGCAGGACGGGTCATCTATATGAATACCTTTTCCAGGTCACTGGCCCCCTCGCTGCGTGTCAGCTATATGGTGCTGCCGCCCTCTCTGATGGAGGAATATCCACGTCGGCTAGGCTTCTACTCCTGTACAGTTCCGGCGATGGAGCAGTATACCCTGGCAAGCTTTCTGGAGGAGGGCTATTTTGAGTCCCATGTGAACCGGATGCGTGTCTTTTACCGAAATCGCCGGGACGAGGTGCTGGCAGCCATCGGCCAAAGTCCTCTGTCCGGCCGCTGCCGTGTGCTTGGAGAGGAGGCCGGACTCCATTTTTTGCTGGAGCTGGAGACGGAAAGGGAGGACAGTTGGTTGTCGAGGGAGATGGAGGCGCGCGGAGTAAGGCTCTCCTTTCTCACGGACTACCAGCAGCGGCCGGGGGCGGCCCCCCTCCACACTCTGGTAGTCAATTATCCGGGAACAGCGCCCGCACGGCTGGCTCCTGCCCTGGCGCTTCTGGCTGGCCTGCTGGATTGACAGAGAGACAGCTCTGTATTAGAATGCAGGGGCAGAGATAAAAACACAAGGCGGTTGGTAGTCCGTCCGCGGGTCCGCGCTCCCGTAAGTAGCCTTCCCTCCCGGGTCGTCCCTTCTCTGACGTGTCATGTTAGGGAGGAAACTGAATATGGTTCCAAGTATGAGCAGTTTTATAGTGCTGTTCCAGTCCCCTTTTTGGGTGGGTATTGCCCAGCGATGGGGGGAGGAGGGCTATCAGGCGGCCAAAATCACCTTTGGCGCCCAGCCCACTGACACTCAGATCTATCAATGGGTGTTGAAGGAGTGGCACAGGCTGGTGTTCAGTAAGCTGTCGGAAGAGGAGCGCCCTACCCTGGAGCAGAAACAAAAGCGCCTTCAGCGGGAAGCGAGAAAGTCTACCCAGATCAGAGGGATAGGGACCAAGGCCCAGGCGGCTCTCGCGCTTCAGCGGGAGGATCGAGGGCTGGCCCGAAGGGAAAAGAAGCATCTGGAGCGTCAGGAGGAGGACAGGCGGAAATTCCTTCTCCGGCAGCAAAAAAAGCGCGAAAAAAAGCGGGGCAGATAATTCTGCCCCGCTTTTTGAATGTTGCAAATGTAATTCTAGAAGGAAAGCGGCTGGTCAGACCGCTTCAGTGGAGCGTAAGCAGGGGAGGTCAGGCTTCGCTCTCGGCCGGGGCGGATTTTTTGCTCCAACCTTCGCCGTGGATGACGTGGCGGGAAACGGTCTTGTAGACTAGGAAGGTAACGGTGGAATTGATGGTACCTACCAGCAGGTTAAAGGGAAGAATCCCAGGGAGGAGCAGGGAATCAACTACCTCCACAGGCTGGCCCATGAAGAGGGGGGTAATAAAGTGATTGGCGGGCAGCATAACTAATCCCCGTGCCAGCGTAGCTAAGAACAACCCAAGAACCGCGCCAGATTTAGTATGCCGAATACGGTAAACAGAACAAACCACCATCACCATGGTAGAGGTAGCGATAATATGCATGATAATGCCATAAAACAGCCCGCCGGTAGCGGCACTTACGGTAAGCCCTTGGACCACACTGACAACCACAGTGAGCAGGACGCCAGCTAAAGGACCATAGGCCAGGGCACCGATGAAAATGGGGATATCAGCAGGATCGTACTCTAAAAAGGGGACTAGAGGGATCAGCGGAATACGGATAAAGTATACCAGCACCACCGATACTCCGGCCAATAGGGCCAATACCACCAATTTCCGGGTCTGCTCTCGATTAGACATAAAAAACACTCCTTTATTGTTTTGGTACCCCTGAAAAGCCAAAATGCCTTCCAGGTGTTAAAACAATCAAGGAGGTGCGCGAACACGCGCAAAAACACACGTGTCATTGTTCAACACACATCTTCTTCCATCCGGACTGTGACCGTTGGTCCCGGAGTTCCACCGGGTCAGCGAATGTGCTGCCACATTCGGTCGCGGACTTTACCGCCAGTGGGGAGTTTCACCCCGCCCTGAAGACATTGGATTCAGTTGTCCATGGAGTATTATATGCCAGGGGAAGAAAAAATGCAAGAGAAAATTTCAAAAATCATAGCCACCGGCACTGCCGGTGACTATGATTTAAGGAAAGAAGTCAGTCCTGATACAGGGGGAAACGGGCGGTGAGGGCCAGGGCCTCCTCCTTCAAACGATCCACCTTGGCGGCAAAATCCTCCTGGGCGGCGGCACAGATCAGTTTGCCCACGATCTCCATCTGCTCCTCTTTAAAACCGCGGGCGGTAACGGCGGGAGTACCCACTCGGATGCCGGAGGTGACAAAGGGCTTTTCTGGGTCGTTGGGGATGGCGTTCTTATTGACCGTGACACAGATCTCGTCCAGCCGGTGCTCCATCTCCTTGCCGGTCAGATGGGCGGGGCGTAGGTCCACCAGCATCAGGTGGTTGTCCGTGCCGCCAGACACCAGATCCAGGCCGCCGGCCATGATAGTCTTGGACAGAACTTGGGCGTTTTTGATGATCTGACCCTGGTATTCCTTGAACTCGGGCTTCAGAGCTTCGCCAAGCGCCACGGCTTTGGCGGCGATAATGTGCTCCAGCGGGCCGCCCTGGGAGCCGGGGAAGATAGCGGAGTTCAGCTTTTTGGCGATGTCCGGGTCGTTGGTCAGCAGCATACCGCCACGGGGGCCGCGGAGAGTTTTATGGGTGGTAGTGGACACCACGTCCGCATAGGGGATGGGGGACGGATGGAGCCCGGCGGCGACCAGTCCGGCAATGTGGGCCATATCCACAAAAAGATAGGCCCCTACCTCGTGGGCGATATCCGCAAAGGTCTTGAAGTCGATGGTGCGGGGATAGGCGGAGGCACCAGCCAGGATCATCTTGGGCTGGTGTTTTTTAGCTAGGTCCCGGACCTGGTCATAGTCGATATATCCCTTGCTGTCCACGCCATAGGCCACCATGTGATAGTTCTTGCCGGAGAAGTTGACAGGAGAGCCGTGAGTCAGGTGTCCGCCGTTATCCAGGCTCATACCCATGACCGTGTCGCCCAGCTGGCACAGGGCCTGGTAGACAGCGTAATTGGCCTGGGCGCCGGAGTGAGGCTGAACATTGGCAAACTTGGCGCCGAACAGCTCCTTGGCCCGCTCGATGGCGATATTTTCCACCACGTCCACGCACTGACAGCCGCCGTAATACCGCTTGCCGGGATAGCCTTCGGCATACTTGTTGGTAAGAACGGTGCCGGCCGCCGCCAGAACAGCGGCGCTGACGATGTTCTCCGAGGCGATCAGCTCGATGTTCTGCTGCTGGCGGTCATACTCCGCCCGGATGGCCTGACCCACTTCAGGGTCCTGCGCGATGAGAAAATCCATAGACTCCTTGACCATGTATAGCTCCTCCTGATATCAATAAGCAGTTTGCTCTGAGGAAAAGAGATATTCCCCCAGAATAATATATATTATATCAGTAAGCGGAGAAAAAACAATGGAGGAATGAAAAAAAGCCGTCGAAATTTTCCGGTAAGTATGGTATGATATCAAAATGACAGAACTTCTCCCTCCTGTGGAGAAAGCTGAATGGAGAGAAACAGATATGAAAAAGAAAAAGGCCGATGTGGCCGCCATTATAGAGGAGCTGAAAGCCCTATATCCGGACGGAATCTGTTCACTGGACTACCGGAAGGACTACGAACTTCTATTTTCCGTTCGACTGGCCGCCCAGTGTACTGACGAGCGTGTCAATAAAGTGACTCCGGCACTGTATGCCCGCTTTCCTACTCTGGAGTCGCTGGCCAATGCTGAGATTGCCGAAGTGGAGCAGTACATACATTCCACGGGATTTTTCCGGGCAAAGGCCAAGGACATCGTACTAGCCTCCCAAATGCTTCTGCGGGAATACGGCGGCAAGGTGCCCAATACTATGGAGGACCTGCTGAAGCTGCCTGGTGTGGGCAGAAAGACAGCCAACCTGATCCTGGGAGACGTGTACCACACCCCCGGCGTGGTGGTGGCGGACACCCACTGCATCCGTATCTCCGGTCTGCTGGGGCTGACCGACGGCTCCAAGGACCCAACCAAGGTGGAGATGCAGCTGCGGAAGATCCTGCCTCCAGAGGAGTCCAATGACTTCTGCCACCGGCTGGTCCTCCATGGACGGGCCGTCTGTATCGCCCGGCGGCCCCAGTGCCAGCAGTGTACCCTGCGGCCCTGGTGTGATTTTTTTAGTAAGCAGCAGGGAAAAGGAGCATAAGGGCCGGAGCGTCCTTTCGCCAGGATGTCATCTATCTGGCGGGCAGCAGCGCATATGCGCAGAAAGGCGGAGCAACCATGAAGAAAAATTATACCATTTATCAGGTGGACGCGTTTACACGGGAGAAACTGGCGGGGAACCCCGCCGGTGTGGTGCCGGACGCGCGAGGGCTGACAGAGGGACAGATGCAGCGCATCGCCCGGGAGCTGAATAACTCGGAGACGGCCTTCCTTTTCCCGGGAAAAGAGGGGGAGTATGATGTCCATGTCCGGTTTTTCACCCCCACCCGAGAGGTACCTGTCTGTGGTCATGCCACCATCGCCTCCCACTATATCCGGGCCATGGAACTGGGTCTGGACAGCGCCCGGGTAGTCCAGAAGTGCGGAGCTGGCCTTTTTCCTGTGGATGTGTGCAAGGAAAACGGTGATTACCGGGTGGTCATGACCCAGGGCAAGGCCGTCGTAGGAGAGCCGTTGCCCCAGGAGTACCAGGCCCGCGTGCTGGACGCCCTAGGCGTGACATGGGACGACCTCCGGCCCGGATGCCCCATGGCTTCCGCCTCCGTAGGCTCTCCCAAGCTGATGGTGGTCCTCAACGACCTGGATAAGCTTCACAGCTTAAAACCGGACTTAGAGGCTCTCAAGGAGTTGAGTGGTGAGATTGGCTGCAACGGGTATCTGGTCTTTACCCTCCATCCTGGGGAGGAGCCTCTGGTCCATGGACGAATGTTCGGTCCTGCGAACGGTGTGGCCGAGGACCCGGTGACGGGGATTGCTAACGGCCCCATGGGTGCCTATCTGGTCCAATTTGGACTGATCCCCACAGATGGAGACGAGGTGCGCTTCACCTCTGTCCAGGGGGAGGCCATGGGCCGGCCAGGTGCTATGGAGGTCTGTGTGGAGCTGGAGGAGGGACGTCCCGGCGAAATCCGCATTATCGGCGACGCAGTGGTGGCGTTCCAGGCGGAGATAACGCTGGACGAGGAATGACAGAGAACCCCGTGAGGAGATGAGAAACGATGGCATACCGCCCGTTAGCGGATGAGATACGCCCCCAGAGCCTGGATCAGGTGGTGGGGCAGAGGCATATATTGGGAGAAAACGGCCTGCTGCGCCGGATCATTGAGGGGGGCAATATCCCCAACCTGATTTTTTACGGCCCCTCAGGCACAGGCAAGACTACGGTGGCGAACATCATCGCCCAGCGGACCAACCGGCCCCTGCACCGGCTCAACGCCACCACGGCCTCCATCTCTGACATCAAGGACATCATCGGAGATATCGGTACTTTGATGGCGCCGGAGGGTGTGCTGCTCTATCTGGACGAGATCCAGTACTTCAATAAGAAGCAGCAGCAGTCCCTGCTGGAGTTTATGGAGGACGGTCGCATCACCCTTATCGCCTCCACCACAGAAAACCCATTCTTCGCCGTCTTTGGGGCGGTGCTGTCCCGGGCTACGGTTTTCGAGTTTAAGCAGATCACGGCGGAGGATGCCCTCCCCGCTGTGGAGCGGGGTATCTCCATCATGGAGGAGCGGTTGGGCGCCCAGGTAGTATGCGAGGACGGGGTAAAGGAGCACATCGCCTGGGCCTGTGGCGGCGACATCCGAAAGGCCATGAACGCCATTGAGCTTTTACTCAGCGCCGCGAGGCGTGAGCAAGGGAAACTCCTTGTCAGCTTGGAGGATGCCAAAACGGTGGCCCAGAAGTCGGCGATGCGCTACGACCGGGAGGGAGATGCCCATTTTGATATCGCGTCAGCCCTCATGAAGTCCATGAGGGGCTCTGACCCGGACGCGGCGCTCCACTATCTGGCCCGGCTGCTGGAAGCGGGGGATATGATTACCGCCATCCGCCGCATCCTGTGCTCCGCCAGCGAGGATGTGGGCATGGCTTATCCTCTGGCGGTGCCCATCGTCAAGGCATGTGTGGACAATGCCCTTCAGCTTGGGCTGCCGGAGGCCAAGCTGCCTCTGGCCCAGGCGGTAGTCCTTTTGGCCACTGCCCCAAAGTCCAACACCTCCTGCATGGCCATTGAGGCCGCTATGGCCGATGTGCGCCGGGGCAGGGTAGGGGACATCCCGCGGCATCTCCAGAATGTCCACGCCGATTCCTCCGGTCTGGAGCGGGAGCAGGGCTATCTCTATCCCCACAGCTTCCCAGGCCGGTGGGTGGACCAGCAGTATCTGCCCGACGAGCTGAAGGATGTGCGCTATTACGTCTATGGGGAGAATAAAACAGAACAGGCCGCCAAGCGGTACTGGGATGAGATAAAAAGAAAAAGGGAGTGACCCCGCCTGGGGTGGGAAGAGGGAAGCATGGAGGAGTTAGAAGTTTTCAGAGCGTTGGTCATCGTCTGTCCGCTGATCTTTCTGGGAGGCATTGTAGACGCTATCGTGGGGGGCGGGGGACTCATCACGATCCCAGCCTATCTGCTGGCTGGGCTGTCTCCTCACGGGGCCACCGCTACCAATAAATGCAGCAGTTCCTGTGGGAGTCTGCTGTCCACCATCCGTTTTTTCCGTCAGGGGGACGTTCATCTCCCAAGCGTCCTGGTGGGGGCGGCGGCCGCCCTGGGAGGCTCCTGGATCGGAGCGCGGCTGAATATGATGGTTCCAGAACAGATCCTGTATTATATCATGCTGGCCATTGTACCTGTTGTGGCGGTTTTTCTCCTTGTCAGGCGGGACCTTGGAAGGGAGGACCGGTCCAGTGAGCTGAGTCGGGCCCAGCTTATGGCTATATCTCTTTCCATCGGCCTGGTCATTGGAGGGTATGATGGCTTTTTTGGTCCGGGTTCTGGCACCTTTATGATACTGGGCTACACTGCCCTTTCCAAGTTTGACCTGCTCACCGCGTCAGGAAACAGCAAAGCGATCAACTTTTCCAGTAACATCGCGGCGCTGGTGACCTATGCCCTGGCGGGTAAGGTCGTGTGGCTGGTAGGGATCCCTGCCGCCCTGTGCAGTGTGGCGGGCAACTATGTGGGCTCCAGTCTGGCCTTCAAGGGGGGCGCTAAGATTATCCGCCCTATGTTTTTTGTGGTGCTTGCCCTGCTGCTGGGGCGGCTGATCTATGATTTGGCAGTGTAGTCCGGCGTATTTGTGAGGGAGGGCAGCCTTGTAGGCCGCCCTCCCTCTTTCATTTTCTTCCGAAATAGCTGACCAGCAAATCGACACAGGCTCCGTAGGAGCGCATCCCCAGCTCCTGGCCGTTGCCCTTCAAAAAGGCGTCGTAGGCCTGTCCGGCCGCATCCTCGATAGGGGACTCTAGGGCGGCCCAATAGGCGTTGTTCTCATTCCAGTCTGTGGCCAGCTCCGGAGTAAACCACCGGCCGGCGATCTCGTCCCACAGGTCTGGAGCCACGGGGTACAGGGCGTTACACAGCTGGATCAGTCCGGCGAGATAGCCGGAGTATTGAAAGACGGTGTCTCCGCAGGTGACACAGGCGGCGATGCCCACAAAGTTGGCCTCCAGCTCAGAGGCTACCATCCGCTGGTGGGCCATCTCATGGGCGATGGTTTCCGGAATCAGGCAGGCGGGACAGTCCACATTCACATTGGCTTCTCCGGTGAAGGGGAAGTAGACGCCAGTAAAGCCCAGAATACTCTGGAGCCTGGAAAAGAGAAGGGGTTTTGCCCTGACCGGCGGGATATCCAGACAGGGAAATTCCTGGATAAGCCCTTCATAGACCTGTGTTCCTTTGTGAAAATAGTAATCACGGGGCACAGCGAAGCGGCCCTCTGAGTCCCGGTCCACCTGGCTGGAAAGCCGGGCGGCGTTTTGGGCAAAATACTCCGTGACGGCGGCCAGCGCCTCGACTGAGTAGGGAGCGACCTCCAGCCCACTGCGCCGGGTGAAGCTGGAGGCCTGATAGGCGGCGTTCCAAAACCAGAAAAGGGCCGCTAGGACCCAAAGCCACACGGCGGCCAGCGCCAGCAGCCGCCGTAAGAGAGGGGAGAGCTCCCTGCGCCGAACAGCTAAAACGATAGCCCGGACCAGCCAGACCACGCTGCCTGTCAAGACCAGGACGACCAGAACCTCGGCCACAGAGAAGGGAAAGATGGACCACATTCGGCCCAAAAACTGCTCCACAGGGGCCATTACGCCAAAGACCCACCGATCCATCACTCTGGGCAGAGGGCTGAGAAGATAAAACAGCCCAATGAGCAGGATTGGGAGGAACAGAGCGGCGGCCAATCCCCAGTGTATCTTTCGTTTTACCTTTGTTTCCATAGCGGCCTCCATGGGGCAGAAAAGGGGCAGGTCAATTTCCAACAACGACAGGTCCCGAGGTCCATTCCCGCCCGGGGACGGGAACGGACTCCAGGCACAGGTCATACAGGTCGGTGCATCTGGCCTCCTGTGCGAAAAGGGAGCGGCCCACCTCATCCAGTGCCTTGGCGTGGGCCGGCTTTGTGAGGATGGGCAGAGATGCCTGGGACTTCATCTTCTTCAGAATGGCTTGCCCCCTGGCGTTAAGGCCCAGCACACGAAGATAAGGCGGATTGTCTGGGCGGTCTGCCTCCGTCAACCCCAGGTAGGCCCACGTCAGCAGACGCCGCGTCCGGGACGCAGTCCAATGTCTGGGCTTGGCCAGATGGAAAAACTCCTCTAGGGAGCGGCAGTTTCGGCCAGCCCGCTCCAGTCGGACGGAGGCTCCCTCCGCTGCCCCGCTGTCAGGAAGCTTGGCCCAGTTTTCCGCTGTCATAGCGCGTAGGTTGGCCAGCAGACCCCGCTCTACCCGCTTCAAGGAGGGAGAACCATGCCAGCCCTCCTTTAGTACCTCCAGTCCTCCTTGGGGGAGATAGAGCTGTGCGGCTTCCCAGCTTCCCTGTTCCAAAAAGGCCCGAAGCTGGGTAGCGGAGAGAAAACGGGGGTGCTCCGCCACCTTTAACAGTACGCCGTGGGGAGCCCCCTCCCGTCTGACGGTCATAGGGAGAATACTGCTTTTCAGCCTGTCCAGCTCCCGGAGATACTCCACACCCAAATTGTTGTTGGGAGCAGACAGAAGCTCTGAACTATCGGGCCCAAGGATGCTCCGCACCGTTTCCTGCCGGGAGGAGGCGAATGGCATCCCCTCGTCCACGAAACGGCGTACTCCCGTCTCGTATACCGGACTGTTGAGACACACGGCCACCCGTTGGAGCCGGTCCACATCTCCGCACTCGCTGCCGAAGGAGAGCACATCCACCACTCCAGTGGCCTCCAACAGGTCCACAGCCCCCTGAGCGAAGGACTCCGCCGAGGAGACTGCCCACACCGTGGGCAGTTCCAGCACCAAATCGACGCCGCCCATCAGGGCCAGCCGGGCCCGGTTCCACTTATCAGTAATGGCACAGCCTGCCTGCTGGACCCAGTTTCCGCTCATGACAGCCACGACCCCGGCCTCGCCACCCACGGCCCGCCGGCTCTCAGAGATCTGATATTGGTGGCCGGTGTGGAAGGGATTGTATTCCGCCACGATGCCGATGACCCGCATGGAAGGCCTCCTGACAAAGAAAATTTCCTGTTTTTCGAAAAAACGGTTGTCCTGGCCGGGGAAAAGCGGTAGAATAGGGACCATGGACAGAGGATGAAACTATTATAGTGCATCCCCCGGCTCAAGGCAACCACAAGCTTGTGAAATTTGATTTGTGAAGGAGATCGATCTCAATGAACATTTTGGTCATCAACGCTGGCAGCTCTTCCCTGAAGTATCAGCTGCTCAACCCTGAAACCCAGCAGGTGCTGGCCAAGGGACTGTGCGAGCGCATCGGAATCGACGGTAAATTTACTTATAAGCCTGAGGGCAAGCAGGCCGTCAAGGAGGCCGACGTGGCCATGCCCACCCACTCCGAGGCCATCCAGACTGTGCTGAACGCCCTGGTGGACCCCGCCAATGGCGTCATTGGCTCCATGAAGGAGATCGATGCTGTGGGTCACCGGGTGGTCCATGGCGGCGAGAAGTTCGCCAAGAGCGTGCTCATCACGGACGAGGTCATGGCCGCCATCGAGGAGTGCAACCCCCTGGCCCCTCTGCACAATCCCGCCAATATCATTGGCATCAAGGCCTGTCAGGCCCTCATGCCCGGAACCCCCATGGTGGCTGTGTTTGACACCGCGTTCCATCAGACCATGCCCTCCGTGGCCTACACCTACGCCCTGCCCTATGAGTATTATGAACAGGACAAGGTCCGTCGCTACGGCTTCCATGGTACCAGCCATAAGTATGTGTCCCAGCGGGCGGCGGCCATGCTGGGCAAGCCCATTGAGGAGCTGAAGCTCATCTCCTGCCACCTGGGTAACGGCTCCTCCGTTACCGCTATTGACGGCGGAAAGAGCGTGGATACCTCCATGGGCTTTACCCCCTTGGCTGGTCTGCCCATGGGCACCCGTGCCGGCGACATCGATGCCGGTATTATGGAGTACCTGATGAACAAGTACGGCTATGATATCAAGGAGATGCTGAACATCCTCAATAAGAAGTCCGGTGTCCAGGGCATCTCCGGCGTATCCTCTGACTTCCGTGATTTGGAGAAGGCAAAGTCTGAGGGCAATCAGCGGGCCGCTCTGGCTCTGGATGTGTTCCATTACAGCGTGAAGAAGCTCATCGGCTCCTATGCCGCTGTTATGGGAGGCGTGGACGCCGTGATCTTTACCGCCGGTGTAGGCGAGAACGGCGCCGGCGACCGCAAGGCCATCGTTAGCGGCCTTGAGTTCATGGGAATCAAGATTGATGACGAGAAGAACGGCAAGCGGGGCGAGGAGATCGACATCTCTGCCCAGGACGCCACCGTGCGCACCCTGGTTATCCCTACTAACGAGGAGCTGATGATCGCTCTCGATACTGCCGAGCTGGCGAAGTAAAACGGCTGAACAAATCGTGTCATACAGGCCGCCGGAATTCCGGCGGCCTATTCTATTTTGTGGAGAGAACAGCCGCCCGTTGACAATTTCAAAAGCTCTATACTATAATAGAACCACTTTAAAAAAGGACGGGACAGGAATGGATATCCATGTCAATGACATCCTGAAAATGAAGAAGCCCCATCCCTGTGGCAGTCAGGAGTGGCTGGTCCTGCGGGTGGGGATGGATTTCAAGCTGCGCTGCCAGGGCTGCGGGCATGAGGTCATGCTCCCCAGGAGCAAGGCGGAAAAAAATATCCGCAAGGTATATCGGGACGGCAGCGAGGTGGGGGCGTGAGTCTCCCATCCAGTAATAGACGGACGGAAGGCGGGTCACACTATGGATAAGAGATTTTGGAGCGGCCGTATTCAAGACTTGGAACCCTACATCCCTGGGGAGCAGCCGAAGGACCGGGTATTTATTAAGTTAAATACCAATGAGAATCCCTACCCGCCTTCCCCTAAAGTGTTGGAGGCAATCCGCTCTGCTGCTGATGAGACATTGCGGCTCTATCCGGACCCGGAGGCATCCCAACTGCGGCAGACCATCGCGGAGTACCACGGCCTCACTCCGGAACAGGTGTTCTGCGGCAACGGCTCTGACGAGGTGCTGGGCCTGTGCTTTTACGCCTTCTTCTCCCCGGGCAGAAGGGTGATCTTCCCTGATATCACATACAGCTTTTACCCGGTCTACGCTCACCTTTTCCAACTGGATTTTGAGGAGATACCGCTCAATGAGGACTTTTCTTTCCCAGTGGAGAAGTTCCTGCGCGGCAGTGGAGGCGCGGTGGTGTGTAATCCCAATGCCCCCACCGGCCGTACCCTTCCGCTGGAGGAGATCTGCCGCATCTTAGAGGCGGACCCGAACAGGGTGGTGATGGTGGACGAGGCATATGCCGACTTTGGTGCCCGTTCTGCTGTGGAGCTGTTGAACCGCTACCCCAATCTGGTTACAGTCCACACGCTGTCCAAGTCCCGGTCCCTGGCCGGTATGCGTGTCGGCTATGCCTTGGGAAGTCCTGAGGTGATGGCCGCTGTGCGCTGTGTGAAAAACTCCTTTAACTCCTACCCTCTGGACCGGCTGGCCCTGGCGGCTGGGGAGGCGGCGATTCGGGATGTGGAATACTTTGAGGAGAGCCGGCGTAAAGTGATGGCCACCCGGGAGCGTACCACGGCCCGCCTGCGGGAACTGGGCTTTTTCGTCCATGATTCCAACGCCAACTTTATTTTTATTACGCATCCCGCTGTTGGCGGAAAAGAGCTTCAGCAGGGCCTGCGGGACCGCGGGGTCCTGGTCCGTTGGTTTGACAAACCCCGCATCCGGGACTATCTCCGCGTGTCCATCGGCACTGACCAGGAGATGGAGGCGATGTGCCGGGCCTGCCAGGATATTTTGAAAGGATAGAGACTTATGCGTTACGACAGTGACCTTCTGTACCGTCCGCCGGGAGAGTGGAGGAGCTATCTGCTCCAATGTACCATTGGCTGCTCCAACAACCAGTGTACCTTCTGCGGAATGTATAAATCCAAACAGTTCCGAATCCGCCCGACAGAGGAGATCCTGGAGGATATCGATATGGCTCGGGACTACTACGGTCCTGGACTCCAGCGGGTCTTTCTGATGGACGGCGACGCCATCATCATCAAAACGGAGGAAATGCTCCGCATCCTGAAAAAGCTGTACGACACCTTTCCTCATCTGGAAAAGGTCACGGTCTATGCCGGCCCCCGTAGTACGCTTTCCAAATCGCCGGAGGAGCTGAGGACGCTCCATGAGGCGGGTCTTTCCAGAGCCTATCTCGGAGTGGAGAGCGGCAGCGACACGGTGCTGCGTTTCATCCGGAAGGGAGTTACTGCCGACCAGATGCTGCTGGCAGGACAGCGGCTGGTGGAGGCGGGCATCGATCTATGGGTCACCATCATCTTGGGCATGACTGGGGCCAGGGGAGAGGGGGGCGACTGGCGGGAGCACATTCTGTCTACCGCCAAGATGATAAACGCCATGAAGCCAAGACACTTGTCCGCTATGACCTTTGCCCCGGCCAAGGGGACTCCGCTGGGGGAGGATGTGCTGGCTGGCCGCTTTGAGGTGTGCTCTGCCGACCATGTCCTGGAGGAGTGCCGTCTGCTGATCGAGAATCTGGATGTGGACCCGCTTCACTTTACCAGCAATCATGCCTCTAACTATCTGCCCCTAAAAGGCGGATTGCCGGAGGATAGGGGAAAGTTCCTCTCCATGATCGACCAAGCTCTGGAGGGAAAAATACGTCTGCGCAAGACATTGGACAGAGGTATCTGAAAAGAACTCCCCGGGCGCTGACCTATGGTCCGTCCGGGGAGCGATGGGCAACCTGTCCATTTTAGCTCTTGACAAGTGGGTGGGGGTATGGTAAGATAATCCTCGCCTCTGATTTGTTTGAAAAGATGAGGAGAGATGTCCGAGTGGTTTAAGGAGCCGGTCTTGAAAACCGGTGACTCGAAAGAGCCGTGGGTTCGAATCCCACTCTCTCCGCCACTTTTCATCTTTAGCCAAAGTAAATAGTGAACTCGTAGCTTACAGCCATGCAGAAGTACCCAAGTGGCTATAAGGGGCTCCCCTGCTAAGGGAGTAGGCGGGTAAAACCGTGCGGGGGTTCGAATCCCCCCTTCTGCGCCAAAATGAATGAACCCCGCTTTTCGAACATTTTTATCGAAAAGCGGGGTTCTTCGTTGTAAAAAGCCTTGGCATATCAAGGCTTTTGTTTTTTATATAGATTTCTGATATGAATCAAAACTTGTCAAACGCAAATGCAAAACTTTTACGGTTCACTGTTAGTTGAACATGACTTTTTGATATAAGACAAGTAATAAGCCTCATCAAAGGCTTGCGGTGTCTGGTATCTCAGCGTTAGGTGGGGACGCACCTCATTGTAGAACGTAATGTATTCTGCGACACATCTGCAAAAATGTTTTTCTGATGTGTATTCTCGGCGATAGGCTTCTTCACGCTCAAAAGAAGAAAAGAACGCTTCAGCCACCGCATTATCCAATGGCCGCCCGCAGGCCGAAAAGGACTGCTTGGTTCCGCACCGCTGTAAAAGTTCAGAAAATGTCTTAGATATGTATTGTGAGCCTTTATTACTGTGGAAGGTCAGGTTGTCAGGCCGGCCTCGCTCCTCAAATGTTTGTCGAAATGCTAATGTAGCCAGCCGTGTGCTCATGTGGCGAGATACCTTATACCCAATCACCTTGCGGGAATAAAGGTCCAGGATTACACACAGATATACCCAATACCTTTTGACTTTAAAATATGTAAGGTCACTTACCCAGATTTGATTTGGTCGACTTGCTGTGAACACCCGTTCCAGCAAGTTTTGTTTTTGCCGTTGCTGCTTTGCTTTATATAATTTCTTAGCATCGGTGCGGACACTGTGCAGATCCAGTTCCTGCATAATGGCAGAGACTCGCTTAGCACTGACACGGATTCCGCTTTCTGCCAATATCATACGGATTTTTGATGCACCGAATCTTTGATCATTGTCATCAAATACCTGCTTCACTTTTAATTCGAGCTGTTTCTGTTCCTCCTGATATTTACTTCGGTCTGCACGACGGAAAATGTGGTTATAGAAGGTCCCCCTTGCAACGCCCAGAGCGTCACATAGCTCATGTACACTAAAAGGGTTGTCCGGTTGATTATAGAGATGCTCCAGTGTAGCAAGCCGTTTTTGAAGCGGCACGGCTGGGATAAAGCCGGACAACCGAATCACATCCATCATATGTTCCAGCCTTTGAAGCTGATGTGAAACAGCATCAAATTCTTTAGGAGTGTATGATCTCTGCGGAGTCATGATGGAGCAAAACTGCTTTCGCCAGTGGTACAGTGTGCTTTGAGCAATATGTAACTCTTGGCACAGAGATTGGATGGACTCACCCTTTTCATAGCGGCGGATAGCTTTGATTTTGAACTCCAGCGGGTAGGTGTACGGCATAGGTTCGACCTCCTTTGTATATGAACCTATTATAGCAATTGCGAAAAATAGTTCTAAGAGATATAATATGAACAAGTATTTTTTAACACCTTTGACCCTTTAAGGGAGGGATTTGTCTGTTCACAAAAAAAGTCTTAGCTGTATTGGAGGAGCTACGAGATATAAGCCATGACAATAAATATGTAGTATTATCTCAATTAAAAGATGCGGCTGAAAAAGCATCCAACGAGCAAGATAAAGCTGCCCTTACAATCATCGGAGGCGCTCTTTCACTGGGGTATAATCACTCTGAATGCAATTACCGTCCGCTGATTCAATTATCTGATGGTCATCGTTCGTATGCAATGGAGGACATTGATTCGGGGGCCATTGAGATACTTAAAGAGGCAGTTAATGTGATATCTCCAGATTGGATGCGGGCGCAATTATCAGATATCATATGGATTCAAATATCTGACCACAGCTATGCAGAATGTGCCACAAGAGAATACATCTCAGTGTTTGAAAATGTTTTTGATGAAGGGCATTGGGTGGGTTGCTTTGAGGCTATTCAACATGCTTATGATATTTCCATTAGGTTAGGGAAAAAATCTACTTCGTTTTTGCAAGTGCGAGAAGCCATTAATTCTGCGCTTAAAAAAATGGACAGAAATGACCCGTTATTTCTGTCCATAAAACTCATTGAGCTCTCGTACAATGATGCCAAACCAGACGAACAAGCACTATATCTGTCTCTTGTTCAGAGAATATATCAGCAGAACAAATCTTGTGCTGACGAAGAGCATATCCATATTACAGAGGCATCTTTCCAATTATTATGCCGACTTCTAAAAAGAGCCAATCGCACAATGGAACTTCAATCGGTGTCCACTGAAATGGCACAATATTATGCAATATGCGGCAAACAGTTAGCAAATGGAGATCCTTCCAGGATACACCGTGCAATCGATTTGCTTCAAAAAGCCTGCAGGCTATACGACAAATCCTCAGATAGACAAACAGTTTTGGATTTAAGAGCCTGTATTAGTGAATATCAGCGTAGAGCTTTGTCAAATATGGCATCAATTCCCTTTGAGTTTGATGTAAAACCAATTTATACCCGTATTTCTCAATTATTTGAGGGATTATCATTGAGGGAAAAGATTGTTCAATTTGGATTATTATCCAGGATTTATAGAAAGAGGGATGTAAAAAAACAGGTCTTGGATAATCAACAGAAGTTTTTATCAACATCCCTCTTTACAAGTAAAATACTAAATGATGAAGGACATACTGTTGAAGTTATCCAACCGCTTGATTTACAAAACCCGGAAGGTGATCCAGAGACACTATTCAAACACATGGTAAAATATGTGTCAGAGAGCAGAAACTTGGATGAAACTATTTGCCTTCAATTTGCATATGGTTTCGTCAAAAATGCAGGGCAAGTATCTCTTGATGATCTCTCCTTTTTAACAGAAAAGAATGCAGTAATACCCAACGGAAGAAATGAGACCATAAAATTCGGACTTTATTTGGGGTTGAGCGGAAAACTTTATGCGGCAATGCATATTTTGCTTCCGCAAATGGAACATATTATCCGCAATCTGGTTGCATTATGTGGCGATACTGTTTCGTTTATAAAAGAGGGCTGTGAGGAATATAAGCCTCTTTCACAATTATTTAAGTCAGATAAATTGCATGAATACTATGATGAAGATATAATTTTTACTTTTCAGTCCATTATGGACGAACGTGCTGGTGCAAATCTTCGAAATATAAATGCACATGGGCTTATGGGGCCAAGCATTGGTAATGGTGGTGCTGCCTTGTGCTTCTTGAGCCTTATAATAAAATTTCTCTCACTGTATTCAGTCGAGGCTAACAGAATAATGAAAAAACTTAGCAGTAAGCGAAAAGAAATAGAAACTCAAGAGCAATAAAACCCTTGATTCTTCTCATTCTTTATTCCGCTCTTTAGAGTTTGAATGCTCAGGATTGGCAGGGCTGTCCATGTGTAACCTTTCGCCGCAACACAGCAGGAAAAATCATGGCGCATAAGTGACACCAACCAGCAAGTCAGTTGTATGTGGTCACGGAAAAGCTAAAATGCTTGAGAGGTTCGGAATTGTTACCCCCTGCCAAAAAGCCGCAACAATTTGGATGTAGTGGGCTGTAAGCTTACTGTTCCAAGGTGTTGCGGCTTTTTATTTGTAAAATTTCTGAAGGTAAAAAAGATGCCAGACGAGGATTTCTGAAATCGAATAGACTTGCACTTTTTGGAACCAAAGGCAGAAATAAACGCCCTTTTTCAAATCAAAAAGGCGATGAACTGCTCCTTGTCAAGCAGACAAAGCAAAAGATAAAAAATTAAGCAGAGGATTCTATAGCCAGTAGGATCCTCTGTTTTTTATTTAGTGGAAGTTTCGATAAATTCCGCCGACGTCATACAGCCAAGCTTTTTCTGATGTCAATGGTTGTTATAGAAGTTAATGTATGCACAGATCGCCTCCCGAAAGGTATCATAGTCCTCAAAATGATAGAGGCGTTACAATCCCGTTTTCAGGATACCCCAGAACCCCTCCATCGGGGTGTTATCAAGACAGCGTCAAACGCGGAACATACTCTGGTATATGCTAGCCCGTTTCATAACTTTTTGGAAGGGGCGGCTGGTGTATTGGACACCCAGGCCGTTGTGAAGCAGCGGCTTTGTGTGCGGATATTTCTGAAGAGCCTGCTCGAAAGTATTCAGAAACAGAGGAGTATTATTACGACGGCTCAGGGAAAACGCAACAATATTCCTTCCGTAACAAATCCAACACGGCGCTCAGGCACGCCTTGCCGCCTTGAAGTCGCTGGCCCACACACTGTTTTGGTTTGACATCCGACCCACAAAAATGTCACCGCTGGTTGTCAAACATGCTTTTATGGACATGCCTTGGTAGGTATCCACGATGAGGACGGCAGCCTGTCGGCTGGAAATCTGCTGGATGATCCCAGCGTACTCCATTTCTGGCAGAAAATATGAGACAGCAGATCAACGCGACAGAAACTGCTGTAGGTCTTCTTCTGATGTTCACCGCCGTACCGGTTCGGTTACTTGAAATTGGCGGCTATGCATCTGTGTGAGCAGGATATCACCCTGTTTCTCTCGTATGCGTGGATCGGTACGGAGTCCCCAAACAATGACCCGAATCTCAGCAAAAGAAATCTGTTGGATATGTTTCGTTCTATTGACCCACACAGGCTGATGAATGAGGGGGAGTACGATCTGTTCCGGCGTCTGGACGATGTGATGACGGCCTAACACACTGTGATCCCACTCAACGCCCAAAATGCCAGGGAATTGTCATGGACGATGAACCGTGAGGTTACTGAGTGGTTTGCCCACCAGCATGGTGAAAACGGCACAATATATGAGGCGCAGCTCAGAAAGAAGAAGATCCTATGAGAATTAACATCGGAGCAGCCCCCATACATCATGACGGCACGATACTCTCCCTACACCCACTGAAACGGGAGAAAACGGTTTCACGCCGAATCAACGGCGTATTCCGCCTGCTTGGAGAGAAAATAACCTTGGAACAGTTCTGCGAGGAACATGATCTGGCATACCCCCAAGATAATCAAGAATTTACGCCCTGCCTTACCGGATGAGGCGGGACTGTTCTATTCCGAGCTGGAGCCTGAAAAGGACAAAGCCCTCAGTACAGTCGGCCATATAAGACTTGACTACGGCCACGGCGGGAAGGAGTTCTGATATACCTGGTGGCCTCACAATGACGACCGGTTCAACATGCCAGAATTCAAAGATATCCTGTAGCGGTTTGTGACAGCTTGCGAGGGGATGGGCCGCTGAAGGATCTGAGAGCCATGAGAGCCGACTGCCTGCGGCACGGCGGGTCTATTACAGAAGGTAACCGCCGCTATGGGACAACGAGAGACAGTGCTGGCCGGGGATCCGAATCATAGCCGCTGAGTTGGCTCTCTCAGTCCACGGTCAAGCGGGAGAATGGGAGCTTCAGTTCTAACCTATACAAACTCCAATGATGAATAAAAAGCAAGGGCCCCGCCAAGGTGCTCTTGCGTCTTGACCGTAGACGAGGGTAGATTCATGGTGAATCCACCAGAAGGACCCACTCTAAGGAGAAAATATAAGGCGGACAAGGATACTTATGGCCTCAAACGACTCTATAATATTCCTACTGAAAATGACCACGAACTGTAATTTCTGGCTCAATAAACCAAGTAGCCCCAAACAAAGACTTGATTTGCTCCTTACTTTGGCGCAGATCTGACTAAAATATTAAAAATTCACAACTAGTATCAGTCGAATACTTGATCAAGCTGTCAGGGTAAGAGAAGATATCTGGAGTACAAAAATTTAAATATGAAGTCGCCGGCGCAGCTCCTTTACCCGATCCCGGCCGATGGGGAGGGAATCGGAGGAGCCGCGGACCCGGAGGGCAAAGCTGCTGTTATTCCAGGGAAAAATATCCTGGATATATTTCAGGTGGACTAGGCAAGTCTTGTGGATGCGGTAAAAACCCTGCCCATCCAGGCGGCTTTCATACTCAGACATAGGAGAGTTGTCGCTGTAAGATTCGCCGGACAGAGTATGGAGGACACAACCACGGCCGGCCCCGTCAGTCTCAATATAGGTCACGTCATTGACATCAAGCAGAATGGTATGACGGTTACAGCTGACGGCAAGACGGAGCGGCCCAGGGGTCTTGTGGGGAGAAGACTGAAGTTCTGCCACACACTGGTCCAGCGCCTGACGGATCCGCTGGGGATCAAAGGGTTTGAGAATATAGTCGTCCACCCGAAGTTCAAAGGCAGTGACCGCGTACTCAGAGTACGCGGTGGCGAAGATGATCTTCGCCAATGGCATGAGACGGCGAGCGAGGGAGGCCACCGTAGTTCCCTCCAGATCACCCAGATGGATGTCTATAAAAAGAATATCAAAGGTATCCTTCTCCAGCAACTGGATTCCCTGGGCACCACTGGATGCCTCAAATATTTCGGCTTGTGGCAGATGTTGACGAATCTGGTGGATCAACTCAAGGCGGGAATATTTCTCGTCATCGATTACTGCGATACGCACTGGACCTCACTCCTTTTCACATCAGAATAGGACTGGGAAGGCGGAGTCAGGGGAATAGAGAAAAACACAGTAGAGCCGGCTTGGGAGCTGTCGATGGTAAATTTGCACTGTTCTCCGTAGATGCTGCGAAGCCGCTTCCGTACATTGAACAGGCCGGAGTAGCTTGGATCTTCCGGGTCCTGAAGCATCTCTAGAACCTGGGGCGGAAATCCGTGGCCCCGGTCAGAGACTTGGATATAGGCCCGCTCCTGATCCTGGCGAATGCAGATACAGACGTGTCGCTCATCTACAGAGGTGCTTCCGTGGCGTACTGCATTCTCAACAATCGGCTGGAGAATCAGCGGAGGGAGGTGGAGCCGGGTCAGGTCGTCAGGTAGCTCGCGGGTCACATGGATAGCTCCCTCAAAGCGGGCATCTACAAGGGCCAGATAGTTATCCACATTGGACATCTCCTGGACTAAGGTAACAAAGGGCTCGTTGATAGATAGAGTTTGGCGCAAATAGCTGGCCAAAATCAGAATGGTCTCTCGTGCCCGTTCGGAGTCGGTGAGGCACAGGGCGGAGATAGTGTTTAGTGCGTTATATAGGAAGTGAGGATTGATCTGGGACTGAAGGGCCCGGAACTCTGCCTGCCGCCGCAGCTCGATCTGGTGGTGGAATTCTCCCAGCTCCAGTTGGGAAGAAAAAAGCTGGGCCAAACCGTCCGCCGTGCGGATGTCTGCATCCAGAATTAGATTGGGTCCCATAGGGACCACCAGGATCAAAACACCCACTGCCTCGTCATCCCACATAAGAGGGGCGGCAATGGCGGCGTTGTCTTCCTGGTGAACTGGTACGTCTACCTCGCCGGGAAAATCCTGCATTACCACCAGTTCTCTCCGCTCTAGGGCCTGGCGGGCAGGTTCGGGCAGGGGGTGACCCTGAAGGGCAATACCACTGGAGGCCAGTACCTGCTCCCGGTCTGTGATAATCACCTGAAAATCAGGCAAGGTGGCTCGGACGGTATCCGTCGCCTGTTGGAGGGCGTGCCTATCCCCAAGGCCCTCTCGGAGATAGGGGAGGCATTTCTGAGCGATGTACAGGGCGAGGTACTGCTGCTCTACCAGTTCAATGGTCAAACTGCGGTTGAGTCGGTTGAGCAAAGTCATGAAGATGACAAGCCCCAGAGAATTCACCACCATCTTGGGCAGAAGGATTACCTTCTCCAGGGCGATAGCGGCCTCAAAGGGTTTAGCCAAAATCAGAATCAAGACACATTGTACCAGTTCGGATACAAGAGTAATGGCGACAAGGGCGAGGTTCCGCCTGGAACACCGGCTGAATCGGCGGTAGCACAGAGCACCGATGATACCAAAGCCAAAGGTACCCACCCCACAGGCCAGAGAGGTGAAGCCGCTCGGATCAAAAAGATAGCGGTGCAGGCCGCTGAGAGCGCCCGCGCACAGTCCGGAGAGGGGGCCGCCCACAAGACCAGCAGCCACAGTGCTCACCACCCGCGTGTTGACTACCGCCCCCTGGAAATTCATTCCTGTATAGGTCCCGCTGATGGACAGCAGGCCGAAGATCAGTCCCAGGCATAGCTGATTGGGGACGGAACGGACCCTGCGCTTCAGTATGATGCGCAGAGGGCGGACCTCCGTCAGAATGGCGGCGACGATGTAGAGCAGACTGATGTTAAGCAGGAGATAGATCAGCAAGCTGTTCTTCATACAGTTCACCTCGTTCCTGGCAAGTCAAATGGGCGAGGAGCCGTGGCCGGACCGGATATAGCTGTGGCAATTAACAGATTCTTAACAATCATAAGTTTAACATGAACGGGCTGGATTTTCAAGAAAGTGGAGGAACCGTTCTCACACGGTTTCCAACCGTTCTCACAGGTAAAATGACCTTAGGCCGAAAATTCGTTGACGAAGATGTTTTTTGCACATAAAATGCGCCATAGAAAGCGGAAAAATTGTGCGTATTGTGAGCTCCGCTTTTATTTCCACGGATGGCCGCTGAAATAAAAGAACTACTTTGAAGAAAAGGAGAGAATTGAAAGATGAAGAAGATCCTGGCTTTGGCTCTTGCGCTTTCCATGGCACTGTCCCTAGTCGCCTGCTCCAACGGAACGGAGAATACCTCCAACGGGGGAGGCTCTAACGGCGGAGGAAGCTCTGCCTCTATTCCGGATGGCTCCGCTGGGGGTGACAGTGAGAAGGGGCTGACCGCGGATGAGCGCGCCGGTGAGTTTATCACTGTGGGCACCGGCCCAACCTCCGGTATCTATTTCCCCATTGGCGGTGCCTTTGCCACCGCCTTGGCGGACTGGGGCTATAAGACCAGCGCTGAGTCCACCAACGCCACTGGACAGAACATCCAGAATATGCTCAACGGTGATCTAGAGATCGCCATCGCCATGCAGGACGCTGTCATGCAAGCCTACACCGGCACCGAGGCCTATGACGGCATCGAACCAGCCGAGAACCTGCGTGCCCTGATGCGCTTGTGGCCTAACTATGTTCAGCTGGTTACCACCGCCGACACCGGCATCACCTCCATCCAGGACCTGGTGGGCAAGCGCGTGGGCGTAGGTGCCGCCAACTCCGGCGTGGAGATCAACGCTCGTATGATCCTTAACGCCTATGGCATTACTTACGATGACATTACCCCAGACTACCTGGCCTACGGCGAGGCTATCGAGAACATGAAGAACGGCCAGTGTGACGCCGTGTTCGTCACCTCCGGTTTGCCCAACGCCACGGTTATGGACCTGGGTGTTCAGTATGACATGGTGGTGGTCCCTCTGGACGGCGAGGGCCGCGACAAGTTGGTGGAGGAGTATCCCTACTATGCCAAGTCTGTCATCCCCGCCAATACCTATAACAACACTGAGGATATCGAGGGCATCTTTGTGTACAACATCATGTTGGTCCGGGATGATCTGAGCAATGAGATGGTGTACGACATGCTGGAGGGTATTTTTGCTAACATTGATACCATTAAAAATTCCCACAACACCGCCAACGAGAACATTGACATCACCTTCGGTGTCGACGACATCCAGCTCCCCCTGCACCCTGGCGCCGAGGAGTTCTGGAAGGACAACGGCTACCTGTAACTGTTGATGTAAACCCTCGTGCCGGAGGACAAATACCATAGTCTGTCCTCCGGCCTTTTTTGAGGACGCATTCGAATGAGACACAAGGCTCACTTTTTTCTGCCGCTGGCAGTTTTAGCTGCGGTGGTGTGCGCGGCTCTGTGGTGGGCATTTCTTAGCCCACATATGGTTTTCCAGCTCTATGACAGGGAGAACGAACGGGTCGTACTGGAAGTCCCGGCTGGCCCCGGCGACCAGCTCCGGCTGGAGATCGAACATTCTTTTGAGCACATTCCCTGGTACGAATATTACACCGTGACCGACGACGGCGCATTCAACCTGGATGCCATCGCAGTGGCGGGATACGGCGCGGGAATTCCGGCAGAAATGGACGTGCCCACCCACATCGAGGATGGGTTAGTCTGGATGGAGGAGATCAACAGCCGTTTTGAGCAGTTTAGGTGGATCACATCGGCTTCTTATATGAAGGGGCTGCAGCTCAATGGCGAGGAGATTTTTGACTTTCGGACACTGCCGGACGCCAGCCGAATCCGGGGTGATATGATTATGAAAAGGGGGTACCTCTCCATTGGCTGACATGGAAAAGAATCCTGTGATCGAAGCGTCGCCCATTGATGAGGCCAAGGGCGCAGAGATTATGGAGAAGTACGAGAAGGAGTCTCGTACCCGCAAATTTGACGCAGGCTGGCTGGTAAAGCTGATTTATTTTATCTGCCTGGCCTTCACTATCTACCACCTGGCCTATGCCTCTGGAATCCGGGCGCTCCAGATGGTCAGCATTAAGCACCACGCCATCCATGTGGGGCTTATCCTGGTGCTGGGCTTTGCTCTGTATCCCGCATTTAAAAAATCGACCCGCAGAAAGATCGTCTGGTATGATTGGGTGTTCCTGATCTTCTCTGCGGCCATGCCCATCTATGTGTTTCTGCGCTATCCCACTTTTATCTCCACTGGTTTCCAGGGAGAGATGATCGACGTAGTGATGGGCACCATCATGATCTTCCTGGTCATGGAGTGTTCTCGCCGGATCAGTGGTCCGGCACTGACGATCTTGAGCGGGATTTTCCTAATCTATGCCATCTTCGGCCGCTCTTTCCCCGGCGTATTCATGCACCGCGGTTACACCTGGCACCGGATCGTCACTTACCTGACTACCGATATCTATGGAATTTATGGCACCTCCATCCAGGTGTCCGCCACCTATATTGTGCTGTTCATCATCTTTGGCGAAGTCATGAACAAGTGCGGCATGGGCCAGTTCTTTAATGACATCGCCAACGCTTTGGCTGGTCACACAAAGGGCGGCCCCGCCAAGGTGGCCGTGTTGGCCTCTGGTTTCCTGGGCTCCATCAACGGCTCTGCTGTGGCCAATGTGGTGACTACCGGCACCTTTACTATCCCTCTGATGAAAAAGACCGGCTATAGCAAAGAGTTTGCCGGCTCTGTGGAGGCCACCGCCTCTGTGGGCGGCCAGCTTCTGCCCCCTATCATGGGAGCCGCTGCCTTTGTTATGGCAGAGACCTTGGGCGTCCAGTATGGAGAGATCATCAAGGCGGCTGTGATCCCGGCCCTGATCTATTATCTGGGTATCATCATCCAGGTACAGATGCGGGCCACCAAGGATAACCTGCTGGGCCTGCCCAAGGACCAACTGCCTCGGGTGGGACAGGTAATGAAGGAGCGCGGCCACCTGCTCATCCCCATCGCCTTCCTGCTTTACATGTTGATCTGGAGCGGCAAGACGGTGATTTTCAGCGCCTTCTGGACTATCGTGGTCACCATTGTAGTGGCTCAACTTCGGCCCATCAGCCGTATGAGCGTCAAGGATATCTGTGACGCCTTTGTAGCGGGCGCTAAATCCACTGTTTCTGTGGCTATCGCCTGCGCCTGCGTGGGTATCATCGTGGGAATCTGTGGCCTGACCGGTTTTGCCCTGAACGTGGCCAACACCATTATCAGCATTGGTCACCAAAACCTGTTCCTGACCCTGCTGTTTACCATGGTTACCTGTATGATCTTGGGTATGGGCCTGCCTTCCATCCCCTCCTACTTGATTACGGCCACCATCGCGGCTCCTGCTCTGGTGGAGCTGGGGATCCCCGCTATCGCGGCCCACATGTTCTGTTTCTACTTCGCCATGTTCGCCAACCTGACTCCCCCCGTTGCTCTGGCGGCCTTTGCCGCGGCTGGATTGTCGGGCGGCAATCCTATGAAGACAGGCTGGCAATCGGTAAAACTAGCCCTGGCCGGATTCATTGTCCCTTATATGTTCGTTTATAGTCAGCAGCTCCTGCTGATGGACGTAGATTTTATCAGTGGTACTCGTGTGGTCATAACCTCCTGTATCGGCGTGGTGCTGATCGGCGCGGCGGTAGAAGGTTATCTCTTTGGCCGGCTGAATCCGGTGTTGAGGGTCATTTCCTTTGGTGCGGCTATGATGCTCATAGATAGTGGCGCAATTACTGATCTGATCGGAATAGGTGGTTTGTTCGTCATCATTTTGTTCCAGAAATTTGTGGTTGCCAACCGGAACAGAAAACCTACCGCGGCATAGCAGCAATATTCTCTGAAACAGGTCACCCGGCAGAGATTCCTGCCAGATCGGCCCGCTATTTCAGGAAAAAAACCAGGTACTGGGATTTGCTGAAAGTAAAGGCCCCGCACTCCTTTGGGCGGGGCCTTTGGTTCTTCTATAAGTTAAAATCGGTCTAAAACTGTAAAAAAGAAGCCGGAAGCATTGACTGGCGTCAGTGGGAGAATCCCAGAGGCGTCAATCAATACTTCCGGCTTTCCTTGATATAACTGCTGTTCAGTTTTGATATACTTATGGCGTAACGAAGATGAATCCAGCTTCTATGCGGACTCTGCACAATGCCTCCGCTTGGCTTAAAAACTTTAAGAAATCAGAGCCAGCATTAGGCGAATATTCAATCAAGCTATCAGGGTAAAGGGAAATATCTATACCTCGTTGTTTCAATTCTAATTTTACCATCTACATCTCTCGTGCCTACGCCCCAAGCAAGCTATCGAGGTGATTGAAACGGATCTGTCTAGCCTGAAGTGAATCATAGCCAGAGTTGCACCTACTCCGCTGAACATCATGCAGGAGTTCTGGAACAAGGGTGTCAAGTTTGTTCTAGACTATAGAATGGCTGAGGCCGGTCGCAATAACCTGTCCACTCCGCCTCAGTTAGTTTCCTAGGATGTTACGAGGCGAAGTATGCCTCTGTGGGCAAGCTTTTCTATCTGCCAATCCCAAGTTGATCGATGACGACGGCAACGAGATCACTGAGCCCGATATCCCTGGAGAGCTTATTTAGGGCAGGCCCCAAATCGTCTGCAGTTATTGGGCAACGTGACCGAGACAAAGAATACTCTGGTAGACGGTTAGGCGCATACTGGGGATATGGCCTCTTTCGATAAGGACAGCTTCTATTATATCGTTGGCCGCAAGAAAATAAAAAAGGTAATGAGCTTGAGCTATTCTGAGGGAACCGAAAAATGGAAAAATCGCAGCATCGATCCGGCAGGGAGCAAACGAGTATCTGAAACAACACTACAACACCGTGTTTAAAGTCTTTGTTGTTGTGTTCGTTGTACTCCTGTTACCACCAATGGAAAATGCTTTCAATCTATACACCTGTTGCATTTGTGACTGGTGGTCTATTCTCTATGCTAGCGGGCTTTATCGACAGGAAGATTGCTAGTGCCTCTAATGCCCGGTACCGCTCACGCCGTTTCTGAGAGTCTTGTTTATATAAGCTTCCACAAAGGTTGATTCTATCATCCAAATCCCTCTCTCCAGGACAGAAAATTACAGAAGATCAAGCTGGTGACGTTGTAAGTGACTGTTCCTGCAAACGTTGTGAGACAAAATTTAAGAAAGTTTCAGCTGTCGGAGAAATCTTACGGTCATTCATACATGCAAACACGCGCTGCACTTTCAAATCATAACCATTAACTGGTCGACAACACAGGCTATCGGACTCAAAGTGCTCGGCAGCAGTGCTGATAAAAACAGAAACAGCGCGACCAACCTGAGCCCATAGCATTGCCCCATTGCGGGTAGAACTAACGGCAAAAACATTAGGGCAAAAACCCGCTTTTCGACAAGCTTGTAACAGGCGGCTTTCAATACCACGAGGGTAGGCAATTGGAACATTTTGTAGCAAACTAATCGGAATCACATCAATATCGCCAGATAACCAGTCACTGTCCCGGGGATATGCAACCATAGTTCGGGCAGTGATAGTTTGAGACAACTTTAAATTCAGCTCTGTATGAAGGGAAGCACTACTCAAGATGCCAACATCAATTCTATTCTCATCAAGCATTTCAATTAGGACTTTTGTGCTCGCTTCATAAAGTTCAAAACGAATTCCCGGATATGCCCGGCTAAAATCCCCCAAAATTAGAGAAAGCGTAGGATCCGGTAAAATGTGGGTCAAACCCAGACGCAAAATTCCTTGTGTCCCTCTGGTACATGCCTGTATTTGCTTTTGGGCATTATCCTCATGATCACATATGCTTTTCGCTCGATCATACAAAATAAGTCCAGCTTCTGTGGGATGGAGTCGACGTCCATTTCTCTCCATTAGGACCGCATTGAATTCTTTTTCTAATACTTTTAATTGATTGCTAAGAGCTGGCTGAGCAATGTGGAGTTTTTGCGCTGCTGCAGACATACTTCCTTCGTCGATGATAGCAATAAAATTGCGATAATATTCAACGTTCATACCCTTTCTCCTGACCCAACAAATATATCTACAATTTATAATAAATTAGAATAGGATAATTTGCAATATAAAATCAAAATTATCTATTTTAAAAAATTAAAATAGTCAAAACTACTAAGTTTAAATTTTTCTACAGGGCATTTTAACTTTTGCTACCTACTCTATATATAATGTATTTTTATTAAAATCTTAAAAATTTGGTATTTGTATTTATATTAAATTATTGATATAGTTAACACAAGAAACAAGCCTAATCAACATATCAGGCTGGTAAAAATGGTCAAAACACACCATTGCTAATACGACCAAAGTTTTACTATTAGATTCCACTGAAATCAGCAAGGCTTTATCTAACCTTATTGTGCCGTATTTACTAAGCCTACAGATAATGCTCTACTTTTGAAGCTTATTATATATAAAGGAGGTCAGGCAATAATGTCAACGAAATTCACCTATGTAGGTGGTATGTGTATGCTGATCCAGCGCAGCGACGGATACAAGATATTGGTAGATCCATATCTCCGCAAAAACAAGGATACGAACAAAACACCCGAGGATTTTTACGATGTAGATCTAATTTTGGTCACTCATCATGCAGGTGATCATTATGGAGACGTGGTGGAAATCATGGAACACAGTAATGCCAAACTTGTTGCTCCCAGTGATGTAGCCTACTTTGTCAAAAAAGAATGCCAAGTTCCCCTGACCTCTCCTAAAGATGATCCAGAAAATGGTCGGGTATATGCCAGCGCCTATGGAGATACTCGTTGCTTTGGTGTAACAAAAACACATTGCGCCCAAGCAATTCACCTCTCCCGCGGAAAAGTCAACGATGTACCAGTTTATGGTTTACCGGCTAGCTTCGTTATTGAAGTAGAACCCGGCGTGACTTATTTTCATCCTGGTGATACGGCACTACACGAAGGCCTGAACTTGCTGCATGAATTGTATCATCCTAACATTATGGCTATTGGCGTATCAAACATCAAGCCGCATGCATCTCGTGAGATGTCGGCAAGAGAAGCAGCGATAGCATGTTCCTGGATTGGTGCCGATTATATTATTCCAACCCATTACATGCCCGACACTGACGACCTAGACGAATTTCTCCAAAATATTAAGTACATATACCCTCGGGCCCAAGTATTTCCCGGCATCGGAAAATCTTACCTTTTCCACCCAAGCACGGTAGAGGAATTAGAGGGAGCGGAAAATATATGATAAATGGAATAAAAGTAACGTTCTTTGGCGGCATGACTGTACTACTGGAAAACGAAGCAGGCTTTAAAATTCTAGTAGATCCTTATTTCACCAAAAATCCACACCGAGTCCGTCATGCTTATGATTTCTATGATGTGGATCTGATTGCGGTGACGCACAACGCAAATGACCATTATGGAGATACCACTGAGTTACTGATAAACGGGAAGGCATCTTTAGTAGCTGCAAATGATGTTATTTACCGTGCAAAACAGGAATGCAGAAACATGGTCGATAGTAGTCGTCTTTATTCTACGATTTATGGGGACAGCAAGGAATTTGATGGTGTGTCTATTCGCGCTGTGTTGGCCCAGCATATATCTAAAACAGAATTTGGAAATGGTATTCGTAGTTTTGCACCGCCCCTTGGCTTCATCATCCAGTTTGATAACGGAGTAACTTATTACCATGGAGGCGACACAAGCCTCTACGGTGACATGAAACTGCTGCGAGAATTATATCATCCGGATATTGCCTGTCTGAGCATTGATCGATGGAAACCCCGGTTTGGTTGTGTCCTCTCTCCTCGGGAGGCAGCTATGGCAGCTAGTTGGCTAGGAGTTGACGTGGTAATTCCGGGACATTATCCCCCCGGTAGTACCGCACCTGAAGAGTTTAAAGAAATGATGCGGGCTTTTTCTCCTAATGTACAGTTAAAGGGGAAGATGAACAGTCCTTTTCGATATATTCCCTATCAGATTCTAGATGAATAGTATCATCGGCGGAAAGTGAGGAACACTGTAATGACAGAAAATAAAGTTGGATTTCGAATTTTTCAACATGTAAATCGTGCGGACCATGAACTAGTGGAGGCGTTCCGGGGCATTTCGAGTTGTTGTATATCGGACCAGACCTCTAGAATGTACTGTATGAGTCAAGAACTTCACCCATTGACAGATCTGCCTCTATTGGGCACCGCAATTACAGTAAATACCGCCGAGGGTGACAATTTAATGATTCATAAAGCCATTGATATGGCACAGCCTGGCGATGTAATTGTAGTGAATGCGCATGGGTGCAAGACACGCTCCGTCGTAGGAGAAATGATGGTCCGTCATGCAGCTGCCCGAGGAGTAACTGGCTTTATCGTAGATGGTATGACCCGCGATCCAGAAGGGATCCGGCAAGCCGGAATTCCAGTTTTCTCTCTGGGCAGTATTATTCTCGGCAGCCATCGCAACGGTCCAGGTGAAATCAACGTCCCAATCAGTTGCGGCGGTACTGTGGTCATGCCAGGTGATATTGTAATAGGAGACACAGAAGGCATTGTTGTGTTGAGACCTGATGATGCTGCCGATATTGTAAGCGCAGCTCGCAAGAAGCACGAACAAGAGTTGGACAAACGAAAAAAATATAAAAGTGGTGCTGTATCTGCTTCCAACAGGGATTGGATCGATCGTACATTAACTGAAAAAAACGTTCCCGTTTTGTGACAAGAGCCTCGTAACTAACTTCCCCCATCTTTTGGCAAATGATTATCTGCAGTAGGAGGTGACAAGCTAAGATGAAAGCAGATATTTTGATTCATGGTGGCACTGTAATCGACCCAGCGCGTGGAATTCACGAACAAAGGGACGTTGCCATCCGGCACGGAAAGTTCCTGGAAATCCCCATGGGCGAACCAGTAGAGGCCGGACAAATTCTACCTGCCCAAGATCATATTGTGACACCGGGATTGATTGACCTGCATACCCACATCAACTATTTAGGTAGTGCAAATGGATTGCCAGGCGACACGTTCTGCCTGCCTAACGGTGTGACTGCCGTAGCTGATGCAGGAAGCATAGGCGTTTCAAATTATCGCGCACTACTCCACCAAACGGATGCATGGATGGTAAAAACTCGTTTTTTTATCAATGTCAGTGCTGGTGGGCAAATCATGTCCAAACACTTCCCAGAGCCCCTTGACCCTTCTAAATGGGAGGACGAATTATTTCAAAAGGCCTTTGAAGATGGACGCGGAAGGATTCTTGGACTTAAAGTTAGAACCAGTAAAAAGGTAGTTGGTGAATTAGGCCTGAAACCTTTGAAAGCAGCAATCGAGCTGGCGCGGCGCTTTTCAATGCCTTTAGTTGTTCATCCTACAGACCCACCCGTCCCGATGGGGGAACTGGCTGAACTATTAGACCCAGGTAGCATTCTTTGCCATATTTTTCAAGGTGTTGGAATGACCTGCATCGAAAACGGCCATCTATCTGAAGGCCTGTTACAGGCCAGAGAAAGGGGGGTAATCTACGATGTAGCACACGGGCGATTGAACTTTTCTTTCCCAGTGGCCCGTACAGCGTTAAATCTTGGCTTGGAACCAGACACTATTAGTACCGATGCCAGCCAAGCCAACTGGAACAAAACGCCTATGGTGAGTCTTCCAGTTGTCATGGGGAAATTCTTAGTCATGGGGATGTCTTTGGACCGGGTCATTGAAAAGGTCACCTGCAACCCTGCCCGAATACTTGGACAGGCAGGTAAATGGGGAACAATGGCACCTGGTACCTGTGCGGATGCAGCGATTATTAAGATTCAAAATCGGCCAGTTATTTACCAAGATTGTTTTGGTAACGAGCAACCAGGAGAGCAGGTTTTGTCGGTTAGAGCTACTATCCTAGATGGTAAACTTGTGTACCGCGCTGCGGAAATGATGTAATAATGCATATTCGATATAAAAACAAATAAGAAAAGGAGTCACAAGTATGAAAAAATTGTTTTCTCTAATCCTGACCGGTACAATGGTGCTCAGCATGGCTGCTTGCTCTGATAGCAGCTCCAAAACATCTCAATCCTCCGCCTCTGGACAATCTTCCCAGTCATCTTTCTCGGCAAGTCAGCCCAGTGAGTTCACTTATCCGGCCGGTGACATCAACTGGGAATTGGCCGGTAATGCCGGCAGTGGTCCTGATACCCTGATGCGTGCCCTGATTACTGAACTGGAACCTGCAATGGGGAAGACTATCGTGCCAGTTAACAATCTTTGGAATACCGCACTGGAAAATATGTTGGCCGCCGAGCCCGATGGTCTGACAGTTTCCAACATTCCCACCCCTAACGCTTTCAAACGTGATCTGGATCCCGCGAATGAGGACGATCCCTCTTGGCGTGATCTGGCCTTAGTGTGTAACATTGTGACTTATCCAAACCTGATTGGTGTGCGCCCTGATGATGAGCGTTTTGCAGATGTTAATGACCTGAACGACTTTATTGACTGGTGCAAATCCAATCCTGATGAGAGCTTACTGGTGGCAGTGAAATCCAATAAGGGGGCCGATGACATCGCGCTATATAAGCTACAGAATGAGACCGGATTGACCAATGAGCAGTTGATTCACCTGAATGCTTCCTCTGCTTCGGAGAACATGGCTTCTTTTCTGGGTGGTCATGTGGATGTGCTGATGAGCAATACCCCGGAGGCCCTCTCTGTTTACAACGACGGTAATCTAAAGATCTTGGCCGTGTTTGACGAAGAGCGCAGCGAATTCTTCCCCGATGCACCTACCGCTAAAGAGCAGGGTATCGATGTGGTAAATGGCGTAAGTTTGGGGGTTGTTATGAACCCTGAATGTGATAAAGAGATTATCAACGCCCTGGCTGATTATATTGTTAATGCCACAGAGGATCCTGAATTCCAAAAAACTTTGAAGAGTCTCGGTTTTACTTTGAATGTTAAGCCCACGGATGAGTACACCAAGATGATGGTGGAAGAAGAGGCGCAACTCAAGGAGATCGCCCCCTTGCTCGGCTGGGCATAATGAATCGAACTTCTTAAAAAGAAGCTTGTTATTAACGCCGACCGAGGCGGATACGCCTAAATGGAGATCCGTCTCGGTCAAATCTTTATAAAGAAGGGAGTACGTGGCGGTACATTAACATACATTCCGTACCGCACTCAGGATCATATGAAGAAACATGTCCACGAGGACCTGCTAACAAGCGTATTTTTCATTTTGGTAGGTCTGCTATTCTTCTTAAGCAGCAGAGATCTTGCCCCAGAAACCACCTACTTCCCCTTGATGTGCGCGGGAGGCATGATAATCTTGTGTATCCCTGTCCTGATCCGCGGGATAAAAGAGACTATCTCCATGAACAAGAAAAGTGAAACAAATACCACTTTCCAAATTTCCTGGCGAGAATTGAAGGGCCCCATTCTTACTTTCCTAATGATTATTATATATGCTCTTTGTATCTCGTTCATCGGTTTTTTTGTTTCAACCTTTATATTCATGATGGTGTTCATGTATTTTCAAAATTTCAGAAAGCTAATACCTATGTTGGTCATTACTGTTGGATTTGAAATTCTGGCCTGGTTTGTGTTCGTTTTTGAACTCCATCTACGTCTACCTGCTGGGCTTCTATTTTAGTGGGGTGATACACAATGTTCAATACGTATTCCTACATTCTAGACTCTATTCCAGCTTTTCTTAATGCTCTATTTTCTGTGGAAATGGTGATTGCTCTGTTGGTTGGCATTGTAGGCGGCCTGATTATTGGAGCGTTGCCCGGCTTGAATCCTGCAGCGGGCATCGCGCTTTTGATGCCAATCACATATAGTATGTCTCCGATTCCAGCTCTAACTATGCTCATGGGCATATACACGGCTGGTATTATGGGTGGCAGTTATACTGCCATTCTCCTGCATACCCCTGGTACTACCTCTGCGGTGGCCACTCTAACTGATGGCTATGTTTTAACACAAAAAGGGCTACCACTTAAGGCGCTAAGTACCAGCACCTATGCTTCTACTATCGGTGGTATTATCTCTGCTATTGCCTTGTTGTTGATTTCTCCTATACTAGCTGAGGTTTCCCTCACTTTCGACTCCGCAGAATACTTTCTCCTTGGGTTATTTGGAATCAGCTTAATCGCTAGCCTTGCTTCCGATTCTTTACTAAAAGGCTGTATCGCCGGCCTTTTCGGTTTGTGCATGAGTTGCGTGGGGCAATTTCCACTGGAATCCGCTTATCGCTACACCTTTGGCGTTAAGCATCTGCGCACTGGGCTGAACGCTACCATCGTATTGCTGGGGCTATTTTCTATCTCACAAGTTTTTGTTCTTGTTCGTGATGCATTGAATGCCCAAAAATCTGGAAAAAATCAAGAAAAAAAGCAGGATATGATTAACTTGAAAGGGGAAGATTTAACTCTAAAAGAAAAGATCAGTTTGATTCCTACGATTCTTTATACCTCTATTGTTGGTTTATTTGTTGGCATCCTTCCCGGTGCTGGTGCCAGTATCGGCGCATTTATGGGCTATAATGAGGCCAAGCGGATTTCCAAACACAAAGAAGAATTTGGGAAAGGTTGTATTGAAGGCATTGCTGGCCCGGAGGCCGCTAATAATGCTGTGACCGGGGGCAGTATGATCCCATTGATGACCTTGGGTATTCCGGGTAGTCCAGTAGCAGCCATCCTTTTAGGCGCATTGATGATCCATGGCCTGCAGCCTGGGTATAAGTTGTTTACTGAGGAAGCAGATATTACCTATCCCATCATTTTTGGTTTTTTGCTTGCTAACATTGGCATGTTCTTTATCGGCAAAGTGTTTATCCGCCTTCTTCGTCATATTGTAGATATTCCACCTGCCGTACTTAACACTATGATTGTAGTGCTGGTGGCAATAGGTGGCTATTCTATTTCCAACTCTATCAACGATCTTATCATCGCTGCAATCTTCGGCCTGGTGGGCTACTTCTGTCGAGTTTCCAAATTCAACAGTTCCGCGCTAACCCTAGGGCTTGTATTAGGAACTATTACAGAAAAGGGATTGCGTCGTTCCATTACTATGGCCAGAGGAGATGTTTTAGGTTACTACCTCGGTCGTCCCGTCTGTATTATCCTGGCGGTTCTTATCGTGGTATGTTTGCTCGGCCCTGTCCTAAAAAAAGCAATTCAGAATCATTCCAAATAAGTAGAAAAGAGTGTATATAATGCCTGTCTATGCCTATGTCGGTACATATACGACAGAAAATTACAAGAATAATCGTAATGCTCACGGGAAAGGAATTTACGTCTTTCGCATCGAAGAAAATGGCACCTGGATTCAAGTGCAGATTGCCGAAGGATTGAACCCCGCTGTTTTGGCCTTCGGACGAAACATGGATTATCTTTACTGTGTCAACACAAACAGCGGAAACTGCTCTGCCTATCAGAGAGATAAACAAACTGGTCTTCTAACCTACCTAAACAGTGAAAAAACACCGGGCGAAAACGTAATGGTTATGTCGGTTAGTCCTAGTGGAGACTGCTTAATCAGCGCCGATAAAAGTGGCCTGGTAGCCTGTTTACCCATTGGAGAAGATGGAAAACTGAAAAAAGAGTTCGGTGGTTTTACATTACCCGGCCAAAAAGGACCTCTGAATGAAAAAATTCAACCTCATTCCCGCCCACATCATGTACCATTTAGTCCAGATGGCCGATACATCCTGATTGCGGACAAAGGCCTGGATTTGGTTCACAGCTACCGTATCAACTTTGAAACCAAGCACTTTGAAGAAATTCAACATCTTCCATTTCGCCCTGCGTCATGCCCACGACACATTTCTTTTCACCCAAACGGGCATTTTGCTTATGTGAATACCGAGTATACCAGTACAGTGGTTGCCTGTCATTATAATCCGGAAAATGGTACACTCGCTCCCTTTCAAATTGTCCCTTCCATTCCTGACGACTACGTGGAAATCAAAAATACTTCTTCGGAAATCATGGTTGGTAACCGAGGAAAAAATTTATATGTTTCCAATCGCGGAATGAATAGTATCGGCGTATTCTCTGTCAACCAAGAGGATGGTCGACTCTCGCCGATACAGTGGGCATCCACTAAAGGTGTTAAGCCTCGCTTTTTTACCATTGAGCCTGGCGAAAAATATCTGTATGCATGTAACCAGATGTCGGATACAATCGTAGAGTTTGAGATTGATCTGTTAACCGGATGTCTGACACAAACAGGGAACGTGATTGAAACTCCGGTTCCTGTGTGGATTCTTTTTTCCGGAAGCGTACCCTGCCACAAGCAAAGCACATTAGGCTAATAAGGAAGGAAATCATGATGGAGATACAAGATATTCGTGCCCGTGCCCGCAGAGCCGAAACTAGCTTCGGCTTAGTAGTTGGAATGAGC
The DNA here is from genome assembly GCF_025567565.1 of Muriventricola aceti. Lineage (NCBI taxonomy): Bacteria > Bacillati > Bacillota > Clostridia > Eubacteriales > Oscillospiraceae > Muriventricola > Muriventricola aceti. Next base: position 966 of record NZ_JAOQKF010000007.1, on the reverse strand, counting down.
GACCCATATATAATCGATATGGCTTATTGTGCGGGTTATCATTTTATTCGTATTGATTGTGAGCATGTACTATATGATTATAATACTCTCCAGACTTTTTTCAACGCAGCACGACATCTAGGATTACCTGCTCAGATCAGAGTACCAGACCTGCACAATATTTCTGCAATTTTGGCTTTAGAACCAGCAGCCATTGTTTTGCCTGATGTAAACAGCTGCAAGATGGCTTTGGCTGCGATTGATGCAGTAAAATTCCCTCCATTTGGGAAACGAGGAATGAATGGAGGTACTCGAAATGTGCGCTTTGGACCTTATTCCAGAGAAGAATACATGCGAATAGGAAATGATCGTCTCAATTTAGTAGTTCAAATCGAAAGTCGAGAAGGGTTGGAACATATCGACGAAATTCTCTCTCTGGACGGAATCGATATGGTGGCCTCTGGAAAAGCTGATTTGTCTCAGGCACTTAGCGTACCCGGTCAAAAGGACCACCCTGATGTAATCGCAGCAGAAAACTACATTGTCGAAAAGGCAAAACAGCACGGAAAGATTCTTACGTTATCTGTCTCAGACCCTAAAAGGCTTCAAGAGCTAAAAGAAAAAGGCGTCCACTGCTTTTCCATTGGGCGGGATGAAGATTTGTGTTTGAAGGCAATCAAAAATCAGCTAAATAAGATGAGTAAGGCTGAAAAAGAACTAACTGAGTAAAATACAGATGTAACAACCGTTAACCCGTCAAAATAATATCTTTGAGACAATGCAAGATGGATTAATATTTTTGGTGATTTTCAACCCAAACTTTATTTCGACCTCACTGGGAAGATTTGACATACAAGTAAGCACTAATAAAAAATATTTTAAAACAAATTAATTCGCAAATTGCAAGTGTAAGTTGGACACCTGCACGGTAGAACTTAGTGAATCAGAGCGTCGGTCAGGATGGAAGCCGCTGGCTTCCGTCCTGGG
>NZ_JAOQKF010000006.1:48740-185875 GCF_025567565.1 Muriventricola aceti | reverse complement strand
CAGGCCTGTTATGGCCTGCCGCGGCCGTTTTTTTATATTATTTGAGTTTTGAATGAGAGAAATGGAGGAGATTTGATGAGGAAAATAAGGACAAGGGCCTTGAGCCTGCTGCTCACCCTGGTCATGGTGCTGGGCCTGCTGCCGGGGACGGCGTGGGCGGCAGAAAATGCTGTGGACGATCCTGTAAACATTAGTTCTGCGGAGGAGCTAAAAGCGTTCCGGGATCGGGTCAATGGCGGGGAGCGAACTCTCTCCGCTGTGCTGACGGCTGACATTGATTTGGAAAATGAGGAATGGATACCGTTTAATCCGCAAAATGGCTATGTCACCAGCGCCTACGCCGGTACCTTTGACGGAGCTGGACACACTATCAGCGGACTGTCCATCAACGACAGCAGCACGAACGGCGTTGGACTGTTCGGCACCGTGAACAGCGCGACGATCAAGAACCTGAAGGTTGAAGGAACGGTGTCCGCAACCAAGAGTGGTTATGTTGGCGGCATTGTTGGCAAGACCAGCGGCACTGTCACCATCGAGCGATGCTCCTTTTCTGGCAGCGTCCAGTCTTCCAAGACCGGAGTAAATGCGGGGGCCGGCGGCATCATTGGGCGGGTCAACAGCGGATCTGTGTGCGTCTCAGGCTGTGCCAACACCGCAGACATCAGAGGCGGCGCGGCGGCGGGCATTCTAGGCTATTGCTCCGCCAATGGGACAAGCATTGAAAATTGCTATAGCACCGGCACGATCTCCGGTTCCAACAGGGCCGGGGGTATCGTCGGGCAGGTATATTCAACTACCCCGATTCGCAACTGCTTTACCACATCGGATGCCATCAGCGGCTTTAACGGCGAACTGTTCAACTGCTTTGACAACTCTGATCTTCCAATCGACGCTTCTCTGCTGGGCGATGCCTTCACCACCGATGCAGAGGGTAATGTAATCCTCGCCTGGCAGGCTGGGAATACTCCCAAGCCCCCCGAGCCCAGTATTTCCATCCGCTCTACCAACGGCGATACAATTTGGGTACAGACGGGCGGCGGCGACAAAAATGATACCATTCTCTATGTAGACTATCAGAATATGGGGGACGAGACCCCAGAGGTCCAGTGGAGCTTTTCCGCCAGCAATGAAGGGGCGGCCGCCTGGGTGGAAACCACCCAGGACAGCGATGTGAAAGGCTATGTGGTCACCGCCGGCAAGGGCGGCGTGGTGAATGTAACAGCCACGGTGACCTACGATGGGGAGGAGTACACAGATGACTATACCCTGACGGTGATCCCGCATTTTACAACTGTCACCATTCAAAATATAAGTCAGCCCGGCGCGGTGGCCGTAGGGCAGACGGTAGAAGCTGCCCTTAACATCGAGGGCGGCGGCACCTATTCCCCGGAACAGTATCCCGGACTGGAGATGAAATATCAGTGGTACAAGTATGAGCCTATGGCCGCATATCCCACCTCTCATCCAATCGCCGGGGCCACGGAAGCCACCTATACCATTTCGGAAGATGATTTTGGAGCAGAAGACCAGCAATATAAAATCGGGGTCGAGATCACCTGCGGCGGCAGGGTGATTCACAGCTGCCAGGATCACCAGGCAACCGTCCGTACTGCCGACCACGGCAAGCTGTACCCGGTGGCCTATCAGGAAAATAGACTGCCTGACGAGATCAAAGAGGATACCAAGCTGGAGTTTCCCGCTGTGGTCACAGAAAACGGGATTACTGCCCAGATCCAGTGGGGCGGGTTTAATGATGTGATCGCGGCAGACGGTACCGTCATCCGCCCAACTCAGGGGACGGTGACTGTAACTCTGTCTGCAAAATATACATACAACGATGCTTTCTACAATACGTTGTACAAAATTGTAGTTTGGTCCGACACCGCCGCAGATGAGGACAAACAAAATGAACTGCAGCACGCCATTACCGCCCTGAGCGACGATTACAGGCTCTGCCCGGTCTACGACACGGACACCAACCTCAACCGCATGGTGTTGGCCGATCTGGCGGAGAAGGGCTTTGATGACATCACCGTCTCCGTCGCGTCTGTCACCGAAGTCTACGGAGGGGCAGGTATTGGCGATAACGGCGACATCACTTATTTTTATAAGGACCCCAATACGGTTCCGGCCGTCAAATTTGGAAGCTGCAAGGTGACCTTTACGCTGGAGAAGGATGGGGCGGCCGCCACGCTCTCCGATGTGCCGGTTATCCTTTACTGGGATGCAGCCAAGGTCAGGGCGGCTATGAGCGAGGAGATCATGAGCCAGGTCACCCTTTCCTCCATCGGAGGCGGAGACGGCTTGGCTGTCACCGAAAACCTCACCCTGCCCAAGGTGGTGGACAAGAAATACTGGACCCAGATATCCTGGGAGTCTGACAACGAGGAAGCTATCTCCATCAGCAGAGAAAACCAGAATACTGCCGACACGCTCTTTAACCCCTATGTAGGTGTGGTACGCCGCGGGGAGGAAGATCAGACCGTTATCCTCACGGCCAAATTTACGTTCCAGTATACCAACGATGTCATTGGCGAGGAAGCCCCCATTGAACTTGTCAATACATTTGAAGTGACCGTTCCAGCTATGGACGGGGATCAGTATGCCGAAATCGAACAGGAGCTGCTAACCAAACTGGACCAGGGCTTCGCGGCTAAGGGCCTCTCCGACGCCCTGACCGGCGAGAGGCTGGTTCCGGACGAGGACGGCGTCTACACAGCCATCAACGATATCCAGCTGCCCACCACACGGGACTTCGGCGTAGACGGAAAGTATATGCCTGTCACCCTGTCCAGCGATCACGAGGAGGTCATCCAGTCTCCGGGTGTGAACAATGCCGCCCGGCTCTGGGTGTACCGCCCCGGAGTGGGGGAGGAGCCGGCGGAGGTCATCATAACGGTCACTCTCCACGACGACGAAACCAGCGTCACCGCCGCCCGGTCCTTTACCATCGAGGTCCCCGCCCTGACACAGAAGGAGATCGATGACGAGCTGGCGCTGATGGAGAAGGTCAAGGCCAACTACTTCAACGGCATACGGGGAGAGAACAAGGCCATCGACAACATTACCACCGACCTGTCCCCCTTCCAGGAGGTCTATGAGGAGAACGGCGAGTTGGTCTGGGTCCGGGATATGAAGGACATGAAGGGCTATGGCATCGTCCCCACCCCCATCGAGGGGTGGGAGGAACTGGAGGCCTGGCGGCTGTTCAAATCCAGCAACCCCAATGTCATCAGCCACGAGAACCTGCTGGTCACCCGGCAGGAAGAACCCAAGAACGTCGTCATCACCAGCTATCTGTCCAGCGAAGCGCTGGGCAAATACGGTGAGCTGTACCAGCGCGATACCGTGAAATATGCGAAGTATGCTGAACTGGCCGACCTGTATTACCAGGAGGTCACCGCAGATACCTCCCAGGCCGTCGCCGCGTTTGCCGCCAGAGCGGCGGTAAATGAGGCCGTCCTGCCCGGCCTGAAGCTGCTGGTTCGGGGCACCGCGGACCCCACCAGCACCACAGCAGTGGTGGACACCATCGACAACGTCACCTTCTCCCTGTCCGGCTTGGATGGCGAGGAGTGGATCGGAACTACTGCCCTGAGTGGACTGAGCGAGACCTACACAGTCTACGATGTGTTCACCGAGATGCTGGATGAGTACGGCTACACGGCGGAGCGAAGCCGCGGCACCTACATCGTGTCCATCTCCGGCCCTCGGGGTTCCCTGCGGGAGAAGGAGCATGGCGAGGACTCCGGCTGGATGTATCTGGTAAACGGAGAATTTCCCGACGTGTACATGGGGAGCTGCTCCCTCCACAGCGGGGATGAGATCCAGGTGTTTTACACCGAGGACGCCAGCAAGGTGGACCCGGATTACCACCGCCCCTCAAGCGGCGGAGCTTCCGGCGGGAAGGGGGAATCGGGCCAGACTTCCGTTGAGGTGGAGGAAAATAAGTCTGACGGCACCTACACTGTTACCCTCCCCGAAGACAGCGAGGGCCTCCAGAGGGTGGTCATTGATCAGGCGGAGGAAAACAAGCTGGTGGTCATCGTCCACGCTGACGGCAGGGAGGAAGTGGTGAAGAAGTCCCTGGTCAGCGATGGAAAGGCCGTCTTCCTGTTGGAGGAGGGGGCCACTGTGAAGCTGGTGGACTATGAGAGCGCCTTCTCCGACGTGGCGGACGGAGTTTGGTACAGCTCGGCGGTGGACTTCGTGGCGGGCCGTGGGCTGTTCTCCGGCGTGAGCGAGGACCAGTTCGCCCCTGGGCAGACCTTGAGCCGGGGGATGCTGGCCACGGTCCTCTTCCAGTTGGAGGAGCCGGAGAGTAAGAGGACGGACCTCCCCTTCGACGATGTGGCGGAGGGAGCCTGGTACGCCCAGGGCATCTCCTGGGCCGCTGGGGAGAACATCATCTCCGGTTATGGCGACGGCCGTTTCGGACCGGACGACCCCGTTACCCGAGAACAGCTCGCCCTGATGCTGTTCCATTATGCTGAAACACTGGATATGGTCACCAGCGGGCGGGATACGCTGACCAGTTTTACGGACAGCGGCTCCGTGTCCGCTTGGGCACGGGAGGCGGTGGCCTGGGCAGTGGACAGCGGCATCCTAAGCGGACGTCCGGACGGGACACTGGCCCCTGGAGGCACCGCCACCAGAGCCGAGGCGGCTGTGATGCTCCGTCAACTGGTTGCCCTGATGCTGCGGTGACGTGAACAGAAAAGAACCGGCCGGGCAGGAGATTTTATCCTGCCCGGCCATTTTCGTATAAAGAAGAGGGAGGTCAGCGGGGAGTAGCCACGATAATGCGGATGCGCTCTCCGGCGGGACAGCCCAGGTTGTCGTACCAGCCGGTGAGCCGGTAACCTTCGCCGTTGATCTGGGACAGGGATGTCTGATAGTATTTTGAGCCGTCCCGAAGCAGGACCTGAACATCCTCTGCCAGGGCATATTCCTGATTGCCGGCCATGGCGGACAGGGAGGACACGCTGTCCAACGTTTCAGAGGACAACTGCCGCATGGAGCTCACCTGGCCGTCCTCATAGATCATGGCCGCGCCGCCGCTCTTGACGCTGTAAAGCTTACTGCTGTTCAGCGTCTGGGTCTGCCCATCCTGGACATAGGTGTAGGAGGCGGAGATATTCATGTCAGAGGAGTTGTTTACTACACTGCTCACATAGACATACTCCCAGGTATCTCCAGTGACCTCGTGGAGGACCAGGCGGTCGATATCTCCGTTGGCGTCCAGGCTGTAGTAGCGCACGTCGTCACCAGACAGTTTGGCGCCCGCCAGGCGGGAGGGGTAGATACGGGCGTAGCCGCCATTTTCGTCGGTGTCCAGGATCTGGACTCCGTCCGCGAAGTCGTGGCCAGCGAAGCTGCTGCCGTCCTTGCTCACGCTCCCCTCCAACTTTTTGTTGGACAGAGAAGTCACCTTGGTCCCGGATTGAGTGACTGACACCGTGACCAGACGGCCTGTATTTAAAGCGGAGCCACTATGGTAGAAGGTGCGCACGACTCCGTCGGTACAGGCTACCTGGGTGGTCACCTGGGCGCTGGTGGTGGAGGAGCTACTGGTGGAGGAGCTGGAGGCCCCCTTGACACTGGATACCACACTGCCATAATAGGTCGCTTCGCTCTCCTGGGCGTCCAGCACAGATATGATCTCGCCGTTCATGCCCAACAGGAGGGTGACCAGATCGCCCTCCTGGAAGGAGCCCTGGCTGGAGAGCTGATAAGTGGCCTCGGAAGTGCCGATGTCGTAGCTCACCCCGGCCACGGTGGCGGAGGTGGGGGCGCTCTTGCTGGGGGAGACGCCGGTGAGCGTTCCGGTTACCCGGTCGTGGTAGATCCAGACAGTTTTCATATTGGCGTTATAGTAGTATACGTCATACTGCTGGACTGAGGAGAGAGAGGAGAGAGCCCCGTTGTAGTATACGGACGAGGGGGTAAAAGAGAGGGAGAGAGCACCGCTCTCCGCCACATAGGGACCCTTGGTATCTGCGGTCACCAGGGCCGAGTAGTCCACCTGTCCATTGGTGACAGTATAGCCCAGTGTGGTGCCGTAGATCGTCCCGGCGCTGTTCTGGGCGGTGAGTGCATTGTAGAACAGGTCTACGCAGTCCTGCCGGGTGAGCTGCTGACCTTGGACAGCGCCTACGTCGTCCAGCAGCCCCAGAGCACTGGCCTTGGACAACTGAGCCGTGGGGTAGGCCCCGGTTAGTGTGCTGGAATCATAGCCCAGCAGGCGCAGAAGGGCTGTGCAGCCCTCCTCCAAGGTGATGCCCTGGTCCGGGCGGAAGGTGCCGTCCACATAACCGGACATCCAACCCTGCTCCACCGCCACTTTCACATAGGGGCTGGCCCAGTGGTCCCCCTTCAGGTCTTTAAACAGGGAGCTGCCGTAACTTCCCACCGCATCCTTATAGCTGGAGGCGGCCACCATCATAGTGACGAACTGGGCCCGGGTGACAGAACTGGACAGATTCAGATTGCCAGAGCCGTCCCCGGACAGGATGCCCAACACCTGGATGGTCTCTAGTTTCGCACTGTCGCTGACCGCGAGGGAGCCGGTGCACAGCAGAGACATGGAGAGGCAGGCGGCCAGCAGAGTGGAGAGAAGGCGAGTTAATTTCATGGTAAAAACTCCTTTTGATGAGAGTGGAGAGTGAAGAGACTCCATATACAAGCTGTTTCCATACTGTTCTTCACGCTCCACCCTGGTTTAGTCGTAGTGCAGAGCGTCAATGGGGTTGAGGCGGGCGGCCTTCTTGGCCGGGAGGTAACCGAACAAAACGCCGATACCAGCGGAGATGCCGAAGGCCGCCAATACCGCCGTGGGGGTGGGGGACACGGTGAGGGCCTCGCCCATCAGCCGGACCACCGCCACCGTGGCTCCCGCGGACAGGAGATAGCCTAGAACGATGCCGATGACGCCTCCCAGAGCGGAGGTGGCCGCCGCCTCGATGACGAACTGCTCCATAATATACCGCTCCTTGGCCCCCAGAGATTTTCGTACGCCAATCTCACGGGTGCGCTCGGTCACGGATACCAGCATAATATTCATAATGCCGATGCCTCCCACCACCAGGGAGATGGCGGCGATCCCAGCCAGCACACCCACTAAAATATTGATCATACTGGTCATGGAGTCCAGCAGCTCGGACATGGTAACGACTGTGTAATAGTCATCACTGCCGAAAAAGCTGCGCAGGGCCGATTCCAGGGCAGACTGGCTGGCGTCCATCAGATTCTCGTCCACCATGGTGATGACATAGCTGGAAACCCGTCCACCCCCCAGACGGGCGGCGGTGGAGTAGGGGAGGAAGAGGCAGTCGTCGCTTCCTCCCTCCTCCATGGTTTCCGCCTGCTGGTCCAGAACTCCCACGATGGTCAGCGCCTGTCCACCGACCCGCAGGGTCTGGCCCACGGCGCTGCCCCCGAAGTAGGCTTGGTTGACATAAGCTCCGACTACGCAGACCTTGGAGCGGGAAGCGATGTCGCTGTACTGTAACCCCCGGCCCTGGGAGAGCGTGTAGCCCTTGATGCTGAAATAGTCCTCACTGACCCCGGTGGCGGAGGTAGAGGTGAGATCCGTACCGATCTTGACCCCCATCATGGACACGGTAGGGGAGCACAGGTCCAGATAGTCGGGATTTTGATCCACGATCTGGTACATATCCTCTACCTCCATAGTCCGGGTGGCTCCGCGGGACTGGACAGATACGGTGAGGGTGTTGGTCCCCATGTCCGCAAAGCTGTCGGCCACATAGCCCTCCAGGCCGTTTCCCAGGCCCACGATGACAATGACCGCCGCCACACCGATGATGATGCCCAGCATGGTGAGGAGGGTCCGGGTCTTACTGGACACGATATTTTTCAGCGCTAGGGAGAGAGATTCGGTGATTCTCATTGGGGCTGTCCCCCTTTCCTTGCTCCGGCGGCCCGGGGGGTGACTACCGCCTCCGGATCGTCGGAGGGGCCGTCATATACCACATGTCCGTCCTCCAGACGGATGATTCGCTGGGCCTGGACAGCAATGGAGTTGTCGTGGGTGATGAGCACTACGGTGTGACCCTGTTCATGGAGGTCCTGGAGCATGGCCAGCACTTCCCGCCCAGTGCGGGAGTCTAACGCTCCGGTGGGCTCATCGGCCAGAATGACAGAGGGATGGCCGACCAAAGCGCGGGCGATAGATACCCGCTGCTGCTGGCCGCCGGACAGTTCCATAGGCTTATGGCGCCACTTGTCGTCCAGCCCCACCTGGGCCAACGCTTGGTGGGCCCGCTCCCGGCGCTCCCCCTTAGCCACCCCGGCGTACATCAGCGGGACCTCTACATTTTCCAGCAGATTCAGCTTGGGCAGGAGATTGTACTGCTGGAAGATGAAGCCAAGCATCTCGTTCCGAATCTCTGCCAGCTCATTTTTGTTCATCTGGCCCACATCCCGGCCCTGGAGGAGGTAGGTGCCCTCCGAGGGTACATCCAGGCAGCCGATGATATTCATACATGTGGACTTGCCAGAACCGGAGGAACCTACGATGGCCACGAATTCCCCCTTGCAGATCTCAAAGGAGATGTGGTCGGCGGCCTTTACCGTGGCGTCCCCCATATGGTAATACTTGCAGACGTTCTGAAAGGTGATCAGTGCGCTCATATCAGAACCCTCCAGGCCCGCCGCCCATACCGCCTCCGGGCCCGCCGCTGATGGTAACGCTGCCCATGCCTCCGCCAGGTATCATCATCATGCTGCCCATCTCGAAGCTGCCCGAGGAGGTGGTTGGGATATAGGCCACGGTGTCCCCCTCCTGCAGGCCGGAGATGATTTCAATGTAGCTGTCGTCGCTGACGCCTACTTCCACAGGGACGGAATAATACTGTTCGCCGTCCCCGCCGATGCCCTCCATCAGAGTGCCATTGGCGGCGCTGGGGGAGTCGGCGGTGACCAGAACGGTGTTCCCCCGGTTAAGGGCGGCGCTGGGAATGGCCAGTACGCCGCCGGCGCTGTCCAGTGTGATGGTGGCATCCACATTCATGCCGGGGAGAAGACCGTCTGTCTCGTCAATGCGGATGGTGACCGGATAGGTGGTGGTCCCGCTGGAGGAGGTGCCTGCCACACTGACCTTGGTGACTACTCCTGTATAGGTCCGGCCCTCTACCGCTTCGGCGGTGATAAGCACCTGCTGCCCCACCTGGATATTGGAGATGTCCAGCTCATCCACATTAAGCGTCAGGGTAAGATAGGACAGGTCGTAGATGGAGCACAGGGTCTGACCAGTCTCGATGTTTTCCCCCGCGTTGTAGTTCTTGTCGATGACAGTGCCAGAGATGGGGGAGGTGATGGTGTAGTTATCCAGCTGGTCATACCGGCTCTCCAGAGAAAGCTCCGCGTTTCTCAAAGCCTCGGCGGCGCTTTGGAGCTCATCCTCCAGATTATCGCTGGTCAGCGTGAGGATAGCTCCCCCCTGGGAGAGACGGTCGCCCTCGCTGACGTGGATGCTGGCGACAGTGCCAGAGACCTCGGCAGTCACTGACCGCTCTGCCAGATAGGAGAAGCTGCCTCCGCTGGCGCTGGCGCAGCCGTCCACTGTGGCAGAGCCTGTCTGGCTGGTGGACAAACCGCCAGGATTGCTGACTTGTATGGTCACATCCCGGACAATGACGTTGCCTGTCAGCACCTGATCCACGCCAGATACCTCCGTGACTGTGCCATTCAGCACTTCAAAGGTGCTGTCCAGGGTGACCTGGGCGCTCTGGCCCACATAGAAACCGGCTGCCTCATCGGCCAGGAAAGGGACCTTCAAAGTCATAGTGTCTGAGTCCCGGATGGTGGCGACGGTCTGCCCCGCGCTCACATCGTCCCCTGCCTCCACGGCGATATCCACCACCTGTCCTGCTTTGGGAGCGGTGACGGTCAGGTCAGCCAGGTCCTTCAACTTATTGTTGTAGCTGCGCTGGGCCTGACTCAAAGAGATCTCACTCTGCTCCAGAGAGCTGGCCATGTCAGAGCTGTCGATATCGTAGAGAACAGTGTCCTCGTCCACTTGATCCCCCTCCTCAAAATAGTCAGCGAGGATGGTGCCATCCACCAGGGAGGTGACGGAATAGGAGTTGGCCGCCTCCAGAGACCCACTTCCGGTGATCTCGGAGGTGATATCCCGCCGCTCCACCGCCGCGGTGGTATAGGTCAAGTCGGCGGCCAGGGCGGTCTGGCCGCCCCCGAAAAAGTGTATCCCCAGAGAGAGGGCCACCACACAGGCCACTACGGGGATCAGTACCCTTTTCCTCAGCAGTCTCTTTTTCCACGGACTGGAGCCCGACTTGGGAGGGGTATCCTCCGGTGACGGGACTTCTCGCTTCAATAAAACCGGTAACTTCATCATGGGACACTGTCCTTTCCAACATAAGGTAGGTCCAGTGTATCTAACAAATTTGAACGGGGGGAGGAGAAAATCACAACAAAAGATAAACAGGACTCAAACAATTTCAAACGCCGCCGAGAAGCGATAGACTTCTCAGCGGCGTTTTATCAGTTATTGCCGGTTTAGGCGGTAGCCTGCGCCCCATACGGTTTCGATGAGTGTGGGGTGAGCTGGGTCGTCCTCCACCTTGTCCCGGATGCGGCCGATGTGGACGGTGACAGTGGCGCTGTCCCCCAGATAGTCACAGCCCCAGATGGCCTCAAACAGCTTTTCCTTGGAGAAGACCACATTGGGGTGCTCCGCCAGAAATTTCAGCAGAGCGAACTCCCGGTTGGGCATCTTGACCTCCCGCTCCCCTTTAAAGACCTTCCAGCTCTGGGGCAGGATGCGGAGATCCCCAACCGTGAGGGCCTCCTGTTCCTCCTGGCCGCCGGTAAGCCGGGCATAGCGGGCCAGATGGGATTTGACACGGGCCACCAGCTCCGCCGGGTCAAAAGGCTTGGCGATGTAGTCGTCCGCCCCAAGACCCAGCCCCCGGACCTTGTCTACTGACTCGGTACGGGCAGTCACCATCAGGATGGGAATGTCTATTTTGTCCCGAATGAGACGGCAAACGTCGTACCCATTGCAGCCAGGAAGCATCAGATCCAACAGGATCAGGTCATACTCCCCCTTCAGTGCCTCTGTGATGGCGGCCTGTCCGTTGTCTACCGCCGTGATCTCATAGCCCTCCATCTCCAGATAGTCCCGCTCCAGCATAGAGATAGCCTGGTCGTCCTCAGCCAGCAGAAGTTTAGCCATGGCAGTCGTCCTCCCTTCGGGGCAGGGCGATCTCAAAGACCAGCCCCCCGTCGTTTTTAACCCGGATAGTCCCTCCGTGGGCCTCGATGATGCATTTGGCGATATACAGCCCCAGGCCGCTGCCCTCGCCGTTCTGGCTGCTCCGGGCCTGGTCCTCCCGCCAAAACCGTTCAAACAGGCGGGGCAGACACTCCTGCGCTACCCCGTGACCATTGTCAGCGAAGCGGACGCATTCCATGTCGCCCTGCCGCCATACGGTCAGGGTGAGGATTAGCGGATTGGCCCCGGCGTACCGAAGGGCGTTGTCCTTCAGATTGTTCAGTACCCGGTAGATCTGCTCTGAGTCCATAGACACCGGGTGAGCGGCGGGAATCATGTGGAGCTCCACCCGGCCGCCCTCCTGTTCCACCTCCTGGCCAGCCTCCTGGACAAAGTGGGATACAAAGTCCCCCAGATCGGCGGGCGCGGGAAAGAGGGGGAGGTTCCCTGTCTCCAGGCGGGAGAAATCAAATAGCCGTTGGAGCAGTATGTCCATATCACAGGCCTTGCGGTAGGCGATATCCAGATACTGGAGCTGGCGCTCGGGAGTTTGGGCCACCCCGTCCCGCAGTCCCTTGATATATCCCTTGACCGAGGTGAGGGGGGTGCGGAGGTCGTGGGAGATACCAGACACCAGATCGGTGCGGGCCCGCTCATAGGCCGCGGACTTCTCCCGCTCGGCCAACAGGTGCTCCTGCATCTGGTTAAAGGCGGTACACACCGAGGAGAACTCATCCTGTCCGCCATAGTCCACCGGCTGGGAGAAGTCCCCCTCCTCCACACGACGGGCAGCCCTGGCGAGGGCGTCCACCGGTGCCAGCAGCCTTCTGACCTGCCGGCGGGTAAACAGCAGATTGAGCGCCACGATAACGACAATGGCAGCCATTCCGCTAAGGACCATGGAAAGGACGGCAATCTCAGCCGGGGGCCTCTTGCTGCCCAGAAACATGGGCATGGCGGGGGTGGAGACTGATACAACCGAGTAGTTGTCGCTGATCGTGCCTACCATGACCATATCAGCACTCTGGATAGTGATAGGGGTGGCCTCCACCCAGTTCGCTTCCTGGCCCACCTCATGGTATAGCCGGTCCTGGGCCGGATCCAAAGAGGAGAATACAGGATCCCCCTCCTGTGTGGTGACGGTCAGTGCATATCCCCGTGTCCGAAGCTGATGGTCCAGGGCGGGCCAGTCTTTTCGTATGATCTCCTCCCCTTGGAGCAGTTCCTGCACCTCAATGGTAGCAGTCACGTCCATGGATGCCATACTCTGCCGCCGGTAGTTTTCTGCGGTAAAGTGGGTGGTTACCCCGCTGACCAGCAACATGACCACCAGAGCCGTAAACACCGATATAGTATTATAGAAAAATAGGTGTCGCTTGATGCTCATACAGACACCTCCCATAATAATGATTTTATTATAGTGCCTGTTTGTAAAAAAAGAAGGGGGAAAATCTAAACTTTTTACAAATTCGGACAGATGCGCTGCCGGGCGGCGGGGTGGACTGGTATAGGGCAGCGTCCTAGGTGTCCCTTGTACCCTGTGGCGGGCTGTGGTAAAATGACAGAAACGAGGGGAGAACCGGCGGGACAAGCGGGGCTGACCTCCCTTCCTAAACATTGGAGGAGCGGAACGATGGCCCATGTGATCGAGATAACGGACTGGAGGGTGCCAGAGCTGGATCTCTTTGCCCGACTAACAGAGGGGCAGCTTCGTAGCCGGAGAGAGCCGGAAAAGGGGATCTTTATCGCGGAGAGCGCCAAAGTGATCGGACATGCTCTGGACAGCGGCTGTCAGCCCATCGCCCTGCTGATGGGACACAAACATTTGGAGGGAGCGGGGCGGGCTCTTATAGAGCGGTGCGGGGAGGTGCCGGTCTACACCGCGGACGACCAGATTTTGACGGCGCTGACCGGCTATCACCTCACCAGGGGGATGCTATGTGCCATGGGACGTCCGGTACTGCCCAGGGTGGAGAAGGTGTGCGCCGGCGCCCGCCGAATCGCTGTCCTGGAGGGGATCGTGGACGCGACCAATGTGGGGGCGATCTTCCGTTCGGCGGCTGCGCTGGACCTGGACGGCGTGTTGGTCACCCCTACCTGCTGCGACCCGCTCCATCGCAGGGCGGTCCGGGTAAGTATGGGTACTGTCTTCCAAATCCCGTGGACCTGGATTGGGAGCGACGCCTCCCAGTGGCCCAGGCCTGGACTGGAACGGCTGAAAGAGCTGGGCTTCCGGACAGCGGCCCTGGCTTTGGACAGCAGGGCGATCAGCATTGAGGACCCGCGCCTGATGGCGGAGGACAAGCTGGCCCTGGTCTTGGGAACAGAGGGGGATGGCCTGGCTCCTGCCACAGTGGCCGGGTGTGACGATACGGTATGCATCCCTATGGGACACGGGGTGGACTCTCTCAACGTGGCAGCAGCCAGCGCGGTGGCCTTTTGGCAGCTGCGGGTGAAAAAGAAGGGGTAAATATGGCGGATATTATCACCTTCCGCGGTGGCAGAGAGGCCCCGGAAGGCCTGGACCGGAGGGCGCTCCTGGCCTGGCTGGACCGGGTGAGGGATCAGATAGACCGGTTAGACGGACAGGAACCAGAGCATATGGGTACAGAGGAACACGAACGCTGGGGAGAGCTCCATGAGGAGCTGGAGGACCTGGTGGACGAGCTGCAGGACCGCCTGGATGAGCTGGGGCAGGACTAAAAAACATTCTGACGTATTTAAACCTCCATGCGAAAGCGCAGCTGCCGACAATTCGGCAGAGCTCAAGTCAAACGTCCAGCTGATCCTGAGAGCTGGGAAGGTATGAGAAGGGCATACGGATATATCTGCTATTTGCTTTGGTACCATCAAAGCAAACAGGGCCAGTGAATGTATCGCTGGCCCTGTTTGCTTCCATATAATGAAATTATATTTTTCCTTGTCGCCGTTTAAGTGTAACGTTTTTGCGTTTCGAGATTCTATCTGTAAGATAATCCTAATTTTGGAGATGCGGGGAGGCCGGGTTAAGATCATATGCTGCTGAGTATTCTGTTGAATCTGTCAATGAAACTATCATCGCTCAACTGTCCCAGTATCTGATATGAGAAGATTAAGCCTTTGCTCCCTTTCTTTTCTTGACCTGCTTGCTCACTACACCGTAAACAAAGAAACCTACGATGATGAGAAGGATAACCAGGCTGACTGGACGGGTCACAAAAATCATATAGCTGCCCTTGGAAAGCATAAGAGACTGCCGGAAATAGCTCTCTAAAGAGGATGCTAGTACAACTGAGAGAATGAGGGGGCCGGTAGGTAGCTTGAATTTTTTCGTCATATAGCCAAAGAGGCCAAACAAAAGCATCAACCACACGTTGAAGAAGCTGTAATTGAGTGCGTACGCACCTACGCAGCACAGGGTAAGTACTAATACGGACAAATTTTTGTCTACCAGGCGAATGGCGTTGACGAACAGGGGAATCATCAGCAGATTAGAGATTAGCAGGAACACATTGGCGATGGTCAGAGCGGCGATCATGGCCCACACGATATCCCCCGACTCAACCATCAGCAGGGGGCCGGGGCGCATACCAAACATAATAAAAATACCCAATAAAATTGCGGTGCCGCCGGATCCTGGAATTCCCATAGTGACTAGAGGAACTAGAGCGCCACCCACCGAGGCGTTATTAGCGGCCTCTGGAGCGGCAAGGCCGGCCGGGATTCCCTGACCGAATTTTTCCGGTGTTTTAGACAGCTTTTTCTCGGTAGCATAAGCTAAGAAGGTTGCGATTGTGCCGCCAGCGGCGGGAAGGATTCCAATTACGGTGCCGATAATGGAACCGCGGAGCATGGGCATAGAGACATCCCTGATCTCTTTTCCTGTCGGGATATATTCGCTCATTTTAAAGTTTGGCTTGCCTAAATTCAAATGAACCTTGTGCTCGATGTTGTGCAGCACTTCACCGATACCGTACATTCCCATTATGACAACTACGAAATCAATGCCTTCAAGCAGTTCCGGGGTGTAGCAGAACCGGGTGTAGCCAGAAACAAAGTCACATCCTACAAGACCGATTACAAATCCAATCGCGGTCATAAAGAGTGCCTTGATTACAGAGTCACCTGCTAGTAGTGCGATAGTACATAGCCCTAGCAGAAGCAGCATAAAATATTCTGGTGCGCCAAAATTGATGACCAGAGAAGCAATGGTAGGTGCCAGAAATACCAGTACGACAATACCGAAAAAGCCCCCCAGGAACGAACTAATTGCAGAGATGCCTAGTGCGAAGCCGCCTCTTCCCTGCTGCATCAGGGGATATCCATCCAGGCAGGTCACAATGGCCGGTGCGTCGCCCGGCGTATTAATTAGAATTGAGGTAATACGTCCACCAAACATACACCCCATATAGACACCCATCAACAGCGCCAAGCCGGCAGAAGCATCCATTGTAAACGTGAGAGGAATCATAAGGGCCAGACCGGCAGATGGGCCAAGGCCGGGAAGTGCCCCCACGATGGTTCCTACCATAGAGCCAAGAAAGATAACCACCAAATTATAGGGTGTCAGGTTTACTAAGAAGCCTGCCCCCAGATTTTGTAGAATTTCCATGTGTTTTCCTCCTCAGCTCAGAAAAAATTACAGATGGTCATGGGAACCTGTAGCCAGGTGTGAAAGATCAGATAGATGCCAAGCCCAGTGACCAGGGAGACTTTCAGCGCAGATGTAAGGCCGTTCCTCTCGATGAAGAAAATAACACAGAAAATATAGACGATAACGCTGAGAATTATGCCGATATACTCCATGGCCAGAATTAACAGCGCAGTAGACATCAGATATAGGCCAAGCCGTCCATACGCACTTTTATCAATGGAGGCTGTATCCTTGTGACGGGAATCCATAATCAGCAGTAACACGCAGCCCACCAGGATCGCCCCCAGCATAATACTAGGAAGGAAGCCGGGCCCGATAGTATATTGGGAATCCTTGGGCAGTCCCATTGCCTCTGGGATCATATACGCAGAAACTGCACCCATAAAGACAAGGAATACCCGGTACATGGTAATCATAAAAACAGAAGTACCTCCCTTTCCTTTTGTGATGGCGGGGGGCGGCTTCGGTCGTCCCACCCGCTATTCACATTAGATTAGACCCGCCTCTTGTAGCGCAACGGTAAACTCCTCATTTACCTCATCCAGATAAGCCTTGAAGTCATCCCCCAGCAGAAAATAGGGCTCCACACCATTGGCTTCCAAATAATCATTGTGCCAGGCTTCAGATTCATTCACCTTGGTCATTAACTCATAATAAAACTGCTTTTCCGACTCAGTGATGTCAGCAGCGGCGCACACACCGCGGTACAGGCTCATCTCGATATCGTAGCCCTGCTCTTTTGCGGTGGCAATATCGGGATTGGCGTCCAGCCGCTCAGGGGTAAAGGTGGCGATACAGGTAAAGTCGCCATTGTTGATATACTCCGAAACTGTATTGTAATTACAGCAAATGCTGGTCACCTGATTGCCCAGCAGAGCGGTTACCTGCTCGCCGTCACCATTATAAGGGATGTAGTTGATTTCAACACCCTTTGCCTCGTTGAGTTTATTGGTAATGATGTAATCGATGGTGCCCACGCCGGTGCCGCCGAGAGAGACATCCGGCGTCTCCAGTAGCTCGTCCAGGTTCGTGATCCCGGAGTCGGTGCGCACCACAATAATCGAGGGATCCAGGCCCAGGAGCGCAATGGGGGTGAAGTCTTCATAGTTGAACCCAAGATCGGTCTGCAGCGGAGTTGTGGTAAAGGAAGAAGTGGTGCACATGAGGTAGTGGGGATCCCCGGCGTGCCCGTCTACATAGGCCATACCGATAGCACCGGAACCACCATCTTTGTTTACCACATTAAAGTTAGCACTGCTGAGATTTTCATCTGCAATGATCTTCTGCATTGTACGCAACAAAATGTCATGTCCGCCACCAGCAGCATAGCAGGCAACTAACTCAATAGTCCGGGAAGGCTTCCACTCTTCTCCATTTCCACTACTGGAGGGCTCCGAAGTGGAGCTTCCGCCGTTGGAACCGGAATTCGATTCAGGACCGGACGTATTGCTGCTGCAGGCCATCAGATTGAACATCATCGCAAGTGCTAGTGCCAAAATGGATAAACGCTTCATATTCAGTCCTCCTATTATAACAAATAAGATATGGGAATGATCCTATAATCACCCTGTTGGTATTATATCAGTTTTTGACATTTTGAAAAAATATCAAAAAACGATGTGGATATAAGTAATTTTTATATGTATTATGATGGATCTGCCTTGGCGCTACCGTTTAATTTGATAAATCACATCAATAACTGACCCGTCTCTGTATTCCACAATACACACCACTCGGTCAGTTGTCTCAATCGGGGCTGGTATACCAGTTAGTGATTCTGCCAACTGCTGTAACTCCTGAATTGTAACCAGCTTCAGGTTTGCCCGCTCCAGATCTTCGCATAGCTCCTGATAATGTACATGTTTGGGATTCAACGCTATTCCAGCTTCTGTCACCACTGCGGCGACGGTCTCACCCGGAGTACAACAGGTAAATACCCGTTTTGTAATAGAGGGGGTCCGCCCTCTTAAAACTGGAAGGCAAACAATACTGATATCTGCGCCCGCAGCCACATCAGGGCCGCCTCCCAGCCCTCCCAGCATCTCTCCAGACGATCCGGTCAATATATTGACATTGAAGTCGATGTCTACCTCCAACGCGGCCAGTACACCGAAGGTCAGCTTATCCAGCATTGCTCCTTTCGTAAACGCATTGGAATAAACTGAGTTATCGATCTCCAGAATATTTGCATCTTCCACGATGGCCCGGGCCGCTACGGCGTCAAAGCTCTGGCTGCACTCCAGCACGCGGACCAGCTTCTTATGATACATCTCTATGATGCTGGCTGTCATGCCTCCCAACGCAAAGCTGGCAGTAACGCCCCTCTGCTCCATATGCTGGGCCAAATAGTTAGTGCAAGCGATGGAGATAGCTCCCGCTCCGGTCTGGAAGGAAAAACCTGTCTGGAAGCGCCGTGAGGCGGCCATGACATCGGCGGCACGGCGGGCGATGATCAGATCTCTAGGGTTTTTGGTCATTCTGGCGGCGCCCTTCCCAATTTTTTCCGGATCCCCCACTTGCTCTACCTTCACCACCACATCCACAAACTGCTGAGAAATACTGGCAGGAGTACAGGGATAATCCACCAGAAAATCTGTAATAACTACTACTTTATCTGCGCTGCGTTCATCGATAAAGGAGTAGCCCAGGGCGCCACAGGCATTGGGACCGATCTGCCCCGTGGCATTTCCGTATTCGTCAGCGGCAGATACTCCAATGAATGCCACATCAATGTTTAATTCTCCCGCCTCTATGGCCCTGGGTCTAGCGCCATGGGTGCGCAAGATAACGGGATGATCCAGTAGGCCTTCCAGAACCGCATCCCCCAAATCGCCCCGAATTCCGCTGGCCTCAATACGGCGGATGGTGCCATCGCGGACAAAGTCTACTACCGAAGGTTCTTTGATATTAACTACCGCACTGGGCGCAAAGGTAAGATTCTTGATTCCCATCTCTCGGATGGCAGTCAGAACTTGCCCAATCACTTTATCGCCTTCCCGGAAGCTGTGATGGAAGGAAATGGTCATGCCGTCCTTTAGTCCTACCCGTTCAATGGCCTCCTTCAGGGAAAAGACCAACTTTTCTGTATGGGAAAAGCTCTTTCCTGCCCGGCGCAGTGTGTGAATCGGTACTTCGGAAGGCATCCCTTCATAGGCTCCCTGATAGGGCCTGACCTTATATTCGCCAAT
This sequence comes from Muriventricola aceti, assembly GCF_025567565.1. Taxonomy (NCBI): domain Bacteria; kingdom Bacillati; phylum Bacillota; class Clostridia; order Eubacteriales; family Oscillospiraceae; genus Muriventricola; species Muriventricola aceti. The sequence continues at coordinate 166,797 of NZ_JAOQKF010000006.1, read as the reverse complement.
TTGTTCTGGTAATTCCCGGCCAACCGCATTCTTCATCCTAAATCACCATCCTGTCCAGCTTAATACCGGCGGCCTCGGCCTGGGCCAAAGTGGTTCGCGCCCGCATTTCAATCGGTTTGTCGATCATGCTCCCATCCAGAGTAACTGCCCCCTTGCCTAACTGTTTCCCTTGTTCCACCGCGTCCAATACCCGTAGCGCATAGTTGATTTCTTTTTGGCTCGGCGTGAAAAAGCTGTTGACTACGTCAATCTGTCTGGGATGAACCACCGTTTTCCCGTCAAAGCCCAAATTTTTCGCCAGCGCTGTGTCTTCTCGCAGCCCTTCTTCGTCGTTGATATCGCTGAATACTACGTCAATGGCATCGATTCCCGCAGCCCGGCAAGCCAACAGGACTGCATTACGAGCATAGAAAACTTCCAGTCCTTTTTTTGTCCGCTGCGCCTTCATGCTGGCGGTCAAATCCTCTGCGGAGACGGTAAGCGCCACCACTCTAGGATCAGCAGAGGCAATTTCCTGAGCATTGATTATCCCCATATAAGACTCAATATTACAGATCAGATCTATTTTCCCAACTTCAAGCCCGACCTGATCTTCAATCTGAGCTATCCGCTGAGAAATGCTCTGAACCTCTTTGGCATATTCAATTTTTGGAAGGCGGATGGCGTCTGGATTGGCTCGTACTACCGCCTGTAGATCCTCTTCGAAATACTCAGAATACAGCGCGTTGATGCGGATAGCTACATACTTGTTCCGTGGACGATGATACTTCATCATTTGATAGATAAGGAGCCGTGCGGCATCCTTTTCCGATGCCGGCACTGAGTCTTCCAGATCGTAAACTAACATGTCCTCATTGTAGAACACCGCCTGTATCATATTAACTGGACTGCACCCGCTGGCATAAAGCCCTGTGCGTTTTAAATGAATCTGTCGTTCAACCAAGACAAGCACCCTCCCTCGACCAGTCATAGGAGCGTTCAGCAGCCCGCAGAGCCGCACATTGAACCCGAGCACGAATCACACAGTCCAGTGCGCCCCGATCCACAATGGAAATTTGCGCCCGCTCCACACCGAGTTCAGCTAGTGACTGCCGCGTCGTCTCCAAAATTGACGCCCCAAACATCATTTCCACATCACTTTGAAGGTCGATTTTTATTCCACTCTCCCCAGGACGTACTGTGACCATACAGTCACTGGACTCCATACTCCCGGCCATTGCTGGTTTTTTGATTTCCATAGCTATCCCCTCCCAGATTTTTTGTCCACTTATATGAAAATCTTGGTTCTTTCCTCTGGATGGGTACAGTATATCACGATTGAAATTGTGAGCAGAAATACAAAAAGAAAATGTACCTCAAATAAAATGCTTATACTGCAACTGCTTGGGCAATAAGAAAATGTGATGGGCCTCATTGAATTTTTATGTTTGCGCTCCAGTAATGTTCCTCTTATAATAATATTACTATCACTATGGGGTGAGAAGGGAATGGATGGAGTCGAAATCCGGGAAATTTGCCTGTCGCTCCGCTGGGAGCGTGAATCTCTGTCTCAGTTTTTATCTGCACATGGCCTACGCCTAGAGCCCGATGTGGAGTGTGCGTTCGGTCTATACCAGGAGGACACGCTCTCCGGCTGTGGATGTGCTTGCGGACCGCTGCTGAAGTGCTTTGCGATTGACGCACCTCTACAGGGACAAAATGGGCTGGGCCTTCTACTTTCTAGCCTGACCCAGGACCGGTTTCAAAAGGGATACTTCAATCTGTTTGTTTACACCCGTCCTCACAATGCCGCCATGTTTTCCCGTTGCGGTTATACCGTCGTGGGGCAAACAGACTGTGTCGTCTTGCTGGAAAGTGACCACAACGGACTCGACAGCTATCTGGCAGGCATTCCACGTCCCGTCAAAAGACTAGATCGTATCGGCGCGGCAGTAATGAACTGCAATCCGTTTACACTAGGACACCAGTACCTGATTCAACAGGCATCCAGCCAATGTGACCTGCTGTATATCTTTGTCGTAGAGGAGGACCGCTCGTTTTTCCCTTTCCTGGACCGCCTGTCCCTGGTCCAGGAGGGAGTTCGGCATCTGCCTAATGTCTTGGTCTGTCCCGGCGGTCAGTACATGATCTCCAGCCAAACATTTCCCGCCTATTTTCTCAAGGATACAGAGTGCGCATCTGACCTGCAAAGCGAGCTAGATATTACGATCTTTGGCGAGCGGATTGCCCCTGCCTTAGATATCCAGGTTCGCTTTGCGGGGCAGGAACCTCTGGATTCAGTGACACGCCAGTACAATAAAACCATGACTCATCTTCTTCAACGCTACGGCATATCCTTTGTCGAATTTCCCAGAATTATGTCAGGTGGTGAGCCAATCAGCGCCTCTCGGGTGCGTAAACTGCTTGGAGAACATGGTTGCGTGACCCCAGAGTTGTCCAGCCTAGTGCCAACCTGCACGCGGGATTATCTTCTTCGCCGCTTTGGTAGCACACGATAACCGTAGTCGGATGATTATACTCAGGACCATTATCTGGGTTTGCTCCAGATAGGGACCATATTTTTCTGGATAGTCTCAGTTTTCTACAAAATAAAATTCTGCGTTCCCCTGTGTCCCAAAACGCAAATTTTTTTCTATCGTTTCTCGCCTGTGTGGGCAGAAACGTCAGGGAGGAATGTGGGAGTGGATGCGCAGTACGGAATTGGGTATCAAGAATAAACATATGTTATTTCAGGGAGGTACCTGTATGACCTTTAAGGATCTGGAATACTTTGTCCTGATTGCCGAGAAGGGGAGTATAACCCGAGCCGCCTCCCAACTTTTCGTCGCTCAACCTGCTCTGAGCCAGTGTATACAGAAGCTGGAAAAAGAGACTGGATCGGAGCTGTTTGTTCGTAATAACACGGGCGTTGTTTTGACTAGTGAGGGACAGTGTTTTTTTGAATTTGCCCAGAAGGTTCTGAGGGAGCAGGCACAGTTGAAACAAAGGCTCCGAGATGTGGATAACTCAGAAAACGGAGAGATTCGGCTTGGCTTTACCGGCACTCAGGCTACCTATGTGCTCCCTTACATCCTCCCTGATTTCCAGGCAAAGTATCCTGGGATTTCCGTTACCCTCATCGAGGCCACCAGTAGCCAAATTGAGCAAAAGCTCGTCCGCCACGAGGTTGATATTGGGATTCTACATCTCCCGGTTCTTCAGGGGGAGTTGGACTACTTTGAATTCAGTAAGGACAATATGATTGTCATTCCCAGTCGGCGAAGTCGCTATAAGGAATTTGTTTTTCATAAGCCTGGACTTGAGCAACCATATATTGATTTGGACTTTTTCAAAGAGGAGCCCATCATTCTTACCCTGCCTGGTCAGCGCAGCCGTATGGTTTGCGACCAGATTCTAGCCAACGCCGGTATTGTCCCGAAAATCTGCCAGATTAGTCGAAATCTGAGTACGCTAGATGCGCTCTCACAGGTAGATTACGCATCGGTTATCATGCCAAGTAAACAGATATCCCTGGCACTGCAACAGCGGGAATCTTTCCGAATCGACGAGCGGTTTGCCACACCCTATTCTTTTGTTTTGTCCACTCTGAAAAATGCCTATCTTTCTGTAGCGGTAAGACATCTGCAAAGAGAGTTTTTGGTGAAAAAATATACCTTTTAATGGACCATTGACTATCCAATCTGTCGCGGGTGGCCTCTGCAGGGTTCCTGTGACGGCTTGTGTACTGGTTATCCACGAAGCAGTTGGTATTTTCCTCCCGTGGGGGTAGAAACGTCAAAGAAAGTCAGAACTTATTTTATGGCAGAAGGAGGTGTGTTACCATAGATCGGGAAATAACACTTAAAGAAGTCCTTATAGCACGTGAGGCACGGGCTCAGTCCCAGAGAGAATTGATGCGCCGACTTGGTACTGCCCTGATTTCTTTTTCTCTAAATATTGCTGGACCAATTAAAAACAATGCTTTGCTCCGACGGGCGTTTCTAGAGGGACTGAAGAGATTAGATGAGGCGCTAACCGCCGCTGGTCTGGAGACAGTAGAGCGCCATCAAACCGATAGTCCAACCGGATGTGAAGCCCTGTGGGCTGTCCGTGGTGATGGGCGGCAGATTAAGCGGCTGTGTGTCGGTCTGGAGGATCGACACCCAATAGGCCGCATCTTCGATATGGACGTCTTGGATCCAGTACACGAAAAATGGAATCGCGCCGATCTGATGCTCCCGCCCCGTGGATGCCTGGTCTGTGGATGTAAAGGGAAGAACTGTGCCTCTAGACGGCTCCATTCTGTGGCAGAGATCCAGCAAGTTACAACAAACCTGCTCCGCAACTTTTTTGCCGAACAGGATCGATGTAGCTTGGCGGATTTAGCCAGCCGCTCTCTCCTCTATGAGGTGTGTACCACACCGAAGCCTGGGCTGGTGGATTGCCGGAACAATGGAAGCCACTGTGATATGAACCTATTTACCTTTCTGGATAGCACCTGTGCCCTGTTGCCTTACTTTCGCCGCGCTGTATCTGTGGGACAGGAGACAGCGTCTCTTCCTCCGGAGGAGACCTTCCTCCAACTGCGCCCCGACGGCGTGGGCGCGGAGCGCACTATGCTTCAAGTCACAGGTGGCGTAAATACCCACAAAGGTGTGATTTTTTCTCTTGGAACCGTGTGTGCAGCGGTAGGCCGGTTGTGGAATCCGGCATCCTTTAAATGGAATATATCCGAAATTCTGCGTGAGTGTGCCGCCATGACACGCCGGGCGGCTCTAGCTGAGCTGGATACCATTTCGCCAGACACTGCTTCTACTGCGGGGAATAGACTCTATATAAAATATGGAATTCGGGGGATTCGGGGAGAGTTGGCAGCAGGGTTGCCCGCTGTGGAGCAGATAGGCCTACCCGCCCTCAACCAGGCGCTGACAGATGGCGCTAGTCTGGATGAGGCTGGTGTCTCAGTACTGCTTGCTCTTATGACTTCAGTCACCGATACCAACTTGATAGCAAGGGGTGGAATGGAGGGATGGCAGTGGGTGGTCCGTCGTACACGGGATTTACTACTCAGTGACATTCCCCCTGATCAGGCGGCCTCTGTGCTGGATACAGAGCTCATCCAGCGAAATCTATCTCCAGGGGGATGCGCCGATCTACTGGCAATCACCTATTTTCTCTACTTTCTGCAGCATACTTCACCTTGCCAGGTAGAGTGTGTTTCATAAAAGCGCCGTGTCGTAATGAAGAAGTCTGACTCCGGCCGCTGCCTCCTTTGTAGCGCCTTAAAAATTGGTGTGGCTGATATGTATGTAAAGATAACGATATGATATGTGATTTGTGGTATGGTAGTTGACTATGAACGGGGTACGTAGCAGAGAATTTATGTACAATCGAAATCGAGATTTAAGGGCTCGGATCCCCGACCTGCATAATAAAGGGAGGAAAATTGTACATAAGATGACTGGATAGCCGATTTATTCCAACACCAACAGGCGAAAAAATAGTGTTGATCAGTAAAAAACCCCTGAAAGTGCTTTTTAGCACTTTCAGGGGTTCTAGCTTGTAAAGGACGGTAAAACAGGCGTTTTCTCATCATAAGACCAAACCGCTGTAAAGCGATGGACCCAGATCGAAGCCCAGTGACAGCGGGTTCGGTTTGGAAAAGAGGAGGAACAAAATGAGTGCGCTCTGAATTTTAAATAGAAAAGTCGGAGCAAACGACATAACGTTTGCTCCGACGTGGCAGCGGGAGAAGGATTCGAACCCTCACAAACAGAGTCAGAGTCTGTCGTGCTACCCTTACACAATCCCGCTATTTGCGCCTGCTGTCGCAAGCACGAATGTTATTATAGCAGAGGATAGAAAATTGTCAATAGAATTTTTTTATTTTTTTACATATAAAAGCAAAAAAGAAAGATGGTCCTGTCTTGCCTTCTATCTGAAAGTAAGGTATACTACCTTTTAAGGGGTGATGGATATGGAGTTTCAGCATGAGCGGGAGCGCATTTTTGCCTTGGATGAACAGGGAAAGCTGGTGGCAGAGGTCACATTCCCCGTTTCAGAGGGGGTGGCTGACATTGACCACACCTTTGTAGACCAGTCCCTGCGGGGACAGGGGGTGGCCGGCCAGCTGCTGGATGCTGCCGTGCGGCAGATTCGGATGGAGGGCCTGCGTGCCAAGGCAACCTGTAGCTACGCGGCAAAGTGGTTCAAGGAGCACCCTGATCAGTCTGATCTGCTTTAATTCCCCTGCACGAAGGACGACCTGTTCAAGGCCGTCTTTTTTATTGCTTCAATTTGTGGTGTAAGGCAGGAGAAATGAGGGGTATACTGTAAGGGTAAAAGGGCTGGGTTCGTCTTTTTTCGAAAAATTTTTCTCTTGTTTGCTCACGAAACCAAGTTTTTTTATAGAAGTTCGTAGTTTTTTCTATCGTTTTTGCGGCGAGAAACGATTAGAATAAGGACGCTGAAAGAAACATCGGTTTTTTCAGCGAGTCTACGTAAGACGCCAACTGAACGAAACAGGAGGAATAACAATGAAAAAGAAGCTTGCACTTGCTCTGGCCGCTGTCATGATGATCGGCCTGTTTGCCGGATGTGGCAGCAAGGACAACAACAGTGCGAACAGCAACGCCGGCAGCTCTGCTGGCAGCGCCGCCGGCAGCACCTCTCAGGGGACTGCCACTCCCGCCAGCGATATGCGGGTAGACGTGTTCTACTATGACTTCTCCGATATCTATATCTCCAGCGTCCGTGCGTCCATGGACGAGCAGCTGAAGGCCCTGGGCATTGAGCCCAACAACTGGGACGGCGCCGGCTCCCAGCCCACCCAGACTGACCAGGTCAACACCGCCATCACCGCCGGTTCCGATCTTCTGATCGTCAACATCGTGGAGACCTCCACTTCCGATCCCGCCAAGGATATCGTTGAGGCCGCCCGCTCCGCTGACATCCCCGTCATCTTCTTCAACCGCGAGGTCGCCGACAATGAGGTGATCAACAGCTATGAGAAGTGCGCCTTCGTGGGTACCAACGCCCCCGACGCCGGCCATATGCAGGGTGAGATGATCGGCAACTACCTGATGGCCAACTACGACGCCGTGGACCTGAACGGCGACGGCACCATCTCCTATGTGATGTTCAAGGGCCAGGAGGCCAACGCTGAGGCTGAGGCCCGCACCCAGTTCGCCGTTGAGGACGCCAACGCCATCCTGACTGCCGGCGGCAAGCCCGAGCTGGCTTACTACGATGCCTCCGCTTCCACCAAGTACCTGGTTGACCAGGCCGGCAAGTGGTCCGCTCAGGCTGCCAACGACTACATGGTGTCTCTGCTGGGCTCCTATAACGAGGGCAACAACAACATGATCGAGCTGGTCATCTGCAACAACGATGGTATGGCCGAGGGCGCTATCGCCGCTCTGCAGAACGTGGGCTATAACAACGGCGAGGGCACCACCATCATCCCCGTGTTCGGCGTTGACGCCACCGACTCCGCCAAGGCTCTGATCAAGGCTGGCAACATGACCGGCTCCATCAAGCAGGACGCCGTGGGCATGGCCTCCACCATCGTCACCCTGGTCAAGAACGTTCAGGACGGCGCTGAACTGATGGCCAATACCGATTCCTTCACCATTGACGCTGATGTGGCTAAGATCCGCGTGCCTTACGCCATGTATGACGCTACTACCCAGGACTAAGGACTGGTGGCAAAGCTGAATCGGCCCCAATAGAAACGACCCAAAGCGAGCGGGGCTGCCGGATGGCAGCCCCGCTCTCCAAGTGAAGCTCCCGCTTGAGACGCGGCCTGTACCGGGCGCGTATGAAGCGGAAGCTTCACCAAGAGAGAGGAGGAACAATATGGAGCAGCCAGCACTGCTGGAGATGCGCGGCATCTGCAAGGAATTCCCGGGCGTCAAGGCGCTGGACGGCGTCAACCTTACTGTCCGTCCTGGCACAGTCCATGCCTTGATGGGGGAGAACGGAGCCGGCAAGTCCACCCTGATGAAGTGCCTGTTCGGCATCTATCACAGAGACGCGGGTACCATCACGCTGGACGGCAAGGAGATCAATTTCAGAAGCTCAAAAGAGGCCCTGGAGAATGGTGTGGCCATGGTGCACCAGGAGCTGAACCAGGCCCTGACCCGCACGGTGAAGGACAACCTGTGGCTGGGCCGGTATCCTAAAGTAGCCGGATTTGTGGTCAGCGAGCGCATAATGGACCAGCGCACAAAGGAGATTTTTGAGACCTTAGAGGTAGAGGTGGACCCCAATGCTGTGATGTCCACGCTGCCCGTTTCCCAGCGCCAGATGGTGGAGATCGCCAAGGCAGTATCCTATAATTCCAAGATTATCGTCTTTGACGAGCCCACCTCCTCCCTGACAGAGACTGAAGTGGAGCACCTGTTCCGGATCATCAATATGCTGCGGGACCGGGGCTGCGGCATCATCTATATCAGCCACAAGATGGAGGAGATCCTGCGGATCAGTGATGATGTCACCATTATGCGGGACGGCACCTGGGTGGCTACCAAGCCGGCCAAGGAGCTGACCATGGACGAGATCATCCGGCTGATGGTGGGCCGTGAGCTGACCAACCGCTTCCCGCCCAAGACCAACAAGCCGGGAGAGGTGATCCTGGACGTCCAACATATTGCGGGAAAATATACCCGGCTGAAGGACGCTACTTTCCAACTGAAAAAGGGTGAGGTGCTGGGTATCGCCGGTCTGGACGGCTCCGGCCGGACCGAGGTGCTGGAAAATCTGTTCGGCGCCATGACCCGACAGGGGGGAACTATTACCCTCCACGGTAAGCAGATCCAGAACCGGACCCCCAGAGAATCCATCAAAAACGGCTTTGCCCTCCTTACCGAGGAGCGCCGGGCCACCGGCATCTTCGGCATTCGGGATATCAAGGAGAACACCGTCATCTCCAATATCAAAAATTACCTGGTGGGCTTTGGCCGTCTGGCCTATCTTAGCGACAAGAAGATGAAAGAGGACACCGACTGGGCCATCCAGGCCATGCACATCAAAACGCCCAGCCAGAGGACCCAAATCCGTTCTCTATCCGGTGGCAATCAGCAAAAGGTCATCATCGGCCGCTGGCTGCTGACCAAGCCGGAGATCCTTCTGCTGGACGAGCCCACTCGTGGCATCGACGTGGGAGCCAAATACGAGATCTATCAACTCATCATCGACCTGGCCAACGAGGGCAAGGGGGTCATTATGGTATCTTCCGAGATGCCTGAGCTGCTGGGCGTATGCGACCGCATCATCGTCATGTCCGGCGGTCAGGTAGCCGGTGAGGTAGACGCGAAGAACACCAGCCAGGAGGAGATCCTCACCCTGGCGGCGAAGTATGTGTAAAGAGGAGGAAACGATTCATGAGTAACGAATCCAAGCAGCTCGCCGCCAAGGCGAAAGGCATTGACGCCAAGCAGGTCGGCAACGCCCTGCTGAACAATGCCCTGATTATCATTATGCTGGCGGTGGCCGCCTATGTGGCGATCACCCAGCCTTCTTTCCTGGCCCCCCGCTCTCTGGTCAACCTGCTGTCCCTGACCGCGGCCTATCTGCCTGTGGCGCTGGGCATCGCCGGCTGCATCGTGCTGACTGGCACCGACCTGTCCGCCGGCCGGGCTGTGGGTATCACCGCCTGTGTGGCGGCCTCCCTGCTCCAGGCCAGCGACGCCGCCAACAAGATGTGGCCCAATATCGGCACCCTGCCCATCCCCCTGGTCATCCTGATCGTGGTGGGCATCGGCGCTCTGATCGGCGCCTTTAACGGTTTCTTTGTGGCTAAGTTCAAGCTGCACCCCTTCATCGTCACCCTGGCGACCCAGCTGATCCTGTACACTATCCTTCTGCTATATGTTCAGCAGGGCAACAACAACGGCATGGCCATCTCCGGTCTGGATCAGGGCTACCGCAACTTCGTGGTGGGCAATCCCCCTCTGCTGACCTTCGGATCCATTCAGATCCCCAACTATGTGATTTACGCTGTGCTGCTGACCGTTCTGATGTGGTTCATCTGGAACAAGACGACCTTCGGAAAAAACATGTTTGCCCTGGGCGCCAATGAGGAGGCCGCCCGTGTGTCCGGCGTCAACGTGTTTGCCACCACCATCGCCGTCTTTGCCCTGGCTGGCGCCATGTACGGCTGGGCCGGCTTCGTGGAGTCCGCCCGTATCGCCTCCAATACCGCCAACACCGGCGTCAACTACGAGCTGGACGCCATCGCGGCCTGCGTCATCGGCGGCGTGTCCTTTGTAGGCGGCATCGGTAAGATCAGCGGCATCGTCATCGGTGTTATCATGCTGCGCCTGATTTTCGTGGCCCTGCCTCTGGTGGGCATGGACCAGAACCTGCAGTATGCCATCAAGGGCGGGATCATCCTCTTTGCCTGCGCTCTGGATATGCGCAAATATCTGGTGAAAAAGTAATTTCTACCGCACGTTCCTCTGGCCTTTTGGGCGCCCATCCACCACACGGCGGACGGGCGCCTTTCTTCTGTGGGAAAGAAGGGAGGCCCTTGAATAGCTTGGCAGACCTGTGCTATACTCTTTCCAAAGGAGGGGTCACTATGGAGCCCTACCGTGTGCTGCTGGCCGACGACGAGGAGGAGATCCGCGCCGGCATCAGCCGCAAGATCGACTGGAGCAGTCTGGGCTTCGCCCTGGTGGGCGAGGCGGAGAACGGCCAGGAGGCCCTGGAGCTGGCCGAGCAGCTCAGGCCGGACGTGGTCCTCACTGATATCAAAATGCCATTTATGGATGGCTTGGAGCTGTGCCGCCGCTTGAAACAGTCCCTTCCGGCGGCTAAACTAGTAGTATTCTCCGGTTTTGACGATTTTGAATACGCCCGCCAGGCCATCGGTATGGACGTATCCGAATATATCCTGAAGCCCATCAACGCCCCTGAGCTGATGGATGTGCTGAACAAGCTGAAGGACCAGCTGGACCGGCAGCGGCTGGAGCGGCGGGATATGGAGACCCTCCGCCGCCGGTATGAGGAGAGCCTGCCCGTGCTGCGTGAAATGTTCTACGCCCGGCTGCTGGATGGACAGATACGGGCTGATCTGATTCAGGAGCGGGCGGGCCGATACGAGATTGAACTGCCTCAGGGGACTTGGGCGGCGGCGCTAGTCCAGGTGGACTGCCTCAACGAAGCGGGAAAGCCGGAGCGGGATGAACTGCTCCTCCTGTCCGTCCGGGCGTTTTTGGAGGAGCATTTTGCCTTGGAGGGCTGTACCATCCGGGCCATCCTGTATAATGATACAGTGGCTCTGCTGGCCCATATGGGAGATCAGGGGATATATCCCCTGATCGAGGAGCTGGGGCGGCTGTGTGCCCTGGCTTACAGCTATCTGGGGATGTCGCTGACCGTGGGGGTGGGCTTGCCCTGCGATGGGCCGGAGGAGCTCCATTCCTCGGCCGAGGGGGCCCGTTCCGCCCTGGATTACCGTGTGCTGAAGGGGAGCGTACAGGTCATCTATATCGGCGATATGGAGCCGGACCACACGGTCCGGCTGGCCTTCGAGGAGGAGGACCAGCGCCAACTGACAGCGGCGATCAAGCTGGGAAGCCAAGAAGAGGTGGAGCGGACCATTCGTACACTGATGGACCGGGTCCGCGAGGCGGGGCTCTCTTTGCCCCAGTGCCACCTGTTTTTCCTGGAAACCATGACCTGTCTGATCAAACTAGCCAGAGGAGGCGGGGTGGAGCTGGAGCGGGTGTTTGGGTCCGGCTTTACCGGGGCGATCTCCATCACGGATTTTTCCTCGCTGGATGAACTGGAGCGGTGGCTGGTAAAGGGCGGCCTGAAGCTGCGGGAACTGCTGGGGCAGCAGCGGACAGACTCCACCTGGAAGACGGTGGAGCGGGCCAAGGATTTTATTGCCCGGAACTATGGGGATGGGGATTTGAGCGTAGAAACCCTTTGCTCCTATCTCCACCTGTCGCCCACCTATTTTTCCACCCTCTTCAAACGGGAGGTGGGGATGAGCTTCATCGCCTATCTGACTGAGGTGCGGATGGAGCGGGCCGCCCAGCTCCTGCGGGAAACAGAGGAAAAGACCTACCTTATCGCGGAGCAAACAGGTTATACTGACCCCAACTATTTCAGCTATGTGTTCAAGCGCCGGTTCGGTGTGTCCCCCTCCAAATTCAGGGCGGGACAGACGGGCTGACACCATCCGCCGGATGGGCATAACAGCGGGCCATGGCCCGCTGCCCCTTTCCTGGGAAAGGGGACCTGGTCAACGAAAAGAGAGGAGGGGGAGAGTGACCTCTATATTAAAGCGGTTTACCAGCCGCTGGGCCCAGCGATACCAGAAAATGAGCATCCAAATGGTTATCTCCCTCTCCTTTACCACGGTGGCGGTGGTGGGGATGATCTTTATGGGCCTGAGCCTGTTTTGGCGCTTTTCTTCCGCCACCGGGGAACTGGTGGCGGAGAACAGCCAGCGGGTGCTGGCTCAGGTCAATTTGAATCTGGACAGCTATCTCCGCTCTATGATGCGGGTGTCCGACACCATGTACTACCGGGTTATCAAGAGCGCGGACCTGGGGCGGGACAGCCTGACCGCACCCATGGAGCTGTTATATGAGGACGACCGGGACTCCCTGGTGTCCATCGCCCTCTTTGACCTGCGGGGAGGGTTGGTGTCCGCCGTTCCGTTAAGCACCCTGAAACAGCCAGCGGACCTGACGCAGACGGGCTGGTTCCTCTCGGCGCTTCAGAAGAAGGAGAACCTCCATTTCTCTACGCCCCATGTCCAGGATCTCTTCGAGGACCCGGACTACCACTACCAGTGGGTGGTTTCCCTCAGCCGCTATGTCCAGCTGACCCGGGACGGAGCCACAGAGGGGGGTGTCCTGCTGGTGGATATGGGCTTTGCTGGCATTGAACAGGTGTGCCGCAACGTGGAGCTGCCCAATGGGGGCTACCTGTATCTCATTGACGGCAGCGGCGAGCTGATCTACCATCCCCGGCAGCAGCTCATCTATTCCGGGCTGCAGGAGGAGAACAACCAGGCAGCGGCACGCTACCGGGATGGCACCCACAGCGAGGAGTTCCAGGGCCAACGCCGCCAGGTGACCGTAAAGACCGTGGGCTATACCGGCTGGAAGCTGGTGGGAGTCGTGCCGGTGGAGGGAGGGTTTGTCTCTGACTCCCGGCAGATATTCCTTTTTGGGCTGTCCCTGCTGTTGTTCTCTATCTTCCTCATGGCCTTTTTGAATTTTCGGATATCTGCCCATATCTCGGATCCTATCCGCCGTCTGGAGCAGTCCATCAAGGAGCTGGAGGCGGGCAGGGAGGACGTGGAGATCGAGGAGGGAGGTTGCTATGAGGTGCAGCGCCTGGGCCACTCGATCCGGTCCATGGTGTCCACCATGCGGCACCTGATGGACGACATCATCGAGCAGGAGGGGCAGAAGCGCCGAAGTGAGCTGGAGGTCCTCCAGTCCCAGATCAATCCCCACTTCCTCTATAACACTCTGGATTCCGTCATTTGGATGACCGAGGCGGGCCGCTATGAGGAGGCCATCCAAATGGTCACCTCCCTGGCCCGGCTGTTCCGCATCTCTCTCAGCCGGGGAAAGAGCATCATCCCCCTGGCGGACGAGTTGGAGCACGCCCGCCACTATATGAATATCCAGCAAATACGCTATAAAAACAAATTTACCACACAAATCAATGCCCTGCCTGGGACCGATGGCCTATATACCATGAAGCTTATTGTACAGCCTATCTTGGAGAATGCCATCTACCACGGGATGGCCTCAGCGGAGGACGACGGCCTCATCACCGTCACAGCCCGGCGGGAGGGGGAGGACCTGGTCATTGATGTAGCGGACAACGGGCTGGGGATGCGTCCAGAGGTGGCCGCCTCTCTGCTGGATGAGGACAGGCCCGAAATCCGCACCAGCGGATCGGGGATTGGAGTGCGGAATGTCCACCGGCGGATTAGGCTGACCTTCGGAGACAGATATGGGCTTACCATATTCAGCGAACCCGACGAGGGGACCACTGTGCGGATCCGCCTCCCCGCTCTGGATCAGGACGGGGCGGCTCAGTACCAGCGGGAGGACGTGCCATGAAAAAGAGAAGAAGCGCGCTGATCCAGCTGGCCATCCTGACAGCTCTGGGAGCCGCTGTGGCCCTCACCCTTCTGCTGCCTCAGATGTCTGGACTGCACAGGCGTCCACAGCCGCTGGAGCTATCGGTCATCATTCGGGAGCAGGACAGCTCCCTCTGGACCAACACCCGTATGGGGATGGAGCAGGCGGCCGGGGAGCTGGGGGCTGAACTGCGGTTTTTGACCCTGGCCACCGCCAACGACGGCAGGGAGCAGTGGGAGCTGTTACAGCGGGAGATCGAGCAGGGCGCGGACGCTCTGGTGGTCGCCCCCGCGGACCCGGCGGCGCTGGAGAAAAGCCTGGGGGAGTTGGACAGGGACGTTCCGGTGGTCACATTGGAATCCCCACTGGAGGGGGCTGATTTGAGCGTGGTAGTCCCCAATGCTGAGATGGGGGCCAGTCTGGCCCAGGCGGCACTGGAGGATTGGAAGGGTGGAACGGTGCTTTTGCTTGACACCGCTCCCCACTGTACCGCTGTGGCCCAGCGCCTGGCGGCGGCCAAAGATCTCTTGGCCGGGGCTGGGGTGGAGACACAGGTTGAGACAGTCTCTGTAGACAGCCTGGCGAGCCGGCTGCCCGAGCTGCTTAGGCAGTTGAGCCCTGCCCAGCTGATGACGTTTGAGCCGGCGGCCACGGAAGCGGTCGCCAGTGTGAAAAGCCTGGAGGGGCTTTCGGCGGATCTCTACGGCGTAGGCGCGACCGCCGCCGTTGTAGCGGCCCTGGATCAGGGCGCCCTGTCCGCCGTGGCCGCTTGGAGCGACTACGCCGCGGGCTATCTGGCGGTGGACGGAGCCGCCAAACTGGCCAGGGGGGAGCGGAGCGAAATGAAGCCACCGCCCTTTTTCCTGATCCGAGGGGAGGACATCTATGAGCCGGACAACCAAAAATTACTCTTCCCAGTCACATCTTAAAGGAGTTGCCGTCCTGCTGCTGGCCCTGCTAGCCATAGCGCCTCTGTCTGGCTGCGGCCCAGAAAAGGGAGCGGAAACAGAGACCTTGCGGGTGGGGCTGGCGCTCTATACCCAAGACGACACGTTCATCTCCACCATTGTACAGGACCTGGAGCGGATCGCCCAGGAGGAGGAACTGGCCAGGGACATCAAGATCAACCTCTCTGTGGCTGATGGAAGGAGCAATCAGACGACCCAGCTGGAACAGGTGGACCGGCTGATTACCTGGGGCTGCGATGTGCTGTGTGTCAATATCGTGGACCGCACCGCGGCGGCGGTTCTCATTGACAAGGCGGAGGAGGCCGGGGTGCCCCTGATCTTCTTCAACCGCCAGCCGGTGGCGGAGGATATGGAGCGATGGGATCAGCTCTACTATGTGGGCGCCAGAGCGGAGGAGGGAGGCATCCTTCAGGGGCAACTGGTGCTGAAGGCATGGCTGTCCGACCGGGAGCGGCTGGATAAAAACGGAGACGGTATCCTCCAGTATGTGATGCTGGAGGGAGAGCCGGGCCACCAGGACGCCCTGCTGCGTACCGAGTATTCCATCCAGGTGTTGTCAGAGGCTGGGGTGGAGCTGGAGAAACTGGGAAGCGACACCGGAAACTGGAAGAGGGGTCCGGCCGCCACAAAAATGGGCCAGTGGCTGGAGGAATTTGGGGACCAGATCGAGGCGGTCATCGCCAACAATGACGACATGGCGCTGGGCGCGATAGACGCCTATGGACAGACGGACTGGGAGCTGCCTCTGGTGGTGGGGGTAGACGCCACCGCCCCGGCGCTTCAGGCCGTAGCGGAGGGAACGCTGTACGGCACGGTCCTCAACGACGCCGAGGGGATCGCACGGGCGATGCTGGACCTCACACTGGCACTGAGCGGTGTGGAGGACTCTGGGGACACTGTGGAGCTGACCGGGGACCACTACGTCTGGCTCTCCTACCAGAAAGTGACCAAAGAGAATCTGGCGGACTTTCAAATGGAATAGGTCTTTGGCGGGACGGGGCGTGGTTCCTGTCCCGCTGATATTTTGTTCCTGCGGGGATATACTATGGGGGAATGGATCTTAAACAGAGTAAAAGGTGGAGAGAGCATGGAATACTACCATGGTCCGGGCCGGCGTGGGGCCTATTTTGAGGGCTGGTATCTAAAGCATCAGGGCCCGGAGGGGGAGTTGGCCCTGATCCCGGCGATTCACCAGCGGCGCGGCGGGGAACGCTCTGCCACCATCCAGGTGATCACTGCGGACCAGACTAGAATATTCTCTTTCCCAGAACGGGCGTTTCAGGCATGGGCGGACCAGTTTAAGGTTCGAGTCAGCGGAAACTGGTTTTCCCAGGACGGAGTCTATGTGGATTTGGAGGAAGGGGATTTTTCCCTGAAAGGAGAGCTGCGTTACGGCCCGTTTACCAGGCTGGAGTCAGACATTATGGGCCCCTTTCGACGGGTGCCGGCCATGGAGTGCGTCCACACGGTGCTGAGTATGGCCCACCCGTTGGAGGGGCTGCTCTGCCTGAACGGGCGGTATTTGGATTTCTCCCATGGAACGGGATATATCGAGGGGGACAGGGGGAGGTCGTTCCCCAGGACCTACCTGTGGACGCAGTGCTGCTGGCAAGAGCGCCAGAAGGGGAGCATCATGCTGTCTATTGCCCACATCCCTATTCTGGTGGGAGGGTTTACCGGCTGTATCTGTCAGATATGGTTCGGAGGCAGATCTTACCGGATGGCCACCTACCAGGGAGTAAAAGTAGTCCAGTGGGGTAAAGAGGGGGCGCGCCTAAGACAGGGAGATTTGGAATTATCAGTGGATCTGGTCCGGGAGAGCGGACAGCCCCTCCGGGCCCCTGTTTCCGGACAGATGGAGCGGACCATCCACGAGAGCCTCTGCGCCACCGTCCGCTACCGCCTGTGGGAGCGGGGAAAGTTGATGTTCGACCGGACAGATGAGCTGGCCAGCTATGAGTACGCGGACGAGGGAAAAAAGCGCCGGGGGAGGGGCCGGTATTCATAAGGAAACATGGACTCCAACAAGATACAGACAGGAGAGGGACGGTCTTGTTCCCAGCCGGCCGGTCACAAAGCTTGATTTTTCTCAGAAAATGTAGTTAAATCAATCTGATATCGAGACGCCTGTGCCGCGAACGGCGCTTTGGCCCTTTCCGGAGTGGAGAAGGTTTTTTGGAGGCAGGCGGAAATGGGGAGGGACAAGCATGGAGCGGGGAATGGTCCACCTTTACTGGGGAACGGGAAAAGGAAAAACGACAGCGGCTATGGGGCTGGCCCTCCGGGCCCTTGGAAAAGGTATGGGAGTCACCGTAGTCCAGTTCTTAAAAGGGGGAATGAGCGGGGAACTGTCCCCTTTAGAGCGGTTGGGGGCCAGGATATACTCTGGGGCGGCTGGAGATCGGTTCTTCTTCCAGATGTCGGAGGCGGAGCGAAAAGAACTGGCGCAGGCGCAGACCAGACTGCTTCATCAGGCTCTCCAGGTCCCCTGTGACCTGCTGATCCTGGACGAGGCCTGTGCGGCCTGGCAGCTTGGCGCGGTAGACCGGGAAATGCTCCGTCAGGCTGTATTGGGCCGGCCGGAGCATTGTGAGGTAGTGCTTACTGGCCGGAAGCCCGCGGATTGGATGAAGGAGGCGGCCCACTACTCGACAGAGATGGTCTGCCACAGCCACCCCTTTGACCGCGGGACACAGGCTCGCCCTGGGATCGAATTTTAAGGGGGTAAGAAATGGATCATCTGCGCTATCATCTGACCGTGAGGCTCTACCGGCAGGACAAGAGCTTTGGCCCCGGCCCCATGCGACTGCTCCGCGGTGTGGAGGAGGGCGGTTCTCTTCACCAGGCGGCGGAGGCCATGGGGATGTCTTACTCCAAAGCGTGGACCCTGCTGCGTAAGCTGGAAAAGGAGTGGGGCTTTACCCTGCTGGACCGCCAGCCCGGCGGCCCCAAAGGAGGAGGCTCCGTACTTACCCCGGAAGGCAGGGATCTGCTGGAGCGGTATGAGGCCATGTGCGCCCAAGTGGAGCAGGCGGCCCAAAAGGCGTTTGCACAATATTTTCAGTAGCTGAGAGCACCCCTGCCCGACGGGCAGGGGTGTTTTTGACAAAGGGATATTCTTGTGTTAGAATAACGCTCGGCATTTGCTGACCAGAGATCGACAAAAGATAAAGAGGGATAGAGAGATGAAGATAAACTTTCAAAGGCGGCTGCTGGCACTGGCCATTGCAGCTGTGATGACCCTTTCCTTGGCCGCCTGTGGCCAGAAGAACGGCCCCGCGGCTTCCAGTGGGAGCCAGGGGGCGGCCGCTGGCTCCGCTGAGGTCCAAAGCGGCGGGCAGGAGGGGATAGTCGCCTTTACGGACCAGGCCGGGCGGCAGGTAGAACTGGAGGGTCCGGCCCAGACGGTGGTAAGCTGCTATTATGTGACCACTTACGCGGCGATTGCTCTGGGCGTAGCCGACCGGGTGGTAGGTCTGGAAAAAAAGGCGGATACTCGTCCAATCTATCATATGGCGGCCTCTGCCTTGCTGGAGAAGCCCCAGGTGGGCACCATGAAAGAACTGGATGTAGAGGCGGTGGCCGCTCTGGCTCCGGATCTGGTGGTCATGCCAAAGAAGCTGATGGACTATGCGGATACCCTGGAGGAGCTGGGCCTTCCGGTGATGGTCGTGGAGCCTGAAACCCATGAAGGACTAGTGACTATGCTGGAGCTGCTGGGGCAGGCCTGCGGGGTCGAGGACCGGGCGGCCCAGCTGACAAACTACTATGAGGAACAGCTGGACCGGATGGCCCAGCTCACCGAGGGGACGGAGAGGCCGCTGGTCTATCTGGCGGGGAACTCCTCCTACCTTACCGCCGCCCCGGACGCTATGTATCAGAGCTCTCTGATCGAGGGCGCCGGAGGGACCAATGTGGCCGCTGGCCTGGAGGGGGACTACTGGGCCGAAGTATCCTATGAGAGCGTCTTGGCCATGGCACCGGAGGTGGTCATTATCCCAGCGGGAGCGGAGTATACGGTTGAGGATATTCTAGGGGATCCCCAGTTGGCCTCCCTTCCAGCGGTCCAGAGCGGCGCGGTCTACGCCATGCCCAGCGGCATTGAGGAGTGGGACTCTCCCATCCCCTCCGGCATTCTGGGCACAATGTGGCTGACCAGCGTCCTCCATGAGGACGTTTATCCCTTTGCGGACTTTGTGGCCGACGCGCAGGACTTCTATCAGACCTTCTACGGCTTTCAACTGGATGGGAGCCTGATCACCAAGTAACGAAAGGAGGGGGATGCGGCCTGTGAAACGGTTTGGTCGGAGTGGGAAGGCCCTGGGGATAGCAGCCGTCCTAATGGCGGCTCTGGTCCTAGTTTCGGTACAGGTGGGCAGCTTCCCCCTTTCTTCCAATGAAATATGGGACATCCTCGCTGGGGGACGGAAGGGGACCACCCAGGCCCAGGTGCTGTGGACACTCCGTCTGCCGCGGGTGTGGATGGGGCTGCTGGCCGGCGGGGCCCTGGGTCTGGCTGGCGGAGTCTATCAGACGCTGTTCGGCAATCCTCTGGCCTCCCCGGACCTGACAGGGGTAGCCTCAGGGGCTTCCTTGGGAGCGGCCTGCGCTATTGTGCTGGGGGCCGGAACCTCCGCCCAGATCATGGGAGGCGCCTTCCTAATGGGAATGGCCTCGCTGGTCCTGGTCCTGGCCCTGGTGCGCTGGGCCGGGTTGGAGCGGACGGGGACCTATATCTTGGCGGGGGTCATCATCTCCTCGGCGGCGGATGCCGGGTTGATGGTGCTGAAGACTGTGGCTGACCCGGAGGGAGAGCTGGCCGCCATTGAGTTCTGGACCATGGGCAGCCTGGCCGCTATGACGGCGGATAAGGTGTGGCCTGCGGCGGCTGCCATCCTTATCCCGGCCCTTCTCATCTTTCTGTTCCGGCAGCGGTTGCTCATCCTCTCCATGGGGGAGGAGAGCGCTCGGACCATGGGCCTTGCCCCTGGACCGTGGCGGAGCCTGCTGCTTGGTCTGACCACGCTGATGGTGGCGGCGGTGGTGTCAGTGGCCGGAGTGGTGGCCTTTGTGGGGCTGATTGCCCCCCACATCGCCTTCCTTCTCCTGGGCCGGCGGGGCGGACCCTATCTGCCGCTGTGCGCCTTGGTGGGAGGAGATATCCTGCTGGCCGCCGATCTGTTGGCCCGAAGCCTAGCCGGTGGAGGAGAGCTGCCTTTGAGCATCTGGACAGTATGTTTTGGTGTGCCGGTACTGCTGGCCCTGCTGGTGGGGCAGAGAGGAGGCCGGGATGGATAAGCTACTGGAGGTACGGGACCTCAGCGCAGGCTATCAGAGGCCGGTGGTCCAGAACATCTCTTTCTCTATCCGCAAGGGGGAGCTGGCCGCTGTCCTAGGGAGAAATGGGTGTGGAAAAACCACGCTGCTCCGAGGCCTGACTGGCGGGGCCAAGGTGATGGAGGGGACTGTACTCCTAGATGGACAGGACTGTGCCGGCTGGGACCCGAGGCGGAAGGCCCGGAAGGTGGCGCTGCTCCCCCAGAGGGCACGGCTGCTTCCCGGTCTGTTGGTGGGGGAGGTTATCGCCATGGGCCGTTACCCTTGGACGGGTCCCCTCTCCGGGGGAGACAGAGAGGAGCGGGAACGAGTTCGGGCGGCGGCGGCCCGGTTTGAAGTGGATCACCTGCTGGACCGGGACTGTGCCCAACTCAGCGAGGGACAACGCCAGCTAGTCCAGTTGGCACGATTGGCAGCCCAGGACGCCCCGATCCTGCTGCTGGACGAGCCCAACACTGCCCTGGACTTTGACAATACCGCCCTGCTCTTTGACCGGATCACTCAGATGGTGGAGGGGGAAAAGTGCGCCCTGATGGTCCTCCATGACCCGGCCCTGGCCTTGGACCGCTGTCACCGGCTGCTCCTGCTGGACGGAGGAAGGCTGGTGGACGATATTACAGTGGCCGAACGGAGGGAGGAGGAACTCCAGGCGGCATTGAGAAGGCTGTATCCCTCCATCCGTGTCCGCCGGGAAGCGGAGGGCAGGTTTTACTGTCTGCCCGATTGAACGGGAAGCGGCGCCCTTTAATAGGGCGTCGTTTTTTGTTTGTCAAAGGAGAAAAAGGATGGTATAATAGCCGCTGAATGATGATGCCGCCAGGCAAGAGTCAATTTGGCTGTGCCGCTGCGGCATCCCGTGGATTATGACGGACATCTGTGCCGATCAAGATATGGAGGGGAACGCTTTGCTGACCATCGACCGGTATGTCAAGGCCCAAAGTCTGAAGGAGGCCTATGAGCTGTGTCAGAAGCGCAATAACGTGGTGCTGGGGGGAATGCTCTGGCTGAAGATGCAGGACAGAAAGGTGGGCGCCGCCATTGATCTGTGCGGCCTAGGGCTGGACCAGATCACGGAGAGGGAGGACGCCTTTGAGATAGGGGCCATGGTGTCCCTGCGGGAGCTGGAGAAACACCCTGGGCTCAACGAGCTGACAAGGGGGGCCATCTCTAACAGCGTGGAGCATATCGTGGGGGTACAGTTCCGGAACTGTGCCACTGTGGGAGGAAGCGTCTTTGGACGCTTCGGCTTTTCCGATGTCCTGACCATTCTGATGGCCCTGGGGGCCCGCGTGGAGCTGTATCACGCCGGAGTGATGCCGCTGGCTGACTTCTGTGAGAGTCATATTTCCAGGGACATCCTTACCAAAGTCATTGTCCCCAAAGGTGTGACAGGGGCGGTATACCTGTCCCAGCGAAACAGCGCCACTGATTTTCCTCTCCTCGCCTGCGCCATTGTCCGCCGGGAGGAGGAATATCGGGTGGCGGTGGGCGCCCGTCCTATGGTGGCCCGGACCTATAGCGATGAGAGAGGCCTGCTGGCCGGAGGTATTACCCGGGAAATCGCCCAGGCATTCGCCCTTGAACTGTCCCAGCGAGTGAAGCTAGGGGGAAACGCCCTGGGCAGCGAAGAGAGCCGAAGGGCGCTCTGTCCGGTTTTGGTCCGCCGGGGACTGCTGAAGCTGGAAGGGGTGGAGTGACATATGGAGATCAACCTGAATCTAAATGGAAGGGCTGTCAGCGCTTCGGTGCGGCCGGATACGCTGCTGCTGGATTTTTTGCGGGACCAGGGCTGCTACAGTGTGAAGCGGGGGTGCGAGACCAGCAACTGCGGCGCCTGTACAGTGCTGCTGGACGGCAGACCGGTTTTGTCCTGTAGCGTACTGGCGGCCAGAGCGGATGGCCGGACGGTCCAGACCCTGGAGGGCCTTCAGAGGGAGGCGGAGGCGTTTGTCACCTACATTGCCGACCAGGGCGCCGAGCAGTGCGGCTTCTGCAATCCCGGCTTTGTTGTCAATACCATTGCCCTGCTCCGGGAGAATCCGGACCCCACGGACCAGGAGATACGGACATTTTTGGCGGGCAACCTGTGCCGCTGTTCCGGCTATGAGGGGCAACTGCGGGGCATCCGGGCCTATCTGGACAGCAGAAAGGGAGGGAAGGCGTGATGGACCAGCAGGAGCTTAAGATCGTGGGCAAGGGGGTCAGGAAAAAGGACGCCATGGCCCTCCTCCTGGGCAAGCCCGCCTATGTGGACGACGTGACGCCACGGAACTGTCTGGTGGTCAAGGTGCTGCGTAGCCCCCACGCCCACGCTCTAATTGAGGAGATCGACACGGAAAACGCCGAGAGCATTCCCGGCGTGGCTGCCATCTTCACCTATAAGGATGTGCCCCAAAAGCGGTTCACGATGGCCGGACAGACCTATCCAGAGCCCTCCCCCTACGACCGTCTCATTTTGGACCGGCGGGTGCGCTTTGTGGGAGACGCTGTGGCCATCGTGGCCGGGGAGGACGAAGGGGCGGTGGACCGGGCGCTGAAGCGCATTCGGGTTCGCTACCAGGTCCTCCAGCCTGTACTGGACTACCACACCGCCAAGGACAACATGATCCTGGTCCACCCTGAGGAGGACTGGCGGTCCCTGTGCCCTGTGGGGGCGGACAACCGCCGCAACCTGTGCGCCAGCGAGAGCTGCCAGGACGGGGATGTGGACCAGGTGCTCGCCCAGTGTGATATCGTGGTAGAGGGGACCTATCACACCAAAGCCTGCCAGCAGGCCATGATGGAGACCTTCCGCACCTATACGGAGATGGACCCCTATGGCCGGCTCCATGTGGTCAGCTCCACTCAGATCGTATTCCATGTCAGGCGTATTCTGGCCAACGCTCTGGATATCCCAAAATCCAAGATCCATGTGGAGAAGCCCCGCATCGGCGGCGGCTTCGGGGCCAAGCAGACGGTGGTGGCCGAGGTATACCCCGCTCTGGTCACCTGGAAGACGGGCCGGCCGGCCAAGATGATCTATACCCGGCAGGAGTGCCAGACTGCCGGCTCTCCCCGCCACGAGATGGAGATCAAGGTGCGCTTGGGAGCCAGCCTGGATGGGACCATCCGGGCCCTGGATGTGTATACCTTATCCAATACCGGGGCCTACGGTGAGCACGGCCCTACCACAGTGGGGCTGTCCGGCCACAAATCCATTCCCCTGTATACCAACAGCCTGGAGGCCTTCCGCTTCGCTTATGACGTGGTGTACACCAATGTCCAGTCTGCCGGGGCCTACCGGGGTTATGGGGCCACTCAGGGCATCTTTGCTGTGGAGTCGGCGGTGAACGAGCTGGCCGACCGGCTTGGGGTGGACCCGGTGGCCCTGCGGGAGAAGAATATGGTCCGCCAGGGGCAGGTCATGCCCGCCTATTATAACGAGCGGGCGGACGCCTGCGCCCTGGACCGGTGCATGACCCGCTGTAAGGAGCTGTTCCACTGGGAGGAGAAGTACCCCGTCCGGGATTTGGGCGGCGGAAAGATTCGGGCGGCAGGCGTAGCCATGGCCATGCAGGGGTCCGGAATCTCTGGGGTGGACGTGGGCTCCGCCACTATCAAGCTGAGTGACGAGGGATTTTTTAACCTGACCATCGGCGCCGCGGACATGGGGACTGGGTGCGATACTATATTGGCCCAGATGGCCGCCGAGTGTATGGAGTGCGAGGTGGATGAAGTAGCTGTCTTTGGCGCTGACTCCGACGCCTCCCCCTATGATTCCGGCTCCTATGCCTCCAGCACCACCTATGTCACCGGAAAGGCTGTGGAGAAAGCCTGTGCCGAGTTAAAAGAGCGGCTTTGCGCCATTGGGGCGGAGCTGCTGGACTGCCCCAGAGAGGAAGTGGAGTACGCCAGGAAGGCGGTGCGTCGGTTGGACGGATCCGCCCAGGTATCCCTCTTTGATATCGCTACCAAGTCCATGTGCGGAAACGGAACAGCGGTCCAGACCACGGTTTCCCACTCCTCCCCCATCTCGCCGCCGCCCTTTATGGTAGGCATGGCCGAGGTGGAGGTGGACAAAGAAACTGGAGCTGTAAAGGTTTTAAACTATACGGCCGTGGTGGACTGCGGCACGCCCATCAACCCCAATCTGGCCAGAGTCCAGACCGAGGGGGGCATTGTTCAGGGGATTGGCATGGCACTGTTTGAGGATGTGACCTACAACAGGGAGGGGCGTATCCGGGAGGATTCCCTCATGCGCTATAAGATCCCAACCCGTCTGGATATGGGCAGGCTTCAGGTGGAATTTGAATCCAGCTATGAGCAGACTGGCCCCTTTGGCGCAAAGTCAATTGGGGAGATCGTCATCAATACGCCGGCCCCAGCTATCGCCCATGCCGTGTACCGGGCCACCGGCCTGCGG
The DNA here is from genome assembly GCF_025567565.1 of Muriventricola aceti. Taxonomy (NCBI): domain Bacteria; kingdom Bacillati; phylum Bacillota; class Clostridia; order Eubacteriales; family Oscillospiraceae; genus Muriventricola; species Muriventricola aceti. The sequence goes on along the minus strand of NZ_JAOQKF010000006.1, from coordinate 141,988 downwards.
CACCACTCCCTGCCCATCACGCCGGAAAAGGTGCTCCTTGGCCGGGATGAGTAAACACATCCTCTATCTGGCCGCAGGCAGCGGCCGCCGGTTTGGAAGCAACAAGCTGCTCTACAACTGGAAAGGAAAATCACTTTATAGATATGGCCTGGATATGCTGGCTGATTTGATCCAAAGACGGGAAGACTGTACCTTGACCGTGGTCTCCAGTTATCTGGAGATTCGGGAGATGGCCGCCGCGTTAGGCGCCAGGGTTGTGGATAGCCCTGAAAGTGACAAGGGATTATCCTTTACAATAAAGAGCGCTATCCAAGCTTTGGATGGATTCGCTCCAGAGGATTTTTTGCTGTTTGCCGTGGCGGACCAGCCCTGGCTGGGGGCGGGGACTGTGTCCCGACTGCTGGATGCGGCCCGGCCCGGACTGCTGGCCGCCACCGCCGCCTGGGGAGATAGGGTAGGCAATCCCACCCTCTTTTCAGCGGAGCTGATACCCCAATTATTGGATCTCACCGGCGACCGGGGTGGACGGGCTGTCCTGGAGGCCTGTGGGGAACGGTGTCAGCGAATCCAGGTGGACACCCCACGGGAACTTGAGGATGTGGATACTAGACAGGCTCTGGAAGAAAATGGATCAGAAGCCTGAAACATTGTCCAAGTACGGCAAAGGAAAGGAAGAAAAACCATGCGTGTAATCTCCGGCTCGGCTAGAGGCAGAAGACTGAAGGAGCTTCAGGGGATGGATACCCGCCCCACCACAGATAAGGTCAAGGAGTCCCTATTCAATATCATCCAGTTCGAGATTGAGGGCAGAAGGGTGCTGGATCTCTTTGGCGGAACTGGTCAGCTGGGCATCGAGGCCCTGTCAAGGGGTGCGGACCACTGTACCTTTGTGGACATGAGAAAGGAGGCCGCCGCCCTGATTCGGGAGAACCTGAGGCTGACCGGCCTGAGTGAGCGGTCTCGGGTAGTCCAAGGGGACGCCCTGTCCTTCCTTTCCTCCTGCGGGGAAAAATTTGATGTGATCCTGTTGGACCCGCCTTACCACACGGAGCTGCTGGAAAAGAGCGTGGAGCGGATCACAGAGTTTGACATTCTTCGGGAACATGGTATAATAATCTGTGAAAGTGCGGCGGAACGGGAGCTGCCCGCCCTGCCGCCCCCCTATGAACGGGGGAGAGAGTATCGCTACGGCAAGATCAGGCTGACAGTCTGCCGCCGGGCGGGGAGTGATAGACGATGAGTACTGCCATCTATCCCGGCAGTTTTGATCCAGTGACTCTGGGGCACCTGAATATCATCAAGCGGGCTGCCGCCTGCTTTGACAAGCTGATCGTGTGCGTCATGGTCAATTCCAAAAAACAGGGGATGTTCACCCCGGAGGAGCGGGTGGAATTGCTGCGCCGCTCCACCGCCCGTTTCCCCAATGTAGAGGTGGATTTCTCCAACGAGCTGTTGGCGGAATACGCCAAGCGCCGTCGGGCTCATGTGGTGGTCAAGGGCCTGCGGGCGGTATCGGATTTTGAGCAGGAGGTCCAGATGGCGGTCATTAACCGCAAGCTGAATCCCAAGTTGGAGACCATGTTTTTGGCCTCCAGTGAAAAATATACTTACCTCAGCTCTACCATCGTGAAGGAGATGGCCCGCTACGGAGCCAATCTGGCGGACTTCGTCCCCAGAGAGATCGTCAACGATGTGAACCAGCGCATGGGGCAGATGGAAAGAAAGGAAGGGTAATGGCATGGCAAGCGGAGTAGAAGAATTGCTGGATATGCTCTTTGAGATGATTGACGAGGCGAAGAACGTCCCTCTCTCCGGTGATAAGTGTATGATCGAACGGGACCGGGCGCTGGATCTGATCGACGATATCCGAAGCCAGTTCCCGGTAGAGCTGTCTGAGGCCAGAAAGATGATGGCCAACCGGGCTGAATTGGTCGCCTCCGCAAAACGCGAGGCCGACTCCATCCGCAAGGCGGCGGAGGATAAGGCGCGCCAGCTGCTGGCGGAGGACGTCATCACCCTCCAGGCCAAGCAGAAGGCCAACGATCTGAAGCGGGAGACTGAGGAGCGAAGCCGGGATCTGAAGCGGTCGGCCAACGAGTACTGCGAAGATGTGCTGCGTCGTACGGAGGAGGCAGTGGCTGCCGCCTATGATGAGATCAAGAAGTCTCGGGCCAGCTTCCGGGCTGCCGCTGGAGCGTCTGCTGTGCCCCAGGCGGGGAGCACCGGCTCCCGGCCTATCTATGACGCCGCGGCTGACGAGGATTGAGAACAAAATGAAACAGCGCCGCTGGAAGGAAGCTTCCAGCGGCGCTGCTTTGTCTGAGTCAGGGGATCACGGCGAAGCGGGGGCGAATGGAGACTTAGCTTCACCAGGGCAGCCAGCCGTCCTCCCGGTCAGCCAGCACATCCATGGCCCCGTCCAGCATCTCGGCCGCCTCGGCCCGGGTCAGCTGATTGGATAGAGCTGCGGCGCCGGTGCTCTCCATTCGGATGACGCCGGAGGAGGCTAGGTTGGCCGCGGCCTGGGAGGCCCAGTGACCCTGGCTGTCAGAAGAAAATACCTCTACGGGCACATCAGTCACGTCCAGCAGGTTGTTTAGCATCACTGTGGCCTCGGCACGAGTGATCGGGGTATCCGCCCCAAAGACGGGGGCGCCGCTCTCATCTTTGGAGCCCTGGATGGTGCCGGCCTTCAGAGCCGCGGAAACAGAGCCCTTGGCCCAGGTGGGGATGGCGCTGTCGTCAGAGAAGCCGGTGAGTGTTACGTCCTCCATGGCTTCCAGACCAGACACGGCCATGGCCATGGTCAAGAACTGGGCCCGGCTGACGGGCTGCTTGGGGTCGAAGAAGTAGTGGCCGTTCATATACTGGCCCACATAGATGCCCTCCTCGGCCAGGCGAATCGCAGCCTTATGGGCGGGATTCCCCTCCATGTCGGCATAAGTCACCTTGGTGTCGGCCTTTTCGATGTGGACAGTGATCTTGGCCTCCGCGGAGGTGTTGCCAGCGGGGTCTACGGCTACATAAGTGAAGGAATCGCTCCCTGTCTTGTTCTCATAGGGGGTATACACGAACTGGCTGGAGCCGTCCTCTGCCAGAGTCACAGCGCCCCGGGCGGGGGTGGAGGTGAGCTGGAAGGACAGGGCGTCCCCCTCGCTGTCCACGGCGTCGAAATATCCGGTGATGGCCACGTTTTTATAGGTGGATAGCTCCATATTCCGAGCGATTGGGGCCTGATTTTCCTGGTCCAGAAGGTACAAGGTGACGGTAACGGGCCCGCAGTCCTGCGTGGGGGCGAGGCTGGGGGTGAAGGTAAAGGTGGTGGTGGTCACGGTGGGGACAGGAGAGCTCTGGAACCGGAGCCCGTCCAGAGCGGTACAGTCTACCACAGTGCCTACCTGGAGGGGCTGGCCGCCGATGACTAGTGTGCCAGCGCCGGGGTCAGGCAGGCTCTCGATGGTGATGGCAGTCAGCTGGGTCTTCTTATCTCCGGTGACCGCGAAGTCCTCCAGAGAGAAGGAGATGATGGTGCCGATAAGCCCGTTTTTGGAGAAGTCGTTGACAGCGGCGCTCTCCTTTTTATTCCAGAAGAAAGCGGAGGCGGGAAGGGACAGGGTAAAGGCCAGAGCCAGGGCTAGGATGGGAGCCATGACCCGGCGGAACGGATGAAAGCGATTCATGGGATACCTCCTTCAAAATTAGGTGTATCCCTATTCTTTTGCCATTGGAGCCAAATTATGCGAACACAGAAATTACCAGAAAAGATCCTGCCTTTTAGACAAAGCTCCCCGCATCCAGCAACGGATGCGGGGAGCTCCGGTCAGTCTGCAAACATGGGGGAGGAGAGATATCGGTCCCCAGAGTCGGGCAGGAGGACCACGATGGTCTTCCCGCGGTTCTCCTCCAGTCGGGCCAGCTCTCCCGCCGCCCACAGGGCGGCGCCGGAGGAGATGCCGGCCAGCACTCCCTCGGTCCGGACAAGCTCCCGCCCAGCCTGGAAGGCGTCCTGATCCCTTACACGGATAACCTGGTCGTAGACAGAACGATCCAGGGTCTGGGGAATAAAATTGGCCCCAATGCCCTGTATGCCGTGAGGGCCGGCTTGGCCCCCGGACAGCAGGGGAGAGGCGTCAGGTTCCACCGCTACTACCTTGATATTGGGATCTTGCTCCTTCAAATACCGGCCAGTACCGGACAAAGTCCCACCCGTCCCAACAGTGGCTACAAAAATATCCACGTTTCCATCTGTGTCACGCCAGATCTCCGGCCCGGTGGTCTGGTAGTGGGCACGGGGATTGGCTGGATTTTCAAACTGGCCGGGGATAAAGCTGCCGGGGATCGAGGCGGCCAGCTCCTGAGCTTTTCCCACCGCTCCCTGCATCCCTTGGGCGCCAGGAGTGAGGACGAGCTGGGCACCATAGGCCGCCAGCATGGACCGCCGCTCTGCGCTCATGGTATCCGGCATGGTTAAAATGACCTTGTATCCCCGTGCGGCAGCGATACAGGCTAGACCAATGCCAGTGTTGCCAGAGGTGGGTTCGATAATGGTGGCGCCTGGCTTGAGCAGACCCCGTTCCTCCGCGTCCAGAATGAGGGACAGCCCCACCCGGTCCTTAGCAGAGCCGGCTGGGTTAAGGTATTCCAATTTCGCCAGAACAGTGGCGGTGAAGTGGTGGGCTTTTCCGTAGCGTGTCAGTGCCAGGAGAGGTGTTCCTCCCACCAGCGGCTCGATTCCAGTATAGATACGGGCCATGATGACCAACCTTTCTCCATTCAAAATGATACAAAGCAGCCAAGGATAGGCACTGCCTGTCCCAGTTGCCTGATATTAAAAATCATACCCCCGGCAGAGTTTTTTGTCAATTCGATTGCAAAGGACGGGAGATAGGGGGTATAATGCTCTTATCTCTTAGTATGTCAAGAAAGGAAAACCTATGAAAACAGGACTGGTCCTGGAGGGCGGGGCCCTCCGTGCCATTTTTTCCAGCGGGGTGTGCGACGGCCTGCTGGAGGGCGGTATCATGACAGACTATTTCATCGGGGTGTCGGCAGGGGCGGCCTACGGCGTCAGCTATCTGTCCCGGCAGCCCCGCAGAAATCTGGAGGTGGTCACTCGCTTTGCCCCCGACCGGCGCTACATGGGGATGCGTAATCTGGCGGATAAGAAGAATCAGAGTTATTTCGGTCTGGAGTTTTCCTATCAGACTATCCCAAACGAGCTGGTCCCCTTTGACTACGACGCCTTTCAGGCCTATCCCGGAAAGGCGGAGGCGGTGGTCACCAACCTGAACACCGGCGGGGCGGACTATCTGGAGATCCCCCGGCAGGACCGGGAGTCCCTGGTGCTCCAGGCTACCTGCGCCATGCCCCTGATGTTTCCCATCTATCATATCAACGGTCAGCCCTATCTGGACGGCGGTGTTGGAGACGCTATCCCATGGCGGAGGGCGCTGGAGCAGGGCTGCGACCGTGTTCTGGTGGTGCTGACCAGGCCCAGGGAATACCGGCGCAGGCCAGATAAGCTGCTGCCCCTGGTGCGGAAGAAGTACCGGGAATATCCCAATTTTGTGGCGGCTATGGAACAGCGGGCCCAGGTCTATAACCAGGACCGGGAGGAGCTCTTCCGCGCGGAGCGGGAGGGCCGGCTTCTGGTCATCGCGCCCCGTTCCACCCTGGGCGTCTCACGGACAGAGCGGAACACGGAGAAGCTGCGGCTGCTGTGGGCGGCCGGCTATCAGGACGCTGTGGACCGGCTGGAGGAGATCCAGGACTTTTTCAGCCGATGAGGTGCTGCCTCCTGTCCGCTGGGCAGTCCGACTCCTTGGCCGGCAGGGAGCAGAGCCCCTGATACCGCTCTACAAGGTCGGGCTGGAGGGCGAAAAGGGCCAGGATATCTCCCAGCACGGTAAAAAAAGCGGACATACGGCCTAACTGGCCGCTGTCCTGGTCCTGGGCCAGGAGTAGGGCCAGTATGACGGCTATGGCCAGCAGCTCCTGGCTGCCGCCGCGGAAAAGTTGACCCAATACAACCACCCCCGGTCATTCTATGCGCTGGCCGCCGGGGTGGTTTTTCGCGCCGCCTTGTCGAAGGCGCGGGACGGGTGAACCATGGATATCCATTGACGTTTCCAGGAGGATGTGGTATGGTCGTATACAGAAGATACAGGCAGGTGACAGGATGATCATTTTGGACCTGGAGTGGAACCAGGGATATGACAAGACCGTTTTAGACGAGGTCCTCCAGATCGGCGCGGTGCGGGTAGACCGGCTGGGTGGCCCCATTACAGATATCTTTTGCGCCTTTATCCGGCCCCGCGTCCACAAGAAGATGAAACAGATGGCCAGGTATCTGCCGGAGCTGCGGCGGTCCCTGGATTCGGAGACCACCTTTCCAGAGGCCATGGGAGCCTTCCTGGATTGGTGCGGCGAAGAGCGGGAATTTGGCGCCTGGGGCAGCGGCGATATGGAGGTGCTGGCCCAGAACTGCCGGTACTGGAAGATGGAGGCCGACCTGTCAAAAAAGGTGTGGGACCTCCAGCGCGCGTTCTCCATCACTGTGGGCACAGGCCAGAGCGTGGCTCTGTACCGGGCGGTGGAATACTGCGGCGTTCCAGCGCCCTTTGAATTTCACAACGCGCTGAACGACTGCGTCTATACGGCGGTGGTCAGCCAGTGGATCTCCCCGGCGGCTATCGACGAGCTGTCGTCGCCCGCTTGGGTAAAAAAATTTACCTGGACCTCTGAACCGGAGGGGAGCAGCCGCGAGATCGGGCCATTTCAAACGGCCAGGAGCGGACTGAATAGCCGAACCAGCCGTCTGATGAGCTGCCCGCTGTGCGGGGAGAAAGGTTGGGTCATCCAGTGGCGCTCCAGACGGGAGGGAGTCTATTTCGGTACCTTCCCCTGCCGCGAACACGGCAGATTCTTGGTTCGGTTTGTGATGAGCCCTGGGGAGGACGGGCTGTTCCGGGGCAGGCTGTCCCTCCCACCTCTGACGGATGCCACCATCCAGGCATACTCCGAGGCCATGAAGGGTCAACTCCATTCCTGCAAGGCGCTGGGCGGCCGGCGGCGGAGGCGCGGCGGAAGAAGACGATCCGGGGACGAAGCGAGGGAGAAGGCGTCTTAAAAAAGAACAGCAGGGGGTGGACTGGCTTTGCTGGTCCGCCCCCTGTTCTGCTCAATTTAAGCACTTCTTAATATTTTCCCACTTGCAACTTAAACTCTGTATGTTATCCTTAGAGCAACAAGCACGGAAAGCGGGAGGAGAGGGACCATGTATACTATCCTGATCTGCGATGATGACAGGGACATTGTGTCGGCGCTGGATATCTATTTGACCAGTGAGGGCTATCAGACGGTCAAGGCCTATAATGGGAGAGAGGCGCTCAAGGCTGTGGAGCAGAGGGAGATCCATCTGATCCTGATGGACATCATGATGCCGGAGCTGGACGGGATTCGAGCCACAGCCAAGCTGCGGGAGGAGAACAATGTGCCCATTATTCTGCTGACGGCCAAGAGCGAGGACACAGATAAGATACTGGGGTTAAACATCGGGGCGGACGACTATATCACAAAGCCCTTTAACCCCCTGGAGGTCATAGCCCGGGTCAAGAGTCAGCTGCGGCGCTATACCAGCCTGGGAGGTTCAGAAAAGAGCACTGGCCTCATCACCGTTGGCCCGGTGTCCATGGATGACAGTGCCAAACGGGTCACAGTGGATGGAGAGCCCGTGGCGCTGACGCCCATTGAATACAATATTTTAAAGCTGCTGATCTCCCACCCCGGCCAGGTATTCTCCTCCGCCCAAATCTATGAGCAGGTATGGAACGATCCGGCCTACGGATCGGAGAACACGGTAGCCGTCCATATCCGCCATCTGAGGGAGAAGATCGAGATCGACCCGGCGGACCCCCGCTGGCTGAAGGTGGTGTGGGGGCTGGGCTACAAGATGGAGAAGGGAGGGGCCTGAATGGAAGCGGTACGGAAGAGCCCATGGGCTAAACTGACGGCTGCCTTTCTGATGCTGGCCCTTGCTTTTTCTAGTAGCTGGTTCGGATACAGGGCACTGACCGCTCTGTCCTGCGTGGGTGCCGAGAACTGGCAGCAGACGGGTATCTACTATGTTTTGCTGCGAGACCGAGAGGGCCAGCTGGCCGGCGGGGTGGCGGATGCCATCCAGCTGGAACGAAATGGGGAGAGCCTGTCTTATCTGGCTGTCCAGTCTATCCAGGAGAGCTTGGAGGAGCTGGAGGAGCGGATGGACGCTGAAAGCACCTGGTTTCGGTTTCAGGTCAAGACCGCCGACGGCGGCCAGGTCCTGGCCACCAATCTGAAGGAGGGGGAGACTCTCTCTGCGACGGTGTCCTCCGTGTGGTACTCCACCTTTGTGGTGGGCGAGCATTTTACACAGGAAGAATACGACCTCTATAACAGTGAAAATGATTATGTATTCTCAATCGGCGTGTCGGGACAGGGGAGCGAGCAGGTGCCGGGTGAGGCGGAGCTTGAGGGCAAGAGCGCCGTGGAACAGATGGTCATTGAGTGCGGGCTCCCACTGAACGTGGATGAGAGCCGGGCAGACGAATTTTACCAGCTATCCACCAGCTTTGACCAGGCCCTAGAGAGCTTCCGCCCCCGGTGTACCGCCGCTCTGTCCCTGATGGCGGCCAGTCTGCTGTGCCTGCTATTTCTGCTGTGGTCGGCGGGACATAAGGAGGGAAAAGAGGAGATCATACTCTCCTGGCAGGATAAGATATTCCTGGAGTTCCATTGGTTTTTCCTGTTGACTGTGGGGACCGCCCTGGCCGCCGGAGGCCTCTATTTTGGGGACTACCTGTACCAATTCATCGTGCAAGTCCATTTCTATTCCCAGGAGGAGCAGTGGGTGCTCTGGGTCATATATTTGGCCCTCTCCCTGCTCACAGCGGCGCTGGTCGGGGTCATCTGTCTGGCGCTGCGTACCCTGGTGGTCCGAGTTAAGGCCGGGGCGTTGGCGCGGACCACCCTGCTGTGCAGGGTGGTCGGGTGGACAGTGCGCACTGTCCACGAGCTGATTGTCAACCTGCCCTTCATCTGGAAGGTGCTCCTGGGCTTTTTGATCTATTTCTTTGCCAATGTCATGCTGTTTACCTCGGCCCGCTACAACGGCCTGGCGGGGCTGCTGTGGTTTGGCCTCAACGGTGTGGTGTTCCTCTTTCTGGCCTGGTGGGCCATCGGGTTCCACCGCCTGCGAAAAGGGAGCCGGGCTATCGCCGCGGGGGACTTGGAGCATCAGATCGACACCAACAGGATGTTCCATGACCTGCGTCTCCAGGCCGAGGACCTGAATAACATCTCGGTGGGCCTGTCCAGTGCTGTGGATGAGAAGATGAAAAGCGAGCGATTTAAGGCGGAGCTGATTACCAACGTGTCCCACGACTTGAAGACGCCGCTTACCTCCATTATAAATTATGTCAACCTGTTAAAAACTACGGAGCAGACCGACCCTAAGGCCCAGGAATACATTGAGGTGCTGGACCGCAAGTCCCAGCGGCTGAAGAAGCTGACGGAGGATCTGGTGGAGGCGTCCAAGGCGTCTACCGGCGTGCTGTCCGTCAGCCGGGAGAAGATCGGTATGGTCCAGTTGATCGACCAGGCCCTAGGGGAGTGGGAGGAGAAGCTGGCCGCCCGCCATTTGACCGTGGTAAGGAATCTTCAGGATGGGGAAACCTGGGTCTATGCTGACGGACGTCATCTGTGGCGGGTCATCGATAATCTGCTGTCCAACTGTGCCAAATATGCCATGGAGGGTACCCGAATCTACCTGGACCTGGAGCGGGGGCACGGACAGGTGGTCCTATCGGTGAAGAATATCTCCCGGGAGGCGCTGAACGTGGCGCCGGAGCGTCTGATGGAGCGGTTTGTCCGGGGGGATGAGTCCCGCACCACCGAGGGTTCCGGCTTGGGACTGTCCATCGCCCGAAGCCTGACTGAGCTTCAGGGGGGCATTTTCCAGCTGAAGGTGGATGGGGACCTGTTCAAAGCGTGTATCACCTTGCCCCAGGCGAATTGAGGGTAAACTGACAGACCGCCCGCATCTCGCGGGCGGTCTGCTTTTATATCCATACCGGCTGCATTAAGAGGGAAGCCGTACCGGAGAGCGAGTTCCCAAGGACATCCGCCGCTGCCAGCTTAGAAAACCAATAAATAAAAAAGTATATCCTTTTTACCGGGTTTGTGGTATGATGATAAATAGGATTTTTATGGGAAGCGGCAGAAGGCTGAAATGAGAGGAGAGTGGAGGGCATGAAGAGAAAATGGTATAAGATACTCTTTCCGGCGGCGCTGATGCTGCTGCTGTCCGGCTGCCTGTTCCAGTCTCCCCAGGACCTCTACCGCCAGCCGGAGAAGTCAGCCGGCTATGAGAAGCTGAACGCAGTCATTCAGGAGGTGCGCACCGCCCTGGAAATGGAGTTTGACGCCAGTGCGGAAACAGCAGTCATCCTGGCAGGCGACAATACTGCCACCATCCAGCTCCAGGATTTGGACGGGGATGGGACCCGGGAGAGCGCGATCACCTTCCTGCGTATCCCCAGTATTGAGAAGTCCATTAAAATATTTATCTTTACCCAGATAGGAGAGGAATACCGGGTGTCCGCTGTGGTAGAGGGGGACGGCTCGGCCATCTATTCCATAGACTATGTGGACCTGAACGGCAGCGGATATAAGGAGCTGGTGGTCAACTGGCAGATCAGCACTGGCGTATATCAGCTGGGTGTCTATACTCTGGACGAGCTGATGCTTCCAGTGTCCGGAGGAACGGAGGCTGCGGAGGCCGGCCCCACGGTATGGGGCGCGGCTCCTGCCGAGCGGGCGGAGCTGCTGGCTACTGAACTGCTGCTGACTCGGTGCAGTGCCGCTACGGAGGGCTCCTCCTTCTCCAGTGGTTACCGTCTGCTGGATATTGACCGGGACACCAGGAGCGAGGTAGCAGTGGTCCGTATTGACTCCGCTGGCGTGGGCAGCCATGTGGAGGTCTACGGATGGAGAGATGGAGCCATGGTCAGCTTGGGCAGCGTACCATTGTCTGCCGGCATCGTGTCCCTGACCCGTATCCGAGCCAATTACCTGGGAGGAGAGTTCTATCCACCGGCTCTCTATGTGACCAGCACCCTTTCCGACGGCCGGCGGGTGATCGATGTGCTCTCCTATCAGAATGGGCGGCTGACCAATCTAACAATGGATCCGCTGACCGGGGTAAGCCGGGAAGTCATGCTGGGCTATACTGAGGTGGACCCCACTGACATCAACGGCGACTATGTGATAGAGCTGCCCTCTCCCAGCCGCCTGCCGGTATACGGAGACAATGCCGCCACCAATTTCTGGCTGATCGACTGGTATCAGTATCAGGAAACAGGGGAGCGGGACCATGTGATGACCACCTATCACAATGTGACTGATTCTTGGTATCTGGTCATCCCACAGGAGTGGGAGGGCAAGATTACCATTTCCCGCAATGACCAGGTCATCGGCCAGCGTGAGGTTATTTTCTCTCTTTGGCAGGGCGAGGATAAGGAGCCTGTGCCCTTCCTAAGCATTTACCGGCTGACCGGGCTGAACCGGGCGGCCCGATCCACACGAGAGGGCCGGTTCGTTCTCCGGGAGGAGGAGAATGTGATTTATTCCGCTGCCTTCTATGACAGCGACTGGGACTGCGGCTTGGACGAGACCAGCCTGCTGGAGTATTTCAGGACGATCCAGGCAGACTGGTATAGCCAGTGACAGACGACGGAGGAAAACAGAGATGAGAAAAATTTTGGTCCTGGAGGACGAGGAGAATATTCGCAGCTTTGTGGTCATCAACTTGAAGCGGGCGGGCTACCAGACGATAGAGGCCGGAACCGGCGAGGAGGCGTTGGCCGCACTGAAGGCCAATCCAGGGATTAAGGTGGCCCTGCTGGATATCATGCTGCCTGACATTGACGGGTTTGAGGTCTGCCGCCGTATCCGGGCCATGGACAACAAAATCGGCATTATCATGCTTACTGCCCGGACCCAGGAGATGGACAAGGTAACCGGGCTTATGACCGGAGCGGATGACTATGTGACCAAGCCCTTCTCCCCGGCGGAGCTTACCGCGCGTGTGGACGCCCTATTTCGCCGTACAGGCGGGGATGAGACGGCGGCCAGCCCTGATGAGATTAGCGATCCCCCCTTTCTGCTCAACACTAGGAACCGGACACTGGAAAAGGATGGGCAGAAGGTAAAGCTGACCCAGGTGGAGTATTCCATCGTCAAGCTGTTTATGGAGAACCCAGGAAAGGCCCTGTCCCGTGAAGAGATCCTGGATACTGTGTGGGGAAAAGACTACTTTGGGGAGCTAAAGATTGTGGACGTGAACATCCGCCGCCTGCGGATCAAGATTGAGGATAACGCCCAAAAACCGGTGTTTGTCAATACGGTCTGGGGCTACGGCTATAAGTGGGGCAGTTAAGCCTGACGGCGTTTGGGCGTTGTCCTCCCCGCTCGACGGGTCCGGCCATAAATTCTTAGGCCCAGGGGGCTGGAGAATTTCCGAAGGCGGAATTTACTTCTGGGTACCTGCTCTATGGGAAAGCAACGCCCCAAAGCCGGTGTTTGTCAATACGGTCTGGGGCTGCGGCTATTAGTAAGGAAGCTGATGCTGAAAAAGAACTGTTGCCACCGCTCCATAAGGGGACAGAAAACGGGAAAGGAGGTGCTCCAGTGGCAAAAAAGATGGAACTTCACGATAAGGGTAAGATAAGAGGCATTCGTCGGCGCTGGCTGCTGAACAGCGTCGGCGTAGTGCTGTTGATTTTAGCTCTGGCCCTGGGCACCTTCATTGCCAGCCTGCGGAGTTACTATTATACAGGCACTACCGACGATCTGATGAGCCGGGCCAGTTCCACGGCGTACAGCTTCCGCAACTATACCAGCAGTGAGTATAGTACCGTGGCCCAGCGCACAGTCAGCGAATACGAGGAAAAGGGGCTGCTGGAGCTCCAGTTCCTGGACGAGACGGGGGCCGTTCTTTATTCAGGAAATGACTTGGCGGCCGGAACTACGCCGGATACGCCGGATATCCAGGGGGCGCTGGAGGATCAGGAGACGACCCCGTGGATTGGGCGGGACCCGAGTACGGGGGAGCGCATCGCTGCCGCCTGCAGCCCAGTGGTCTATCAGGGCCATACCGAGGGGCTGATCCGCTATGTCACCTCCATGTCAGGTATCGACCGCCAGTTCATCCTGACAGTGTCCCTCATCACGGTGGTCGCTCTGGCCATTTTTGCCATGGTCTATTTCTCCAACCTCTATTTTGTGCGCTCCATTGTGGAGCCTCTGGCCAGCATCACGGAAACGGCCAGACTCATTGCGGACGGAAGCTATGGAGTCCAGATCGAGAAGAAATTTGACGACGAGATCGGGGAGCTGACCGACACCATCAACGATATGTCCCTGAAGATACGCCAGTCGGAAAAGACCCAGAGTGAGTTCATCTCCTCGGTGTCCCATGAGCTGCGTACCCCCCTGACCGCCATCACCGGCTGGGCTGAAACCATGCAGAGCGGCGAGCTGCGGGACCCGGAGGATATGAAGAAAGGAATGGAGATCATCCTGTCCGAAGCCAGGCGGCTGACCAATATGGTGGAGGAGCTGCTGGAGTTCTCCCGTATTTCTGACGGCCGCTTTACCCTGTCGGTGGAGCCCCTGGATCTGAAGGCAGAGCTGGAGGACGCGGTGTATACCTATACCGAGTTCTTCCGTAGAGAGGGGATCGCACTGGAGTACACGGACTGCCCGGAGGAAATGCTGCCGATCTCCGGGGACCCCCACCGGCTGCGGCAAGTGTTCTGTAATCTGCTGGACAACGCCGCCAAGCATGGAGGTTCTGGAAAGCGCATTGATGTGTCTATCGCCCGAGAGGGGGAGGAAGCCGTCATCCGCATCCGGGACTATGGACCCGGTATCCCGGAGGGAGAGCTGCCATTTATTAAAAATAAATTCTATAAAGGCAGCTCTAAAGCACGGGGTTCCGGTATCGGTCTGGCGGTGTGTGAGGAGATTGTGGTTCGGCATGAGGGACAGCTGTTCATTGGAAATGCCGAAGGGGGAGGGTGCCTGGTGGTCATCCGGCTCCCATTAGACAAATGAGAACATAAGTTCTATTTTGCCTTGCTATTTTCGTTCAACTCTGGTACAATATCGGGGAGAATATTCAGAATGGGACGGTGAGACCTCTGGAGGACAGGGGGCGAAACTGCCGGGAGCTCCCCGGACATAGTTGGATATACCTATTCTATCAGTGCCAACATAAGGAGAATCAAATGTCGATTCACACAGAACAAGAAAGACAAGGGGCTTGCCAAAAGGGTTTTAAGACCATGTGCGGTGGACAGGCTCTGATTGAGGGCATCATGATGCGGGGCCCCAAAAAGCAGTCTGTGGTGGTCCGCCGGCCGGACGGAGAGCTGGAGATACAGGAGAAAGATATTAAGCTGATCCGGGACCGATATCCCATCCTGGGGCTGCCCCTGATCCGCGGCGTGGTCACCTTCTGCGACTCCATGTACAACGGAGTGACCGCCCTGATGTTTTCGGCGGATTTCTACCCTGAGGACGGGGAGGAAGAAGAGCCCTCCAGATTTGAAAATTGGCTCAACAACAGGCTGGGCAGCGAGAAGGCCACCGCGTTCTTCACTACCTTGGCCGTGATTTTGGGCATCGGGATGTCCATTGCCCTGTTTTTTCTGCTGCCCACCCTGCTGGGCACAGCGGTCCGGTTTTTTACCCCGTCTATGCTGGTTCGGAACGTGGCGGAGAGTCTGTTGAAGATCGTAATTTTTGTGGGCTATCTGGCCCTGTGCTCCCGGATGAAGGAGATGAAACGGGTATTCTCCTACCACGGGGCGGAGCACAAGACTATCTTCTGCTATGAGGCTGGGCTGCCCCTTACGGTGGAGAACGTGAGAAAACAGCCGCGGCACCATCCGCGCTGCGGTACCAGCTTCCTGTTTATGGTCATCGCGGTCTCCATTTTAGTGTCCACAGTAGTTTTTGCCATCTGGCCGGTGGAGAATGCCATTTTACGCTTTCTTGCCCACCTGGCGATGCTGCCCCTTATCGTGGGCATCAGCTATGAGTTTAATCGTTGGGCAGGCCGCCATGACGGACCTGTGACCAAGCTCCTTACCGCCCCCGGCCTGTGGCTTCAGAACTTCACTACCTTCGAGCCGGATGACTCCATGATCGAGGTGGGCATCCGGGCCCTGGAGCTGGTCCTGCCGGAGAAGCAGGGGGAGGACGCCTGGTAGCGCCAAAGGAAAGCGGGCTCCGTTTTGATAGGCCGTCTCCGGCCGTTAACGGGAGCCCTGTGCGCCTATGTCCGTATACAAATAAACGGGGAAGGTGATAGTATGGCCACCACCTATAACAATCTGTTTCTGGATACTAGGGCCCGGCTGAAAAAGGCCGGAGTGGAGGGGGCCCAGCTGGAGGCCAGAGAAATCCTGTGCTACGCCTCGGACAAGAGCCGTGAGCAGCTGTACCGAGATATGTCCCTCTATGTGTCCGCCGAGCTGGAGCGCCGGGTAGAGGAGCTGGTCCAGCGCCGTCTGGCTGGGGAGCCGGTGGCCTATATCATCGGCGAGTGGGAGTTCTATGGCCTGCCGCTCAATATCTCCCAGGATGTCCTTATCCCCCGGATGGACACCGAGGTGCTGGCCGAGCGGGGGATTTTGAAGGCACGGGAGGCCGGCGAGGGGGCCAGAGTGCTGGACCTATGCGCCGGGAGCGGCTGTGTGGGGCTGGCGGTGGCCGCCAATGCGCCCAACTGCCGGGTGGTGCTGGCGGAGCTGTCCGAGGGAGCCCTGCGGCTGTGCAAGCAGAATGTCCGCCGCAATGACCTGAACTCCAGAGTCACCTGCTTATCCGTCAACGCGATGGAGCCGCCCAGCTCCGCACTCTGGGATTTTGACGCCATCGTCTGTAACCCCCCCTACATACCTACCGCGGACATTCTGGGTCTGGAACACTCTGTCCGGGACTACGAGCCCCATATGGCTCTGGACGGCGGCGAAGACGGGCTAGACTTTTACCGCTTCATTTCCGCCAAATGGAAATCCGCCCTCCGGCTGGGAGGCACCCTGCTCTTCGAGGTGGGGATCGGCCAGGCGCCCGAGGTGGAGGAGATCCTGGCCCGAAACGGCTTTGAGGACATTAAGACCACAGCCGATACCCAGGGGATCTGGCGGGTGGTGGAGGGGACCATCAACAGCTGAGGTAGAACAGGGGGCCGCCCCCCCACAAAAAGTACCGTTTATCGGATAGATAAAAGGGTAATATATGGGACAGACAGAGGCCGGCGGCTGAGAGCCGCCGGCGAGAAAGGAAAGATGTACATGGCTGCTAAAAAACCCGTGGTGGAGTCGGCAACTCCCGCGTCTGACAAGAAAAAGGCACTGGAGACCGCTATGGCCCAGATCGAGCGGGCTTATGGCAAGGGCTCTATCATGCGCCTGGGAGAGAATGCCGATGTGGTGGTGGACTCCATCCCTACTGGCTCCCTGTCCCTGGATATCGCCCTAGGCATTGGCGGCGTTCCAAAGGGCCGCATCATCGAGATCTACGGGCCGGAGTCCTCCGGTAAGACCACCCTGGCCCTCCACATTGTGGCCGAGGCTCAGAAACGGGGGGGAGAGGTGGCCTTTATCGACGCGGAGCACGCCTTGGATCCCGGCTATGCCAGGGCCTTGGGGGTGGACATCGACTCCATGCTCATCTCCCAGCCGGACACCGGCGAGCAGGGATTGGAGATTTGCGAGGCTCTGGTCCGCTCCGGAGCCATCGACGTGGTGGTGGTGGACTCCGTGGCCGCTCTGACGCCCCGGGCGGAGATCGAGGGGGACATGGGGGACAGCCATGTGGGCTTACTGGCCCGACTGATGAGCCAGGCCCTGCGCAAGCTGGCCGGCTCCATTTCCAAAACCAACTGTATCGTTATTTTTATCAATCAGCTCCGAGAAAAGGTGGGGGTCATGTACGGCAACCCCGAGGTGACTACCGGCGGTCGGGCGCTGAAATTCTACTCCTCAGTGCGTATCGACGTGCGGCGGGTGGAGGCTCTGAAGAACGGTTCTGAGATCATCGGCAACCGCACCAGAGCCAAGATCGTGAAGAATAAAGTCGCGCCCCCCTTCCGGGAGGCGGAGTTTGACATCCTCTACGGCGAGGGCATCTCCAAGTGGGGCGAGCTGGTGGACCTGGCGGTCAAGCTGGATATCGTCCAGAAGTCCGGCTCCTGGTTTGCCATGGGTGAGCTGCGCCTGGGGCAAGGCCGGGACGCGGTGAAGCAGTATCTCCAGGACCACCCGGAGCTGGCCGAGGACATTGAGGCCCAGGTACGGGCCAACGCCTTCAAGCTGATGAGCAAGCAGGCCCAGATTGCCGCCAGGGCCGCCGGGCGGGCGGTGGATGTGGCTGCGGACGATTTCGAGGATGGAGAGGACTAAGTGGTCATCCAGGAGTTGAAGCCCTCCAAGCGGGTCCAGGGCCGGTGGCTGGCTGTGCTGGAGGACGGCTCCATCCTGCGTCTGGGGGAGAACGAAATCATTGATTTTGCCCTCTGCGCCGGGAAGGAGCTGACCGAGGAGGAGGCCGAGGGACTGATGGCCTCTCTCCACCGGAGCGGCCTGAAGGAGAAGGCACTGTCCCTGCTGGCAAGAAAGCCCCAGTCCCGAAAGGAACTGGAGCGAAAGCTGTCCCAGTGGGAGGCCACCCAGGAGGAGGCCGCCGCCATCTGTGAACGGATGGCGGAGCTGGGCTACCTGGACGACGCGGCTTACGCTGCCCAAGTAGTCCGCTACTACTCCGCTAAGGGATACGGGGAGCGGAAGCTGCGGGACGAGCTGTATTGCCGGGGCGTCCCAAGGGAGCTGTGGGAGGATGCCCTCGACCAGGCGCAGGACTCCTCCACGGCCATCGACGCCTTCCTGACCAAAAAGCTGGGGGGCAGGACGCCTGACCGTCAGGAGCTGAAGAAGCTGTCTGACGCCCTGGCCCGCCGGGGCTACCACTGGAGCGAGATCAACGAGGCCCTGGGGCGCTGCGGGGCGGAGGTGGAGCTGGACTAGCTGCAGCAGTCCTCCAGCATGGAGAGCATCAGCTGGGCCCCGGTCTGAAAGCCGTCCCGGTAACTCTTGAGCTCCGTGCGGGTGAGGACCAGCCGAAGCTGCCGCAGGAACTCTTGGTTGAACTGCTCGCCCATAGCCGGAGCGATGCGCTCCAACTGCTTCTTCAGGCTGGACGGTATGTTCTCAAGGGGGTTGACCGGGGGATCCCGCAGGCTTTCGCCCAGGCAGAGCGCGGAGATATAATCGTACATAAATAAAACACCCTTTCTTACCTTTGAGTAGATTATAGTCTACTAAAAGGTAAATGTCAAGGAGCATTTATGACAAATTCAAATGTGTTCGGCAGCCGTTTGCTTGCATTGAGAAAACGGGCGGGCCTGAATCAAAAGGAACTGGGAGAAGCGATTGGGCTCTCACACAAAGCAATCAGTACGATAGAGAGCGGAGCGCGGGGAACGACCATTGATAAATTGGTTGCTCTTTCCTGCTATTTTCATGTCTCCACAGATTATCTTCTGGGAATTACAGATGACCCTGCCTGGCGGGGGAAATAAATGATAAACGGAGCGATCCTATGACTTATAAAGTAGCGTTTGTGTCTCTGGGCTGCGCCAAGAATCTGGTGAATACCGAGCAGATGATGGCCCTGTGCCGCCAGGCGGGCCACATCGTCACCGGCGATCCAGAGGGGGCCGATGTGGCCGTCCTCAATACCTGCGGCTTCATCGAGTCTGCCAAGAGCGAGGCCATTGACAACATCCTGGAGCTGGCTCAACTGAAGGACCAGGGTAAGCTGAAGAAGCTGTTAGTGGCGGGCTGTCTGAGTCAGCGGTACCCCGACGATATCCGTGCCGAGCTGCCCGAAGTGGATGGGATGCTGGGCACCGGCAGCTACAGCGACGTGGTGGCCGCCGTAGAGGAACTGATGGAGGGGGAGAAGGCGGAGCACTTCGGCAACATCCACCGCACTTATGAGGACGGCGAGCGCATTGTCACCACGCCCCCCTACACCGCCTATCTAAAGATCGCCGAGGGGTGCAGCAATGGCTGTGCCTTCTGTATCATCCCGAAACTCCGTGGTCGCTATCGCAGCCGTACCGTAGCGTCGTTGGTGGCTGAGGCCAAAAAGCTAGCCGCCTCCGGGGTGAAGGAGCTCATCGTCATTGCCCAGGACATTACCCGGTATGGCCTGGACCTGGAGGAGAAAGCCACTTTGGCCCAGCTGTTGAAGGAGCTGTGCCGGCTGGACTTCCACTGGATCCGACTCCACTACCTCTATCCTGAGGCCGTCACCGATGAGCTTATCCAGGTCATCGCCTCTGAACCCAAGATACTCCACTATCTGGACATCCCCATCCAGCACTGCAACGACAACATTTTGAAGGCCATGCGCCGCCGAAACACCAAGGCGGAGATACGGGCCCTCTTCGCCAAGCTGCGGGCGGCGATGCCGGACGTGGTCATCCGTACTTCCCTGATCTGCGGCCTGCCTGGAGAGGGGGAGGAGGAGTTCGAGGAGCTGTGTGCTTTCCTGCGGGAGGAAAAGATCCAGCGGGCCGGTGTGTTTCAGTTCTCCCCCGAGGAAGGCACTCTGGCCGCCGCCATGGAGGACCAGGTGGATGGAGAGGTAGCCGCCCGCCGGGTAGAGCTGGTGGTGGACCTCCAGTCCCGGATCATGGACTCGTACAACGAAGAACGCCTGGGAACAGTGATGGAAGTGCTGTGCGAGGGCTTTGACAGTCAGGCCGGCTGTTACGTCGGGCGCACCTATGCCGACTCGGTGGATATCGACGGCCATGTGTATTTTACCGCCGCCGGGCTGGTGCCCGCGGGGGAATTTGTCAAGGTGCGTATCACCGGCGTGTCTGATGGAGATTTGACCGGCGAAATTGAGGACTGATACAAACGCGGCGCTGGATGAAGCGTGATTTTGGCTGACGCAGAATAAAGTGAGATTTTATGTTGAATCCAGCTTTGTCCAGTGCTGATAATGTGCACATATATGTGATCTGGGTGTCCTTGCTCGATAATAAGCTGTTCCAGCTCTTGAAACAAAAGGGCCTGAAAAAATATGTCATTAGAGAGGATAAAGCGGCTGAGGTGTCTGATCTGGAGACTATACACACGGAAAAAGGTCTATGTGGAATCCCGCGTCATTGAATACCTCTGCGCTTACCTGGATGATCAATTCGAGGACATTGATAGAGTATGTTCCGGAAAAAGAGGAGAAACGATAAGATGAATACCGCCAACAAGCTGACTTTGCTGCGGGTCGTTATGATCCCGCTGTTCCTGCTGGTCCTCTATCTGGATGTGCCTGGGGCGAACTATTGGGCCTTGGCCATTTTTGTGATTGCCAGCCTCACCGATACCCTGGACGGCTATATCGCTCGCCACTATAACCAGACCACTGACTTTGGAAAGTTTATGGACCCTCTGGCGGACAAATGTCTGGTCACCGCCGCCATGCTCTGGTTTGTAGAGATCGGCCAGATGCCCGGCTGGGCGCTGCTGGTGGTCATCATCCGGGAGTTCGGGGTGTCTGGCCTGCGTATGGTGGCCGCTGACAAAGGCAGAGTCATCGCCGCCGGCTGGTCCGGCAAGGTAAAGACCGCCTCCACTATGGTGTGCATCGTGCTGATGCTGTTGCCCATCGCCCCCTGGGTCAACAATATCTGTGTGGCTGTCATCGTGCTGGCTACCATCTATTCCGGCGTGGAATACTTTATGAAGAACCTGGACGTATTGGCCGATGTGAAATAGACCAGTAATATGGAGGAAGCGGCTATGTCGGAAAAAGCGGTGCGGTCCCCTGTCAGAGATATCCTGTTCCGCCTGGTCCTGGTGACGCTGGCGTCGCTTATCATCGCCGTCAATATGAAAAGCTTTGTCCAGGCCGGCGACCTGTTTCCCGGCGGCTTTACGGGGCTTGCCCGTCTGACCCAGCGCGCGGCTTGGGAGTTTTGGGGAGTAGACATCCCCTTCTCGCCAGTATATCTGCTGCTCAATGCGGTGCCCGCCGCTATTAGCTTCAGGTTTGTGGGAAAGAAGTTTACCCTCTATTCCTGTCAGTGTATTGTCCTGGTCAGCATTTTCACTGACCTGGTGCCTACCATCCCCATTACAGAGGACCTGCTGCTGATCTGTGTGTTCGGCGGCTTGGTCACCGGTTTCGCGGTCAGCCTCTGCCTGCGGGCCAGAGCCACCAGCGGAGGTACTGATTTTATTGCTATCGCCCTGTCCGAACGGAAGAATATCGATGCCTGGAACTATATTCTGGCGGGCAATGCGGTGATGCTGACGGTGGCCGGACTGCTTTTCGGATGGGAGCGGGCCCTGTATTCCATCATTTTCCAGTTTACCAGCACTCAGACCATCCGTCTGCTGGACCCGGACAGCGGCCGGGCCACCCTGTTTATCGTCACGGGACGGGAAACGGTGGGGGGCGTGTGTGCCCAGATACAGGATACCCACCATACCGCTACTTTGATCGAGGGGGTTGGCCTGTACAATGGGGAGCCCTGCGTCATGATCTATACGGTGGTCAGCGTGGGAGAAAGCAAGGGCCTGGTCCGTAAGGTACGTCAGGCCGACCCCAAAGCCTTTGTCAATGTCATCCGGACTGAGCGGGTCCACGGGAAGTTCTATCGAAGGCCAAGGGATTGAAAAAGAAAGGGCGCTGTGTGCCGCGGCACACAGCGCCCTTTGGTATATCCGGTCAAAATAGACAAAAGGAAGAGAAGAAGCTGATTTGCAGATGTTGACCCGTAGTGGGGGCCTCATCTGGGAAAATCGGGAAAAAAAGGGGCCTGTCCCTATCTATGCTTCAGATTTTCACGGAGCAGGATCTGATCGCTGCTCTGATACTCCTTGGCATACCGGCCGGGCGTGACCCCGGTGAGATGGCCAAAGGTGCGGATGAAATGAGAGTTGTCTGAGAAGCCGGACAACTCCCCGGCCTGCTGGACGCTGGTGCCCTCCTGGAGAAGCTGGCGGGCCCGCAGTACCCGGCTGTAGATGATATATTCCATTACGGAGAAGCCAGTGGCCGCCTTGAAGACGCGGCATAGATAGTGTTTGCTGATGAAAAACTGGCTGGCGATCTGATCCAGGGACAGGGGCTCGGACAGGTTGTCCCGGATATAATCTAGAATGGGGGCCACCCGGAGGAAGTCCTTGTTGTGGATGGCCTCTCCGGCAGTGGCGGCATTCAAGGTAGGAGCTACCCGAATCAACAGATTGAGCAGGGCCACCATTTGATGGATGTCGCTGCCGAAGGAACCGTCGTTTTTATTGCGCTCCAGGGCCTGGAACAGCTCGATGATCTCGGTCATCTGCATACCGTTCAGGTTAGCCCGGCGGAAGGAGTCGTGGGTGAGCTGGGTGAAATCGGTTTGAACGGTGGACAGTTGCATCAGGGATTTACGGCTGATGTGGAGGACATACCTGGCGTGCGCCCCGGTGGCCATGGTCCGGTGGAGGGTGTTCTCCCCAATGAGGTACAGGGTGCCCCGGCGAAGGGGGTACACCTGGTCGTTGACAAAGATGTTGCCGGGGCTGGTCAGAGGGAGGAGGAGTTCGAAGTGGTCATGAAAATGGAGCCGGCTCATGTTCCAGGTGTCGTTGTGGTTGAGCTGCAGATGAAACTCCACATTGGTCATACGGCAAACCTCCGTTTGTATGGCTCATTTCTCAGGGCAAAGCGCCCCTGGAAGGCCCCCCCGGCCGGCGTGGGGGAGAGGGCCAGGAGCATTATAGCACAGCAGGCGAAGATATGCAAACTTTTTGATAAATTAAAGATAGACCTCTTGTGTCAGTTGTGTTAAAATAATAGCCGATATAGAGCGCATATCAGTACCTTGAAAATTTGAGAAAAAGAAGCGAATGAAAAAATCTTTTGTAATGGGGGTTTTACCATGAACAAAGTGTATTCCTTGCATGACGCCGTGGCGAAATTCGTCGAGAACGGAGATTGTATCTGCTTCGGCGGCTTCACCACCAACCGCAAGCCCTATGCCGCTGTGAGTGAGATCCTGCGCCAGGGTCAGAAGGACTTTACTGTCTGGGCCGGCCCCGCCGGCGGTGATTGGGATATGATGATTGGCGAGGGCCGCGTCAAAGCGTACATCAACTGCTACACCGCCAACTCCGGCTATACCAATGTCTCCCGTCGTTTCCGTGCTGCCATCGAGAAGGGCGAACTGACCTATGAGGACTATTCCCAGGACGTCCTGATGCTCCAGCTCCACGCCGCCTCCCTGGGCCTGCCCTTCCTGCCTGTCCGTCTGATGCAGGGCTCCGGCCTGATGAAATACTGGGGCATCAGCGAGGAGCAGCGCAAGACCATGGACAAGGTAGACGACCTGAAGTGCGTCGAGATCGAAAATCCCTTCAAGCCTGGCGAGAAGGTGGTGGCCGTCCCTGTGCCCAAGCTGGACACCGCCATCATCCACGTGCAGAAGGCCAGCCCCGACGGCACCTGTATCGTCGAGGGCGACGAGTTCCACGATGTGGATATCGCCGTGGCTGCCCGCAAGGTCATTGTCACCTGTGAGGAGCTGGTCAGCGACGAGTATATCCGCCGCGACCCCACTCTGACCCGTATCTTCGGTGAATGTGTCTCCGCCGTAGTCCACGCCCCTTATGGAGCCTGGCCCTCTCAGTGCTATAACTACTATGACAACGACTCCCATGCTTTGAAGGAGTATGACAAGGCATCTAAGTACCAGGATGCCGAGGACGCCAAGGCCCAGCTGGCCAAGGCCGCCGCCAAGGCTGAGAAGGCCGCCGCCGCCAAGCCTGAGGATGAGAAGCTGGCCGAGGCTGCCGCCAAGGCCAAGAAGGCCGCTGACGATGCCGCCGCCGGCATCGCCATCCCTGAGACCTTTAAGGACTATGTAGACAAGTGGGTTTACTCCGTCAAGGACCACGATGAGTTGCTGGATAAGGTGGGCGGTTCCCGTTTGATGCGGTTGAAGAACGAGCCCCATCTGGGCTACTCCACCAGACACTAAGAACAGGGAGGTACATAGACATGGCTGATTATACCAAGTATACCAAGCAGGAGATGCAGGCTTACGCCATCGCCAAGAACATCAAAGAGAACCAGATCGTCATTGTGGGCACCGGTCTTCCACTGATCGGCGCCTCCCTTGCCAAGCGGGTGGTATGCCCCTCCTGCCACCCCATCGTGGAGAGCGGGCTGATGGACTGTTCCCCTGTGGAGGTCCCCCGCTCTGTGGGTGACAACCGCTTTATGGCTCACTGCGCTGTCCAGTGGCCCAACGTGCGCTTCATCGGGTTTGAGGCCAACGAGTGGCTCCACGACGAGGACCGGCTCATCGCCTTTATCGGCGGCGCCCAGATCGACCCCTATGGCAATGTGAACTCCACCTGTATCTACGGCAAGGGTGACTACATCAAGCCCCAGACCCGGTTTACCGGCTCCGGCGGCGCCAACGGCATCGCCACCTACTGCAACACCATTATCATGATGCAGCACCAGAAGCGCCGCTTTATGGAGAAGATCGACTACATTACCTCCTGCGGCTGGATGGATGGCCCCGGCGGCCGCGAGCGCGCCGGCCTGCCTGGCAACCGCGGCCCCCAGATGGTGGTCACCGATCTGGGCATTATGAAGTTCGATGAGGAGACCAAGCGGATGTACCTGGCCTACTACTATCCCTTCTCCTCCCCTGAGATGGTTCAGGAGAACACCGGCTTCGAGGTGGATGTGTCCCGCGCCCAGCTCTTTGAGGGCCCCTCTCCCGAGATCATCAAGGTCATCCGCGAGGAGATCGATCCCGGTCAGGCCTTTATTAAGGTTCCCAAGGAATAAAAAATAAGCTGCTGATGGGAAGAAATGCTTTCTTTCGGACCGTGTTCCCCTGCCCGTACTGCCGCCGACACAAGTGTTGATCGGGGGCGTCGGCGACCCAATACAATTTATGGTCGCCTGGGTGGCACGGCGCGCATCAGAGATGATACGATATAAAAGGAGGAAATTACATTGGGTAACTATTCCATGCCCCGCTATTTCCAGAACATGCCTGTGGTGGGCAAGCCTGTTAAGGTCAACGCCGAGAACGTGGCCGAGCTGAGGGCCATCGAGGACGACATCCACGCCCATATTGTAGACGCCCTGTCTGCCGGCAAGGCGGACGAGGACATGAACGCCAAGGGACAGCTCACCGCTATGCAGCGTGTCGCGCTGCTGGTGGACGCCGGCACCTGGTGCCCCCTGAACAGCCTGTACAACCCCGAGCACAACAAAAACGGCTCTACCTCCATCGTAAAGGGCCTGGGCCGGGTCAACGGCAAGTGGTGCTGCATCATCGCTTCCGATAACAAGAAGCACGCCGGTACCTGGGTTCCCGGTCAGGCGGATAACCTGCTCCGTGGCTCTGATACTGCCAAGCGGCTGCGCATCCCTCTGATCTATCTGCTGGAGTGCGCTGGTGTGGAGCTGGACAAGCAGGAGAAGGTGTACCCCAACCGCCGGGGCGGCGGCACCCCCTTCTACCGCAACTCTGAGCTGAACCAGATGGGTATTCCCGTTATCGTAGGCATTCACGGCACCAACCCCGCCGGCGGCGGCTACCACTCCATCTCTCCCACCGTGTTGATCGCCCATGAGAAGGCCAATATGGCCGTAGGCGGCGCCGGTATCGTAGGCGGCATGAATCCCAAGCCCCATGTGGATATGGAGGCCGCTCTGGCCCAGATCGAGGCCACCAAGGGCCTGCGTGCCGATCCTCCCGGATCCGTCTCCATCCACTACGGTCAGACCGGCTTCTTCCGCGAGGTGTACGCCGATCAGGAGGGGGTCATCGCCGGTATCAAGAAGTATGTGGATATGCTGCCCACCTTCGACCTGGAGTTCTTCCGTGTGGACGCGCCCCAGTCCCCCGCCATGTCCGATATCGAGCTGTACGACCTGGTGCTGAACAACAAGAACCGTCCCTATGATATGTATTCTGTCATCGGCCGCCTGTTTGACGGCAGCCAGTTCATGGAGTACAAGAAGGGCTACGGCCCCGAGATGATCACCGGCATCGCCAAGGTGGACGGCCTGCTGGTGGGCGTGGTGGCCAATCAGCAGGGCGTGTTCCCCAACTACCCTGAGTATAAAGTGGCCAAATACGGCCAGTCTATGGGCGCGGGCGGCAAGCTGTACCGCCAGGGGCTGATCAAGATGAACGAGTTTGTCACCCTGTGTGCCCGTGACCGCCTGCCTATGATCTGGATTCAGGATACCACCGGCATCGACGTGGGTGACGACGCCGAGGTGGCCGAGCTGCTGGGCCTGGGCCAGTCCCTGATCTACTCCATCCAGAGCAGCAAGCTGCCCATGATGGAGATTACCCTGCGCCGCGGCACCGCCGCCGCCCACTATGTCCTGGGTGGGCCCCAGGGCAACGACAACAACGCCTTCTCCCTGGGCACCGCCGCCACCGAGATCAACGTCATGAACGGCAAGACCGCCGCCAACGCCATGTACACCGGCCGTCTGGCCAAGGACCAGAAGGCGGGCAAGGATCTGCAGCCCACCATCGACAAGATGAACGCCTTGATCGACGACTACGATGTCAAGTCCAAGCCCCTGTTCTGCGCCCAGGCCGGTCTGGTGGACGAGGTGGTGGACCTGCCCATGATGCGCAACTACATCGTGGCCTTCACCGACTCCTGCTATCAGAATCCTGAGAGCATTTGCCCCTTCCACCAGATGCTGCTGCCCCGGACCATCAAGGACTACGACGAGGGCCACCGGTGATCTGACACCTGCGCTATCATCCGGCCGGGGAGCTGCCCAGCCGGCAGGTCCCCGGATGCGGGTGTGGATGGGATCGATGGGGGAGCGGCCTTTTTGCCGCGCTGCGATCCGGCCGATCTAAGCAATACAAGGAGAAATTGACCGTATGAGTATCTATACCCTTGGGATCGATATCGGTTCCACCGCTTCCAAATGCATTATGCTGGCCGATGGCAAAGACATCGTCGCCAAGTCCCTGATTCCCGTGGGTGCCGGCACCAGCGGGCCCCAGCGGGCTATCTCCCAGGTGCTGGAGAACGCGGGCAAGGCACGGGAGGAGATGAGCTATATCCTGGCTACCGGCTATGGCCGCAACTCCCTGGAGGAGTTTGCCGATCAACAGATGAGCGAGTTGAGCTGCCACGCCAAAGGGGCCTCCTTCCTTTTCCCTGAGGTCCGCACGGTTATCGACATCGGCGGCCAGGATGTAAAGGTCCTCCAGATTGAGAACGGCGTGATGACCAACTTCGTTATGAATGACAAGTGCGCCGCTGGCACCGGCCGGTTCTTGGACGTCATGGCCCGAGTGCTGGAGGTGAAGGTGGAGGATTTGGGCACTCTGGGCGCCCAGTCCACCAAAAACGTGGGCATCAGCTCCACCTGCACGGTTTTCGCCGAGAGTGAGGTCATCAGCCAACTGGCTCAGGACACGGATAAGCGGGATATCATCAACGGCATCCACCACTCTGTGGCCAACCGGGTGGCCGGTTTGGCCCACCGGGTGGGCATTAGGGACCAGGTAGTTATGACCGGAGGCGTGGCCCAGAACATCGGCATCGTCAGTGCTCTGGAGGAGCAGCTGGGCCACACCATCCATACCTCGCCTCTGACCCAGTATAACGGCGCCCTGGGCGCCGCCCTGTTTGCCTATCAGAAGTATCTGAAGGAGCAGAAGGGATGAAACAGATCTTCTTTGGAATCGCGCTGATTTTGTTTGCGCTGGTCTTACTGCTGTCGGAGATATGGCTCCCAATTGTGGGAGACCTGATGAGCAGGGGAGAGTTTGCGGTTTTGATAGCGGTCATCGGTCTGGTGATTGCCGGAATTGGCGCATTCAAAGAGAAGTAACGCAGTATGGCCGCTGTCTCGGCGGCCGATTGCAAAATTGATTTTCCGGTAAGGAGGAATTTACAATGGCTAAAGAAGTAAGTCCTGGCGTAAAGGCTCTGCGTAAGGTCGTTGAGGACGTCTACGCCGACGCCCGTGTGGCCAAGAAAGAGGGCAAGCTGGTGGGCTGGTCCAGCTCCAAGTTCCCCTGTGAGCTGGCCGCCGCCTTTGACCTGAACGTAATGTACCCTGAAAACCAGGCCGCCGGTATCGCCGCCAACCGGGACGGCGAGATTATGTGTCAGGCCGCCGAGGACCTGGGTTTTGACAACGACATCTGCGGCTACGCCCGTATTAGCCTGGCCTATGCCGCCGGCAAGCGCGCCAGCCGCAAATTTGACCCTGAAACGCTGGAGTTTGTCATCAACCCCAACAGCGGAAAGCCCCTGAAGGACGAGAACGGCAAGGTGGTCATCGACCCTGAGACTGGCAAGCCCAAGAAGGATCCCAAAACCATGCAGCCTTACACCGTGCTGGATGACATCTATGAGATCGAGGCTCTGCCTGAAACCACCGAGAAGGAGATCGCCTATAAGAACTTCCGCCGGGAGGCCATCAAGCCTTACCGCCAGATGCGCATGCCTCAGCCCGACTTTGTGCTGTGCTGCAACAACATCTGCAACTGCATGACCAAGTGGTATGAGAATATTGCCCGTATGTGCGATATCCCACTGATCATGATCGATATCCCCTATAACAATACGGTAGAAGTAGACGATACCTATGTGGCCTATATCCGCGGCCAGTTTGACAACGCTATTCATGACCTGGAGAAGCTGACCGGCAAAAAGTTTGACGAGAAGAAGTTTGACGAAGCCTGCGCCAACGCCAATCGGACCGCCAAGGCCTGGCTGAAGGTGTGCGACTATCTGCAGTACAAGCCCGCTCCTTACTCCGGCTTCGACCTGTTCAACCACATGGCCGACGTTGTGACCGCCCGCGGCCGTGTGGAGGCTGCCGAGGCTTTTGAGCAGCTCTCCCGCGATTTGGATGAGGCCATCAAGGAGGGTAAGTCTACAACGCCCTTCCCGGAGCAGTACCGCGTCATGTTCGAGGGTATCCCCTGCTGGCCCAAGCTGCCCTCCCTGTTCAAGCCCTTGAAGGAGCATGGTGTCAACGTCACCGCCGTTGTGTACGCCCCCGCTTTCGGCTTCGTGTACAATAACATGGACGAGATGGTCCGCGCCTACTGCAAGGCCCCCAACTCTGTGTGTATCGAGCAGGGCGTGGATTGGCGTGAGGGCATCTGCCGGGACAACAAGGTGGACGGCGTGCTGGTCCACTATAACCGTTCCTGCAAGCCCTGGTCCGGTTACATGGCCGAGATGCAGCGCCGCTTTACTAAGGATCTGGGTGTGCCCTGCGCCGGCTTTGACGGCGACCAGGCCGATCCCCGTAACTTCAACGAGGCCCAGTATGAGACCCGTGTCCAGGGCCTGGTAGAGGCCATGGAGGCTAACAAAGCTGCGAAGGAGGCTGCTGAGAAATGAGCATCGAGGTACTGCTGAATCAGTTTAAGGAGGCCTCCGACCACCCCTATCGTCGGATCAAGGCCTATAAGGAGCAGGGTAAGAAGGTCATCGGCGTCCTGCCCTATTACGCCCCTGAGGAGCTGGTCTATGCCGCTGGGATGGTGCCCATGGGCATCTGGGGCAGCAACAGCAAGACCATCGCCCAGGCCAAGGAGTATTGTGCCACCTTCTACTGCACCATCGCCCAGTTGGCGCTGGAGATGCTGCTGGATGGCACACTGGACGACCTGGACGGCCTGATTACCCCCACCATTTGTGACACCCTGCGCCCCATGAGCCAGAACTTCCGGGTGGCTATGGAGGGCAAGCTGCCCTGCATTTTCCTGGCCCACCCTCAGCACCGCAAGCCCGCTTTCGGTCTGCAGTTCTGCGTGGACCAGTACACTCATGTGAAGAACGAGTTAGAGAAGATCTCCGGCGCTCCTATTACGGACGAGGCGTTGCGGAATGCTATCAAGGTGTATAACCGCAGCCGGGCCGCCCGCAGGGAGTTTGCCAAGCTGGCCGGCCAGCACCCTGATGTAATCTCCGCTGTCAACCGTTCCGCAGTCTTCCGCTCCTCTTGGTTCATGCTGAAGGATGAGCACACCGATCTGCTGGAGCGGCTGAACGCGGAGCTGTCCAAGCTGCCCGCCTGCAACTGGAAGGGTAAGAAGGT
This sequence comes from Muriventricola aceti, assembly GCF_025567565.1. Classification (NCBI taxonomy): domain Bacteria; kingdom Bacillati; phylum Bacillota; class Clostridia; order Eubacteriales; family Oscillospiraceae; genus Muriventricola; species Muriventricola aceti. Next base: position 111,748 of record NZ_JAOQKF010000006.1, on the reverse strand, counting down.
GGTCACCTCCGGCATCATCTGCGACAACCCCAAGCTGTTGCAAATCTTTGACGACAATAAGATCGCCATTGTCGCCGACGATGTGGCCCATGAGAGCCGTCCCTGTCTGGTGGACGCTGCTGAGACCGGCGACCCCATGATGGCGCTGGCCCAGCAGTTCGCTGATCAGGACTACGACGTGCTGCTGTACGATGAGCACTCTAACCAGAACCGCCGTGGCGAGTTTGTGGTCAAGCTGGTCAAGGACTCCGGCGCTCAGGGTCTGGTCCTGTTCATGCAGCAGTTCTGCGACCCCGAGGAGATGGAGTATCCCTACCTGAAGAAAGCTCTGGATGGGGCGGGCATCCCCCACATCAAGCTGGGTGTGGACCAGCAGATGCGGGACTTTGGCCAGGCCAGCACCGCGATCCAGGCATTTGCCGACGTGCTGTAAAGTTTCTATATAGATATTTTTATCTCATTTACCCGGACCTTGACATAAGACGGATAAAACTGGTATAATATCCACGATTTTAAGTTCTCTCCCGCCTCTAAAACAGGCGGGAGAGAACCATAAGCCGTGAATACTGGAGTAGAAATACCCGTGTCAGTATTTAAGCGGCCGATTAATAAATTGTAAAGGGGAAAACAAGCTATGAACTACAACGTTACAGTGAACGGCAAGGTTTACAGCGTGACCGTGGAGAAAACTGGCGCCGCCGCTCCCGCGGCCGTTGCTCCTGCCGCCGCCCCTGTGGCTGCCGCTCCCGTGGCCGCCCCTGTGGCTGCTCCTGCCGCCGCTCCCGCTCCCGCCGCTACGCCTGCTCCCGCTGCGGCTCCTGCCGCCACCGTGGCCGCCGGTGAGACGGCAGTCAAGAGCCCCATGCCTGGCAACATTTTTAAGGTGGAGTGCTCTGTGGGCCAGTCCGTGAAGGCAGGCGATGTCCTGGTGGTTCTGGAGGCCATGAAGATGGAAATTGAGGTTTCCGCACCTGTGGATGGTACGGTCAAGGCTGTTTCTGCTGTGGTAGGCACCGCTGTCAATACGGACGATCTGCTGGTCACTCTGGGTTAAGGGAGGACTATGATCTATGCCTAATGCAGATATCGCAATCCTGAATCCATTTGAACCGCTTTCAGTCCCGGAGGCGCTAATGGTCGCCGTTTGTGGTCTGCTTGTGGTATTCCTGATGCTGGCCATCCTGATGCTGGTTATCATGGTTATTTCCAAGATCGTGAACGCCATCGAGGGAAAGTCTGCCGCTCCCGCTCCGCAAAAGAAAGCCGCCCCCGCGCCCGCCCCGGCGGCTGCGCCTGCCGCACCGGCTGTGGATGAGGGTGAGCTGGTTGCGGTTATGATGGCTGCGGTTGCTGAGGAGTCCGGGATGGCGCCCAACTCCTTCCGCATCACCAATATTGCCGCCGCCCCTGCGGCTCCTGCCGCGGCTGCCCCTGTGGCTGCCGCCCCTGCTCCCGCCGCTACGCCTGCTCCGGCCGCGGTTCCGACCGCAGCCGCCCCCGTTGCGGTGGCGGCTGGTGAGACAGCGGTCAAGAGCCCTATGCCCGGCAACATCTTTAAGGTAGAGTGCTCCGTAGGCCAGTCCGTAAAGGCAGGCGATGTCCTGGTGGTTCTGGAGGCCATGAAGATGGAAATCGAAGTTTCCGCCCCTGCGGACGGCACCGTCAAGTCCGTTTCCGCTGTGGTGGGTACCGCTGTCAATACCGATGACCTGTTGGTCACCATCGGTTGAAAGGAGGGGTAAAGTATGAATTTTGTAACGGAAGTTTTGACTAAGATCATGCAGGGTTCTGGCTTTGCCGCTCTGGATTGGAAAACCGCGCTCATGCTGTTTATTGCCTGTGTCCTGCTATATATGGGCATTGGCAAGGGCTTCGAGCCTTTGTTGCTGGTTCCCATCGCCTTTGGTATGCTGCTGGCTAACCTGCCGGTCACCGGGCTGTTCAACGAGCCCGTCTATGATGCCGCCACCCACAGCGGAACGGTGGGCTTTATGTGGGTGCTCTATCAGGGCGTCCAATACGCCATATACCCATCCATTATCTTTATGGGTATTGGCGCTATGACGGATTTTGGCCCTCTGCTGGCCAACCCCGTATCTCTGATGCTGGGCGCCGCCGCCCAGTTGGGTATCTTTGCGGCCTTCCTGATGGCTTTGGCTCTGGGTCCCATTACCAACGGCCTGATCAGCTTTACTCCCGCTGACGCGGCCGCTATCGGCGTGATCGGCGGTGCTGATGGCCCGACGGCCATTCTGACGGCGTCGAAGCTGTCTGTGAATCTACTGCCGGCGATTGCCATTGCGGCTTATTCCTACATGGCTCTGATACCTCTGATCCAGCCTCCGCTGATGAAGCTGATGACCACCAAGAAGATGCGTCAGGTCAAGATGAGCCAGCTTCGTGTGGTTTCCAAGACGGAGAAGATTATCTTCCCCATCGCTGTAACCATCTTCGTGGTGCTGTTGATCCCCGATACAGCTCCTCTGATCGGTATGCTGATGCTGGGTAACTTGTTCCGTGAGTGCGGCGTCACCGAGCGCCTGTCCGATACTGCTCAGAATGCTCTGATCAACATCGTGACCATTCCTCTGGGACTGTCTGTGGGCTTTAAAGCCACTGCTGATCAGTTCCTGACTCCCCAGACTCTGGGTATCGTTGCTCTGGGCTTGACTGCCTTCCTGCTGTCTACCGCTGGCGGTCTGTTGCTGGGAGACTTGATGTATGTCCTGACTGGCGGTAAAGTCAACCCCTTGATTGGCTCCGCTGGTGTATCTGCGGTGCCTATGGCCGCCCGTGTTTCCCAGGTCGTCGGCCAGAAGGAGAATCCCACGAACTTCCTGCTCATGCACGCTATGGGCCCCAACGTGGCCGGTGTTATCGGCTCCGCTTGCGCTGCTGGCTTTATGATCAAGGTATTCGGTGGCTGATCCTCTGTTTGATAAGCAGGGCGGCCCCACGGCAAACGCCGTGGGGCCGCTTTATTTTAAAAATAATTCCGAAGGCCAAGGTAATTTGGAAGAAAAAATTATGAGTGTAAAGAAAAAAAGAAATTAGTCAAAAAATTTGAATAAAATGGTTGCATTTTAAATCTGACTGTGCTATAATAACCAAGCTGTCAAGAGGAAATCCTCTTTGCGGTATGCGGCTGTAGCTCAGTTGGATAGAGTGACTGGCTACGAACCAGTAGGTCGGGGGTTCGAATCCCTTCAGCCGTACCACGTCGGAGCAAGCTATAATGGCTTGCTCCGACTTTTTTTAAAGTCAAAGCGCACCTAAATAGTTGCTTCTCATCTTCAGATAGAACTCTTGGTTGTTGAGGTGCTTTAGGGCCGCCGATTTGTGGCGCTCTTATTTTATTGAGCAGCAATATCAATTTTAACTATTTTTTACGTCGAAGTAAGTAAGTCTTGCTTCGGCGTCTTTTTTATTGCATCTAAAAATTTTATTCAACTATTGTATGGACTACTTCTTAGGTTTTTCTGTGTTTCCGCCGGAAGGGCGGTTTGTACTTTTGGAGCATTAAATACTCAGAAAGAGGTTGAGCCAATCTGAGTAAGTTATCTTTTTTGCATTTAGCATTCGAACCACACACTAGATTAAGATTTTGCTTTCTTAAACTATAAAGAGTGCGGTTTCTTTCAATTAATTGTTTGGTTTTCATTCAAAAGAGTTTATATGAAATAGATCTGTTGAATATAAAACTTCTTATCAGCCACTGAGTGAGTCTGTCAAAAAAGGACCATAAAAGTTGTACAAAATAAACAAAATTTTAATGAAAAGAATACAGCATTTCTAAAAAGAGGTTATTGCCATACAACTTTATAAAAATTTGTTTTAAATCTGTTGATTCAAAAAATCCACCATGATATATTGAGGACAACAGGTGTGGTGGTCACACACCCCAATTCTGGAAAATTTGTGAAAAAGGAGAATGAATCATGAAAAAGCGTTTACTTAGCTTATCTCTTGCTCTCGCAATGGCCGTTGGCCTGCTGGCTGGCTGCGGCGACAGCGGAAAAAACACCGGAACCAATGACGGAAGCTCTAGCAATTCTAGTACAAGCACCAGCACCCCCTCCACTACTGTCAAGAAGTCCAGCTGGAAGGTGACCTGCCCCTGGGCCCCCTCCGGCGTAGCGGCTATGGTGAGCCAGAAGGCCGCCTCTAAGTCCACTGAGTATTCCGACGCGATCACTCTGGTCGCCGAGGCAATTAAGGGCGACGCCGCCACTGTCAATACCTGGGTCATGGACACCAAGGCCAATGATCCAGAGCTGGTATTTGTGGGCGAGGGCCTGCTGTCTATTACCTCCATCATCGATCCTGCCAAAATGAAGTTTACCGCTGAGGACTTTGCCTATGTGGAAAACCTCTACTCCTCCATCTTTGTGCTCTCCGCCTCCGCTGATTTGAATATCAAGACCATCGCCGACCTGGAGGCCTATGTAGCCGCCGGCAATGAGATCAGTGTGGCTGTCAACGGCGCCACCAGCTCTGAGGCATTCCTGGCCGCAGCCCTGTTCGGAAAGATGGGCGCCGGTGACAAGCTGAAGCTGACTCCCTATCAGTCCGCCGCCGAGGCCGCTCAGGCTGTGGCCAAGGGCGAGACCCAGTTTGCCGTCTCCCACCAGTCCCAAATTCTGGAGACCTATCAGCAGGGCGGCGTGACCATCCCCTGCGCCTTTGATGAGAAGGCTCTGGAGCATGGACCCTTCGCGGGCGTGGAGGGCGTCGGTGAGAAGGGCTATCCCTACTTCCGCAACCGCTGCTTCATCATGGCCCGTGCTGGTACGGACGAGGCCACTGTAGCTGCTCTGAAGGAGCTGTATGGCAAGATCCTGGCCGATGAGGAAGTTGCCGCCTGGCTGCAGGATACTATGCTGCTGGAGGTTGACCCCATGTCCCAGGAGGATGTGGACGCCCATGTGGAGAATGTAAAGAACATCGTCAACGAGTACAAGGATATCGTTGCCGGCTAATCCTGACCAACCACAATAACTGGGGAATGGGATGGGGAAATATCCCACCCATTCCCCGGTTTTATGTGTGTGCAGACTGAGGAGGTTTTTATTCGGATGAAAAACTGGATCAATCGATTCCATGCCCGTCTGGACGCATGGGGAGAAAAGCTCTGTGAAAAAGAGATCCGCATCCCTGTGGACTTGACGGTGGGAATTCTCTTTTTTCTCTTTGCGCTGGCAATCCTGTTCGTTATGCCCCAGCAGGTGATCGTGTCGGACAAGGACGTAGTGAATGGCCGCGCCTTCCCCACCCTGCTGATGGTCGTGATGATGATTTGCTGCGGGATGCTGATCGTCAAGGAGCTGTATAAGCTCTTTACCAAGCAGCCCCTCAACTGGAAGGTGATCAACCTCCAGACCGAGCTGAAAGCATTGGCTATCCTGACCATTCTGGTTATCACCTATCTGCTGTGCCGCTTCACCGACTTGTTTGTGGTGGGCGCTGTGTTCTGCTGTCTGGGCTTTTTGGTCTATTTCCGCTGCAAAAAGCCCTCTTATTATGTGATCACCATCACCTTGGCTGTGGTCATTTGGGCGTGCTTCCGTTTCGTCCTGAATGTGGAATTTTAGAAGGAGGCTGAACGTTTTATGATGCAATATATCGTTCCCGCTACCGGCCTTCTTTTCACGCTGGAAAATATCCTGTGGATCAATATCGGCGTGTTCGTCGGATCGGTCTTTGCCGCTATTCCCGGACTGAGCGTGATCCTGTGCGTCATCCTGTTCCTGCCCGTCACCTATACCATGACCGCCATCCCGGGCATGATGTTCCTGCTGGGCATCTACTGCGCCGGCGGTTATGGTGGCAGCGTATCCGCCATCCTGATCAATACGCCGGGTACGCCACACGCCGCGGCCACCATGCTGGACGGCCATCCTCTGTCTGAGCAGGGGCGGACCAAGGCGGCCCTGAAGATTGCACTGTACGCCTCTACCTTTGGCGGCGTGTTCTCCGCCCTGATGCTGCTGTTCCTGGGCCCCCAGGTGGCCAAGGTGGCCGCCCAGCTGGGCACTGCGGAGTATTTTATGGTCTGTGTCTTTGGCCTGACCATCATCGCGGGTGTCTCCGGCAAGAGTATCATCCGGGGCCTGATTTCCGCCTGCTTGGGCCTGCTCATCTCCTGCGTGGGCACGGACCCCATGACCAGCTATGACCGCTTCACCTTCGGCATCTCCCGGCTGTATCTCGGGCTGGATCTGGCCATCTGCCTGATCGGCCTGTTCGCCCTGGTGGAGATCCTGGCCAAGGCGGAAAAGCGGCTGGGCAGCCTAAATCTGGACACCACCAAGATCAAGGACGACGGCAAGATCACCAGGGAGGAGTATAAACGCATGGCCCGCCCGGTGATCATGTCCTCTATCATCGGGGTGATGGTAGGCATCATCCCCGGCACCGGCGCCTCCGAGGCGTCCTGGTTCAGCTACAACACTGCCAAGAACCTGTCCAGGCATCCAGAGGAGTTCGGCCACGGCTCCGTGGAGGGCATCGCCGCCGCCGAATCGGCCAACAACGCCGTTACCGGCGCAACTCTGATCCCCCTGCTCACCCTGGGCATCCCAGGCGATGGCACGGTGGCCATCATGCTTTCCGCCTTGATGATCAACGGCCTGAACCCCGGCCTTTCTCTGTTCACTACAGACGGCGATATCATGTATGCCATCATGCTGGGACTCATCCTGGTCAACCTCTTTATGCTGCTCCAGGGCAAGTTCCTTACCACCCTGTTTGCAAAAGTGGTCTCCATCCCCCAGGAGATTCTTACCCCCATCATTGTGATCTTCTGCTTTGCCGGCGCCTACTCCGTTAACGAAAACTACTTTGACGTGGGCGTGGCCCTCATCTTCGGCGTGCTGGCCTGGGTCCTGCGCAAGCTGGACCTGCCTCCCGTGCCCATCCTGCTGGGCCTGGTGCTGGGCAGCATGACCGAGACCAACTTCCGCCGTGCCCTGCTTATCTCCGACGGCAGCCCCAGCATTTTCTTCCAGAGTATCTACTGCAAGATATTCCTGGCGCTGATCGTCGTGGCGCTGGCCGCCATCATTCGCGGCAAGCTGAAAGAGGCCAAGGCTGCCAAGGCCGCCGTCCAGAAGGAGGACAACTGATATGCCCAATAATATTATCTTTTACTTCACCGACCAGCAGCGCTGGGATACCTGCGGCTGTTTCGGCCAGCCTCTGGACATCACCCCCAATCTGGACAAACTGGCCCAGGAAGGCGTGAAGTTTGACAACGCCTTTTCCCCCCAGCCGGTGTGCGGCCCCTGCCGCGCCCTGTTCCAGACCGGAAAATATCCCACCGAGACGGGCTGCTTCCGCAACAACATCATGCTGCCCGCTGGCGTCAAGACTCTGGCAAACTACATCGAGGAGGCGGGATATGAGACCGCCTACATCGGCAAGTGGCACCTGGCCAGTGACGGCGAGCTGGAGAAGCCCCCCACGATTGACCACACCATCACTGCCATTCCCAAGGAGCTTCGGGGTGGATATACCGGATACTGGAGGGCCGCCGACGTGTTGGAGTTTACCTCCCACGGCTATGACGGCTATGTATTCGACGAGAACAACAACCGCGTCGACTTCAAGGGCTACCGGGCCGACTGCATCAACAACATGGCGCTGGAGTTCTTTGACACCTATGACCGGAAAAAGCCCTTCTTTATGACCATCTCCCAGATCGAGCCCCACCACCAGAATGACCGCAAGCACTACGAGGGACCCGAGGGCTCCAAGGAGAAGTACAGGAACTTCGTCCTGCCCCACGATCTGGAGGTGCTCAAAGGCAACGCCGCGGAGGAGTACCCTGACTACCTGGGCCAGTGCGCCAGCCTGGACGAGAACCTGGGACGGCTGGTGGAGCGGCTGAAAAAGGAGGGGCTGTACGATAATACCGTCATCATCTTTGCCTCTGACCACGGCTCCCACTTCAAAACCCGAAACACCGACGGCCATCTCAACGGCTACGATGACTACAAGCGATCCTGCCATGACGGCGCCCTCCATGTGCCCCTGGTCATCGCCGGCGGCCCCTTCAAGGGCGGTGTAGCGGTGGAGGAGCTGGTGTCCACCGAAAGCCTGCCCAAGACCATTCTGGCCCTAGCTGGTGTAGACGTGGGCGATGAGATGATCGGAGAGAACCTCCTTGACGTAGTGGAGAAAAAGGACGATAATAGACCTAACCAGGTGTTCGCCCAGATTTCGGAGAGCCGGGTGGGCCGCTGCGTCCGTACGGCCGATTATCTCTACTCTGTCTATGCCCCCGGTGTCAACGGCGGCGAGGCGGCAGCCTCTGACCTCTACGCGGACGACTTCCTCTATGATCTGAAGGTCGATCCCTGGCAGTTGAACAACGTGGTAGCCGATCCCTCCTATGCCCAGGTGAAGGAGGATATGCGTGCCCGCCTGGCGGACTGGATCGAGCGGGCGGAGGGGACCCGGCCGGCCATTGTTGACTGAGGAGGGAATTTCCTTGGCAGGCGCCGATAAAAAGTCGGAGCAGGTCTACCGCTGGTTGCTGGCCTATATTGATGAAAACAAGTTTTCCGGCAATTTGAAGCTTCCCTCGGAGAACGCCCTGTGCCGCCGGCTGGACATCAGCCGGGAGACGGCCAGGTCCGCCCTGGCCCGTATGGACCAGGAGGGACTGATCCGCCGGGTAAAGGGCAGTGGTACTTACATCAATAAGGAGGCCGCCCTGTCAAGAGAACTGGATGTGGGATCCACCGCCCAAAAGATTGGACTGATCCTTCAGGGGCAGGATTCCAACGCCAATTCCGGTCTGCTGGAAGGGGTAAAGAGCGTGCTCCCCGCTGACCGGGTGGATCTGCGGGTGTTCTTTACAGACAACAAGTTTTCCACGGAACGGCGCTGCTTACAGACAGTGGTGCACCAGCATTTTGATGGCTTTATTATCGACGGTGTAAAGGCCAGTCTGCTCAACCCAAATCTGGACTGCTATCAGGAAATTTATCGCCGGCGCATCCCGGTCATCTTCTATAACAACTATTATAAAAATCTGCACTATCCCCGGGTCATCGTCAACGACATGGAGTGCGCTGACCGGCTGATTGGGCTTTTGGTACAGGCGGGACACCGGCAGATTGCGGGTATTTTCGTCTATGACAACTATCAGAGCATTGAGAAATTCCAGGGAACCACCGCCGCCCTGATCAAGCGGGGGGTGGATTACCAGGACGACTATATCAAGTGGTGCGTGTCTAACGAGGCCCACGATCCCCGTTTTGCCCGCTCCATTGACCGCTTTCTGCGGAGCCTGCCCAAGTATACTGCGGTGGTATGCTGCAACTATATGATCTACCGCCTGGTGCGCCAGGTGTTGGAGGAGCAGGGAAGGCGGGTTCCTGAGGACTGTTCCTTGGTCTGCTTTGACTACTCTGGGAATGACTGGGAAGCAGAGGGGATCACCTGCTCTGTCCATCAGGGTAGGAAGGTGGGCCAACTGGTGGCTACCCGCCTGATGACCATGATCGAGCGCCGGGACTGTGACGACAAAAATTATACCTATGTGATGAAACCCAAAATCTACATCGGCACCTCCATTCGGGAACTTTGAAACAAAAAAGCCCTGAGCAGTCCAGACAGGACCGCTCAGGGCTTTTTTGTTTATTTAGATAGAATGGTTCCCGCGGCCTGCCGAAGCCGGGGGAGGGCGTAGTCCAGGAAGGCGTGGAAGGCAGGGCAGTAGTAGTTTGCTCTGTCCAGTCCAAGTCCAGTCCAATCCCGGGGACACCCGCCCCGGCAGAGGGAGAGGTGGGGACAGCCAAGGCAGTCTCGGGGCCGGCGGCGGCCCTCATCCAGAAAGGCCAGGGCTCTCGGACTCTGGACGGCCTCTTCTACAGACATCTGGTGGATATTGCCCAGATACCACTGGTCCAGCACAAAGAAGTCGCAGGGATAGAGGCCGCCGTCCCCCTCCACGACCAAGTAGCTTCCGCAGGCGCCAGAGGAGGCACAGGTGCTGGGGGGCATCCCGGCCAGGATGCGGAGATAGTCGTCAAAGAGACGGATGCTCACATAGTGGCCTCGCTGCAAATCCAGATACCAGCAGTCAAACAGGTCTCGAAGAAACTGACTGTACCGCTGGGGGGTCAGAGACCAGGGCATACACCCACGTTCCCCCTCCAGGGGGTCCAGGCAGGGGATGAACTGAAGGGCATGGCTGCCCAGCTTGTTCAGAGAATGATACACCTTTTGGGCGCTGCGGGCCAGAGGACCTGTAATGACGCACAGAAGGTTGGTTTCCACACCGGCCTTGTCCAAAAGGGCCAGGGAACGGGTCGCCCGGTCCCAGCTTCCCCGGCCTTGGGCGTCCACCCGGAAGCGGTCGTGGATCTCCCGGCTTCCATCCAGAGACAGGCCTACCAGAAACCGATTTTCCTGAAAAAACCGGACCCAGTCTCCATCCAGCGCCATTCCGTTGGTCTGGATGGAGTGGCTGATTTGGATTGTAGAAGGGCAGAGCTCCCGCTCCAAAGCGATAAAACTTTGGAAAAAGTCCAGACCAGCCAGCGTGGGTTCGCCGCCCTGGAAGGTGATTTGGAGGGAGCCATGAGGACCTGCCGCCTGTATGCCAGACTCCAGGAGCCGGTGCGCGGTTTCCAGTGACATAACGCCCATGCTCTTGACGGACCGAAGGGCAGAAATGTCCTCATAAAAGCAGTAGCGGCATCGCATCCCGCACAGGCTGGAGGCGGGCTTGACTAAGAAAGTGAGATTTCCCATGCTCACCCCCCAATCAGGTTGCGGGCGATATTGAACAGGGCAATGGCCAGCACCAGGAGCTGAACGCAGTTGAAGGCCCGCTCGACTCCCGCCTCGGAGAACCGCTTGCTCAAGCTGGCGCCGAGAAAGCCGCCGGCGATGGCGCCCACCACCATGACCGGAGCGACAGACAGGTCATATACCAGAAACCCGGTAGAAAGGGCCACCGTGACCAGCTTGGAGATCTGGGCAAAAAGAATGGTCATCAGAGAGCAGACAGTGGCCATTTTCGTGCTGACAGAGTATAGGTAGATGATAAGGGCTACGTTGATCGGGCCGCCGCCGATCCCTAGAAAAGAGGAACAGATGCCGAGAAAGCAGCCGGCCGCCAGGGATACCGGGACCCCGGAGAGCTGGAGCCCCCGGATATTCGCCTTATGCTTCATATAGAGGTAGACACACAGGATGAGGACGGCCAGCAGTCCGTTCTGGACTACGGTGACCAAGCCCTGGGCCTGAACGCCGGATACGATGGCGCTCAACATCCACTGTCCGATGTAGCCGCCCACCACAGAACCAAGAGAGAGGGGAATGGCAATTTGAAAGGGAATCTGTACCTTGGCCAGCATCTGCTTTCCAATGGAAACAGCGGACATGGAGAAGACCGTGATGGAGGACAAGACACCGATGGTCTCCACATCGAAGTGGTGCATCACATCCATCAGCGGCTTGATGATAACTCCGCCTCCCATCCCCGTGAGGGAGCCCACTGTGGTAGCGCCGATGGCGATCAAAAAATATAGTATGTACTGCATAGAAATTACCTCCCGGTCCGCTTCCATCTCCAGAAGAGAACGTGCTTTGCTCTCATTATAGCATATTCCAGAGGAAATGGACAAAAGAATTCCGTGGGAGGCCGGAGGGCGATTAATAAAATACAGGGGAAGGCGCCCGGTCAATAGGCCGGGCGCCTTTTATGGACAGTTTTACATCTGGCGCTCCGTATGGAGTCGCTGGAGCAGGCGCTCCTGGGACATCAGCCCCTGCTCATAACGCTGGATTTTGTCATTCAGCCGGTCCAGCGAGGCCTGCATATCCGCCATGCGGGCCATCAGCCGATCCCGCTGGTCCATCAGCAGAGCCTTTCGGGCATCCAGAGTGGCGTCTCCCTGCTGAAATAGGTCCACATACTTGATAAGAGCCTCGATCTGTACCCCGGCCGAACGCATACACTTCATCAGCTCGATCCAGCCGCAGGACTCCTGGTCATAGTCACGGATGCCGCCCTTGTTCCGGGGGACCGGAGGAATGAGTCCGATACGCTCGTAGTACCGCAGGGTATCGGCAGAGATATCATATTGTCTGCTCACTTCGGCAATGGTCATGGAACAGTCCTCCTTACAGTCCAAACAGAGCGGCAGCGTCCGCCATATTTCGGATGATAGGGACGCCAAAGGGACAGCGATTCTCACAGGCGCCGCAGGCGATGCACGCCCCAGCGTGGCTGGGGAGACCCATATAATGCTCCCGCACCGTTTCCGGAATCTGGCCCTGCGCCTTGGCAAGATTGAAAAACTTGGTGACGGAGGCCACGTCAATCCCCTTAGGGCAGGGAGCGCAGTGACCGCAGTACATACAGTGTCCCTTCCAACTGATCTTAGGCAGGGAGGCAAAGGCGGCGGCATAGTCCTTTTCCTCTTCGCTGGCCTGCTCATAGTCCAAACAAACACGCAGTTCCTCCAGAGTTCGGGCCCCTGACATGACTGAGGCCACACCGGGGCGGGTCAGGGCATAGTGGAGGCACTGAAAGGGGGTAAGAGCCTTTCCGGCAGGGGAATACTGACTGAGCAGGTCGCCGCCCCCAAAAGCCTTCATCACGGTGATGCCCACTCCCTGCCTCTGGCAGCTCTCATAGAGGGCCTGGCGCTGTGGGTCCATGTTGACTAGGTCTTTTTCATAGTTTTTCTCCGCCCACAACTCCTCTACATCCTCGCTGGCGGGCTGCAGATCGTAGCAGGGATTGACACTGAACATGAGCACGTCGATAAGACCGCTGCCCACTGCCGCCTGGGCTACTTGGGGGTTGTGGCTGGACAGACCGATGCAGCCGATGCGGCCCGCCGCCTTCAGCTGCTGGGCATAGGCCATGACCGGCCCAGACTGGACCGCCTCCCAGTCAGAGAGAGAATCCACATAGTGGACCATGCCGATCTCCACATGGTCCGTTTCCAGGCGGTGGAGCTGATCCTCAAAGCTCTCGCGCACCTCGTCGATGTTCCTGGTCCGCTTGTATTGACCGTTCTTCCAGATGGTGCACAGGTGGGCCTGAAGGACAAACTTGTTGCGGCGCCCCCGGAGGGCGCGACCCAGGTTAGACCTCATATCCGGGTCAGGGGAGTAGAGGTCGATGCAGTTGATGCCGCTCTCCTCCATCTGGTCAATAAATTCCTTCACGGTTGTATAGGGCTTGTCTACCAGCCCCTCGCAGCCCATGCCGATCTCACTGACCCGAAGGCCAGTGCGGCCCAGTATGCGGTATTTCATGTTGTAGTTCTCCTGTTCTTTTATTTTGTAGCTGCCTGATTAATGCAGGTAAGGGCGTTGAGACTCCTAGGATAGCCAATATAGGGCAGACATTGGGAGATCGCCCGGATTAGAAGGGGCTTATCATTTCCCAGCCGCAGATTAGCGGCGGCGTGGCTAGTGAGCTGAGGTTCACAGCCACCTTGGGCGGCCAGAAAGCAGAAGGTGATAAGCTCTCGGTCCCGGTAATCCAGCCCGCCGCGGGTATAATAATCGCCAAAGCAGTTGCCGGCCAGCCAGCGGTTGATGTGGCGGCTTTCCTGGGGCCCGCTATTTTGAAAGCCACGCATATGTGTCCCAAAAATATCCACTTGGGCCTGATTGCCTGCTTCCAGACGGCTGTCGGGATCAGTGGTGCCCTGCTCCTCCAGGGGCAGAGGGACACCGGCAGCGGTGAGAGCCTCATTGACGGCCTTCAAAAAAGGGAGCACCCGCCCCAGACCCAGATAGGCGGTTCCCTGGTAGACTAGTTCTTTCAGTTCCACTGGAGAGAGGCCGGAACGAAGAGCGGCAGGGGCCATGGCCTGAAAACAGTCTAGTCCCTGGCACCCCATGAGGGCAGCCAGAACAGTCAAAAAGTGGGTCCGGTCGTCTAGCTTTGTCTGGCTTGGTACCTCATCCAGCGCAAAATCCAGAAACAGACGGGTAAATTCTGGGTCGGAGTCAGCCAGGGGAGGCGGAAAATCTCCAAACATCCGAGTATAATTTTTTTGGGCGGTTTCAGACAGCGGCATAGGTGATCTCCTCCTTGTATTGCCATGAAGAACTGATTGTCAGGGCAGCAGGTCATACTGGCTCTGATCCACCGGCTCCAACCACTGATTGTAGGTATCCTGTCCAGGAACTTCTACCGCCAGGTGGACGAACCAACTGTTTTTGGCTGCGCCATGCCAGTGCTTGACGCCTGCGGGGATATGGACCACATCACCAGCATGGAGTTCTCTGGGTTCCTGGCCCCACTCCTGATACCAGCCCCGGCCTCCGGTACATAGCAGGATCTGACCACCACTCTGGGAAGCTTGGTGGATGTGCCAGTTATTGCGGCAGCCTGGTTCAAAGGTGACGTTGCCGATGACTACGCCTTGGAGAGACAGTATGTTCAGATAGCTTCGTCCAACAAAATACTGGGCAAAGTCGGTGTTTTCCTCTCCGCGTGCGAAGATTACAGAATTAGACAAACCATGTTTCATTTGGCAGACCTCACAGTGTAGTTTGATCGCTCCTACTGTATACACTGGAGTATACTCCAAGTCAAGCGTTTTTTTAAAATATCCTAAAAAAGAGATTGACAATAGTCTGAATTCAGACTATACTAAAAAAGTCTGAATTCGGACCTTTGGAGGGAACTATGAAAGAGTTGACGTTTAGCCAATTCAATCGAGAGCTCAATCGTATGTATAAGGAATGTAACGAGTTTTATCACGCCTTGGCTAAACACTTCGGGCTGTCGGACAGCGCGTTCTGGATCCTCTATACATTGCGTGAGGAGGGACGGCCCCTGTCTGCCACTGATCTGGGGGGTGCGCTGTTTTTAAGCAAGCAGACCATACATTCCGGGGTGAGAAGTCTGGAGGAGCGGGGCTTGCTTAAGCTGAGAAGCTCGTCAGAGGATAAGCGCAACAAGGAGATCTGCTTAACAGAAAAGGGAGAGGCGTTTTCACAGGAAAGTGTGGACCAGGTAGTTGCCTTTGAGGAAAAGGCATTCCTGGACTTGGGAGCTGGAGAGCGCCTGTCCAGAATCCAAGCCGAGCGGCATTACCTGGACGCCCTGTGGGAAGCCGCACGCCCCCTTTTTAAACGGGAAGGCCCAGAGGGGATATGGCAAAGATGAAGATCAAATTATCGGATCATTTCACATATGGAAAGTTGCTGCGCTTTACATTCCCTTCCGTAGTGATGATGGTATTCACATCTCTTTACAGTGTGGTGGACGGTCTATTCGTTGCCAATTTGGTGGGGGATTTGGCCCTGTCGGCGGTTAATATCATCTTTCCAGTGGCGATGATTATTGGGGCCTTTGGCTTCATGCTGGGAACGGGTGGCAGCGCCATTGTGGCCAGGACGCTTGGGGAGAAGAAAAAGGAGCTGGCCGACCGCTACTTTTCTATGTTTATCCTCTGTGTGGCTATATTGGGGGCGGCCCTCTCAGTTGTGTGCGTGATATTAGTGGAGCCAATCTCACGGCTGGCCGGGGCCAGCGACCTTTTGATCGGGGACTGCGTCATTTATGGCCGCATCCTGCTGGCGGGCAGTGTACCCTTTATGCTCCAGACTAGCTTTCAGAGTTTTCTTGTAGTAGCGGAGAAACCCCATGTGGGCCTGATGTTCTCAATAGCCTCCGGGCTGACCAACATCGTGTTGGACTATGTATTTATTGCGCTGTTTGATATGGGGATAGCCGGAGCGGGGCTTGCCACCGTGCTGGGATACTGTGTAGGTGGGCTGCTCCCCGTTGCCTGTTTCCTGAGGGGTGGAGAGAAGGAGCTCCGCCTGGTCCCTACCGCCCTCTATCCTAAAGCTCTGTGGGATGCTTGCATTAACGGATCCTCTGAGCTGATGAGCAATATATCTGCATCGGTAGTAGGGATTCTCTATAATATCCAGCTTATGCGCCTGGTAGGGGAGATGGGAGTGGCCGCTTACTCCGTGATGATGTATGTGGATTTCATATTTATTGCTGTTTTTCTGGGATACTCCATCGGCTGTGCCCCCGTCGTGAGTTACCACTTTGGCGCCGGAGATTCCGTAGAGCTGAAGGGAATCTGCCGAAGGAATCTAATGATGATTGGAATCACGTCGGCTGCGATGGTGGCAGTGTCTGAGCTGGCCAGCGCGCCCCTTGCCGCCGCCTTTGTGGGCTTCGATGCGGAGCTGTATAAGATGACAGTGCATGGATTCCGTCTGTTTGCGCTGTGTTATATTTTCTGCGGGCTGAATATCTACGCCTCCGCCTTTTTCACAGCCCTGTGCAACGGAGCGGTCTCCGCGTTTATCTCCTTTATGCGGTCCTTCCTCCTACGGGGAGGTATGGTATTGGTGATGCCATTGATCTTCGGTATCGACGGTATCTGGAGCGCTGTTGTGGCGGCGGAAGGCATAGGAGCGGTCATCTCCGTGACCCTGTTGCTGGCAAAGCGAAAGAGCTATGGGTATTGAATCAAAAAGAGGTGTGGATACCAAAAGATATCCACACCTCTTTTGATTATTACTATGGTTCGCGGAGCATCAGCAGAAAGGCGAGGGACAGGGGGAGACAGGCCAACAGGATCGAGCGTCCAGCCAACAGGTCGGTGCACAGGCCACCCACAAGAGCGCCCAACACAAAGAGGAGGATGACGGAGTAATAATCCTGGGCTCCACGGCCTGCCCGTTCCTCTCGAAGGAACAGGCAGCGATACAACTTCTCTGTGCCGCTGCGCAAGTTTCCAGTGCACATGGTGGTGGAAAATGGGTTGCCCTCAAATTTGCGGAAGCTCTCGATCTGCATGGCGCTGACAAAGGAGACAATCACGTTGGCCAGCCAATCCAGCGGTCCCACAGGCAAAAGGGAGACCAGAAGCAGCCCGCCGCACTCCACAACCAGCACCAACTGCCGCCAGTGGGGAAGGCCGGGCAGGGGAGTGAAGTGAGAGCGGAGCCACTCGGTCAGCAGGACGCCCAGGGCAAAGGACATGATAGGCCAGAGATAGTAGAGGGCGCGTCCCCAATTACGCTGTGCTAGCTGAATGCCCAGCAGTACCAGATTGCCTGTTTCTGCGTTGGCAAAGACCTGCCCCCGGCACAAGTAGGTGTAAGCGTCCATCATTCCACCGGCGAAGGCCAATAGTAGACCATTGGCAAGGGATTCAGAGGGTTGAATGTGCTTCATCGTTGACTCCCTTCTCTAGAGCAGGAAAATCGCGCCCCCTGACAGGGGCGCGATTTTAGTCCGCGGAGTGCTTACTCGGCCTTGGGGCCGGCGGCTACCAGGGCCTTGCCGGCCTCGTTGGTGGTGTATTTGGTGAAGTTCTTCACGAAGCGGGAAGCCAGATCCTTGGCCTTGGTCTCCCACTCGCTGGGATCGGAATAGGTGTC
Organism: Muriventricola aceti; assembly: GCF_025567565.1. Taxonomy (NCBI): domain Bacteria; kingdom Bacillati; phylum Bacillota; class Clostridia; order Eubacteriales; family Oscillospiraceae; genus Muriventricola; species Muriventricola aceti. The sequence continues at coordinate 94,348 of NZ_JAOQKF010000006.1, read as the reverse complement.
CCGAGGATCCAGAATAGCGGGGTCCACGCCAGGCAGGGAGGTGGGCACCTCGAAGTTGAAATAGGGGATGGTCTTGGTATCGGCCTTCAGAATAGAGCCGTCCAAAATGGCGTCGATGATACCGCGGGTGTCCTTGATGGAGATACGCTTGCCAGTGCCATTCCAGCCAGTGTTGACCAGGTAGGCCTTGGCGCCGGACTTCTTCATTTTCTTCACCAGCTCCTCACCGTACTTGGTGGGGTGAAGCTCCAGGAAGGCCTGGCCGAAGCAGGCGGAGAAGGTGGGAGTGGGTTCGGTGATGCCCCGCTCTGTGCCGGCCAGCTTGGAGGTGAAGCCGGACAGGAAGTAATACTGGGTCTGCTCCGGGGTCAGGATGGACACGGGGGGCAGCACACCGAAGGCGTCGGCGGACAGGAAGATGACGTTCTTGGCGTCGGGGCCCTTGGACTTGGGACGCACGATCTTCTCAATATGGTCGATGGGGTAGGACACGCGGGTATTTTCGGTGACGGACTTATCCGCAAAGTCGATTTTGCCGTCCTTGTCAACGGTGACGTTCTCCAACAGGGCGTTGCGCTTGATGGCGTTGTAGATGTCAGGCTCGGCGTCCTTGTCCAGATTGATGACCTTGGCGTAGCAGCCGCCCTCGAAGTTGAACACACCTTCGTCGTCCCAGCCGTGCTCGTCATCGCCGATGAGCAGGCGCTTGGGATCGGTGGACAGAGTAGTCTTGCCAGTGCCGGACAGGCCGAAGAACAGGGCGGTATTTTCGCCGTTCATGTCGGTATTGGCGGAGCAGTGCATGGAGGCCATGCCGTTGAGGGGCAGGTAATAGTTCATCATGGAGAACATGCCCTTCTTCATCTCGCCGCCGTACCAGGTGTTCAGGATGACCTGCTCGCGCTCAGTGAGGTTGAAAATGGCGGCAGTCTCAGAGTTCAGGCCCAGCTCCTTATAGTTCTCCACCTTGGCCTTAGCGGCGTTATAGGAGATAAAATCAGGCTCAAAGTTCTCCAGCTCCTCAGCGGTGGGGGCGATGAACATGTTTTTAACAAAATGGGCCTGCCAGGCTACCTCCATGATGAAGCGGATGGCCATGCGGGAGTCGTGGTTGGTACCGCAGAACACGTCCATGACATACAGCTTCTTGTTGGACAGCTGCTGGATGGCCAGACGCTTGCACTCGTCCCAGGCCTCCTTGGAGGCGGGCTTGTTGTCGTTCTTGAACTCGTCAGAGGTCCACCACACGGTATCCCTGGAAACATCGTCCATGACGATGAACTTGTCCTTGGGGGAGCGGCCAGTGTAGATGCCAGTCATGACGTTAACGGCGTCCAGCTCAGTCAACTGGCCCACGTCATAGCCCTCCAGCCCGGGCTTCATCTCTTCCTCGAATAAGGTTTCATAGGAGGGATTGTGGAGGATCTCAGTGGTGCCGGTGATGCCATATTTGCTCAGATCAATAGTTGCCATGTTTGTGACCTCTTTTCTGAAATGATCTTCCTGCACAGGGCGGCAGGGAATAGCTTAAAATCGATATAATCATACACGCTGAAAGGGATAAAGTCAATGTTATTGGTGACGACAATTTAGTTATAGGTCTTATTGCTTTTTGGAAAATAAAGGAGCTCTTGCCCAAGCTAAGGCCTGATATCCCGCTGCCTTAGGGCCTTTGACAGGGCTGCGAACTGGGGAATGGACAGCCGTTCTCCCCGGATATCAGCGGGGAGATCGCAGCTTAAGATGGCGCTTAATAGCTGTTCTTTGGAAAAATTAGAACGGAAGATGCCGCTTAACCCATTTAGCAGGGTTTTTCTCCGCTGGGAGAAGGCGGCCTTTACCACGCGGAAGAAGTGGTCCGGGTCATCCACCTCATCGGGCGGATCCTTGGGAGTGAGACGGAGGACGGAGGAGGTCACCTTGGGTGCGGGGAGGAAACAGTCCGGGGGGACATCAAAAAGCAGTTCCGTCTCGGCGTGATACTGACAATAGACGGAAAAGGCGCCGTAATCTCCACTGCCCGGAGTGGCACAGATGCGCCGAGCCACCTCCCGCTGAATCATGATAGTGATCGAGGAGAAGCAGCCCGCATCCAGAAGGGCGGTGATGGCAGGAGTGGTAATGTTATAGGGCAGGTTGGCACAGGCGATGGGCTCCAGCCCCTGGAATCGCTCCCGGACCAGGGACGGAATGTCCAGCTTCAGGATATCACCGGAGACAATCTCCACATTGTCCCTGTCCCCCAGAGTTTCTGTCAGGATAGGGAGAAGGGAGCGGTCCAACTCCACGGAAACCACCTGGTCGGCCAGCAGGGACAACTCCCGGGTGAGAGGGCCGATGCCTGGACCGATTTCCAGCACCCCTTTACCGGAGCCGGCGCCAGAAGAACAGGCGATATCCCGCGGTACCCACGGCTGGATCAAAAAATTTTGTCCCATGGATTTGGAAAAACGGAAGCCGTGCCGGGCCAGCAGGGCTTTGATCTGGTCGATGTCGCACAGATTCATGATGTGCTCCTTCCTGGATCGATATTCTGAATTCCAATAAAAATATAAAAGGAAAGAGAGCCATAGTCAAGAGGCACAGGGGCTTGGAATAGAGACGTTTTTTGATCTGGAGCTCTATCCGAGAAAAAACGAGAAAAATTTTCGAAAAGGGGTTGACGGAACGAAAAAAACTGGTATAATACAATACGCTGTCGTTGTGACTGTCGACAGCAGGGAATGTAGTAGATTTCCCTTTCAGCTATGGAGTAGTATCGAAGTGGTCATAACGAGCACGACTGGAAATCGTGTAGCCGCTAACACGGCTCGAGGGTTCGAATCCCTCCTACTCCGCCAAGTTAAAAGCTACATTTTAGTCTTGGGAGTAAGACTGAAATGTAGCTTTTTCTATTGTAAAACCTCCGTGATATACTGCTGGTCAGTGGTATCATGGAGGTTTTGCTATGTCTGGCTATGTGATTGAGATTCCACAGGAGAAAGAGAACGGTTCTATCTGGAGTCAGCAATTAAGAGTCGCTGCTTATTGTCGGGTCAGCACCCCTTACGAAGAACAACAGCAAAGTTTGGAAAAGCAAATTGAGTACTTTACACGATACATCAAGAGAAATCCCTTTTGGAGGTTTGTCGCTGTGTATGCGGACAATGCCTCCGGGCTCCACGCGAAGAATCGGCCCGGATACCAAAAGATGCTGAGAGATTGTAGAAAAGGAAAAATCAATTTGATCCTTGTGAAATCTCTGAGCCGCTTCGGAAGAGATGCAAAAGAAACCATGACTACGATCAGGAGATTGAAGCAAATGGGTATTGGAGTGTATATTGAACTGGGCGGGATCCATACACTGACATCTCCGGACAGTGTCGTTGATCTGTATACCACGTTTAATCAAGCAGAGAGCCAGAACAAAAGCGACAATATCAAGTTCGGTTTGCGTCAGCGGATGAAAAGCGGGAAAACTATACTGAACCATTCTCAATTTCTTGGCTATACAAAAGGACCAGACGGTATATTGCGGGTGGTCCCGGAGGAGGCGGAGATCGTACGGAAGATATTTGATCTCTATGTGCAGGGGAACGGTGTACGGAAGATCAAACGCTACCTGGAAGAACACGGGATCAAAACCGTGACAGGGAAGAGGGAGTGGAGCACCTCCACCATCGATCGGATGTTGAGTAACGAGAAGTACATCGGGCAGGTGCTGATGCAGAAAAGCTATACGCCGGATTTCCTGACCGGAAAGCAAGTCAAAAACGATGGGCAGTTGGATATGTACCTGGTAGAGGATGCTCATGAGGCTATCATTGACCAGGAGACTTTTGATCGGGTACAGAAAATGGAAGGCCAAAGGAAACATATAGTCCAAATGGAACAAATACTTTGACAGAGTACCGATTCGGTAGGTCAGCGATTCTCTTTTTACAGAAATGATACGTTTTGGTAAATTATTTTCTCCGAAATGTATTGTAATAGAAAATGTGCCAAATCTGCTTAAAGCAAAAACCGAAAATGGTGACAAGGTTATTGATATAATTGTATCAGAGCTAGAAATGATTGGATATCATGTTGACTATGACATTTTGGAAGCAACTTCATTTGGAGTTCCTCAAATAAGAAAAAGATTGGTGGTAGTAGCCAGCAAATCTAAGTTGAACCAACCATTTCCTTTGCCTACTCACACATGCGAAGGTCAGAATACATCTTTACTAAAAACTCCAACATCTATTTGAAACTGTAAGGAACCACTTGACATCTGACTGGGAAGGCGGCATTAAATTTGGATTAGAGAGAGGATATTTAGTGTAATACAAATCTTACGTCGCTTTTCCGGATGTACGATATATAATTGACAGATAGTAGACGAGGGACGAGAGCTTCCATATTACGCCCTGTCTGCTGATAAAACCAGTCCTGCGCTTGCAGCTTCACGCCACGTAATCACAGCCCTGTTTTCCTGCCGCTTCAAACGCCTTTGCCCTCCCCGGCGGCAACGGCATTTTCACGGCAACGCCGACAGAGCGTATAACACACTACACTTTGCAAGAAGAGTCGTGTGCCAAGGGGCAAGCCCCTTTGGAAACTCCGGACAACAAAACAGGCGGTATGCTGCCCTCGGGAGCATACCGCCGTTTGTTGTTGGCAGCCCGTTTCACGGTCTGTTTTCGCCCTTTGTAAAGTTTGGCGTATCGTATTTATGGAGTATCTGAAAGAGAAGAGCAGCACAATGCTGTATGAGCAATTCGGCGAGTTGAAATACAAGTACCGGAACCGAGAATTTTGGTGCAGAGGATGGTACTATGTGGATACAGTAGGGAAAAATGAGAGCCGAATTGCAGAGTACATGAAGAATCAGCTAAAAGAGGACGGGATGGGAGAGCAACTGAGAATCCCATGTAGCAGCCCGTTTACGGGCGGCAAGTAACAGTCCTCACGCAGATGGCAGACCGTATTACGCGTTGCACGCGTCCGCGAGGAACAGAGGGCTATGCCTGCATAGTGACAACCACCATCGAAGCTGGTGGTTATGTGCATTATGCCTAGGGTAAAAAAGACGTCATCCGCCCGCTCACGTTGCTACTCCTTGCTTTAAATGGGGACAATTTTTATTTCCTGCCCGAAAATCAGCCGGTCTGCTAACCTGTGAGAACGCTGTTTTTTCGATTGATATGGATTGAAAAACAGCGATGGTAATGGTATGATAAAACTGCTGTGAGATAAGGTCCTATCTGCCCTAAAGAGGACAGATGATATATGGGGCTTGGAGCAGCCCATTTGAAATGGAGGAGTTATTTATGAGGATTTATCAGTGCGCCGACTATTCGTCTATGAGCCGCAAGGCGGCCAGTATAATAGCCGCCCAGATCCAGCTAAAGCCGGACTGTGTCCTGGGTCTGGCCACCGGGTCCACGCCGGTCGGTGCCTATGAGCAGCTGGTACGGTGGTATCAGGATGGGGAGTTGTCCTTTGCCGAGGTAAAGACGGCCAACCTGGATGAGTATTATGGCCTGGCCCCGGAGCACGACCAGAGCTACCGCTATTTTATGCAGAAAAACCTGTTCGACCATGTGGACATTAAGGCGGAGAATACCCATGTACCCAACGGGCTGGCCGGGGACCCTGAGAAAGAGGGGGCCGGATATGACCATATGATCCGGGCGCTGGGGGGGATTGACCTTCAACTGCTGGGCCTGGGCCATAATGGGCATATTGGCTTTAATGAGCCCGTGCCAGCGAAGCCGATGTGCCCCGGCAGGCCCTCACCATGGGTATCGGCACCATTATGAACGCCAGGAGCATCCTGCTGGTGGTCAATGGAGCCGCCAAGGCGGATATTGTGCGGGCTGCCTTCCAGGGGCCTGTGGTGCCTCAGGTCCCGGCCTCGGTGCTCCAACTGCATCCTAATGTAGTGCTGGTAGGGGACAGGGGAGCTTTAAGCAAGCTGGACCTGGAGAAGACAGAGCTGAAGTGAGGGACGGGATGTTTCCTTCCCTTATGACTTGTACTGTCTGCCACACCAGTGATAAGAGAGGATGCCAGCGCCTTCAACCTGATATCTAGTCTAACTGGCTCGGACCGCCCTCTGGGCGGCCCGAGCTTTTTCCAGATGAAGAAGTTGGACGAAAAAGCAGAAGCTGGTATAAAAATGTAAAAAAGGATAAAAAACCGCGATATTACTAAACAATACAGACAAAATACACAAGATTGAAGCTGGAAGTCTGGGCAATTTTGCCCTTGCGCCGCTCCTTTGAATTGGTTACAATATGGTAACAAAAGTAACAAGCAGTTGCTTTTGGTTGTCATAATTATGACAAAACCGTATCGAAAGGAGTGAAGACAATGATACGCAAGCTGTTTTCCGTGACGCTGTGCGCCTTTGCCTTGCTCCTCCTGATGGGTGCCAGCTCTGTTCCAGAGCAGACTGTGACCATCGTGGCAGAGGAGGGGAGCGTTCCCACCAATAGTGGTGTAACGCTTGAAACTGATAAGGTAAGTGATGAGGCGGTCCACGGGGCCGCCGGGGCCAGCCTGATCGAGTTGGCCGAGAATACAGATAGTAAGCTCCTGATTGACGGAGTGCCAGCGCCTAGCGACGTGGCCCGGATGCAGAAGGACGGTATCACCTATGTGTCTCTGGCTGGTATGGCTAAGGCTCTAGATGACACGGCTCAGGTCCAGTGGGATAGCGGGACCGGTGTGGCCACTGTGACTACCGCCAATTTGAATGTGACCGCCAAGGTCGGTCAACTGTATATGGTGGCCAATGGCCGTTATCTCTATCTGCCAGAGTCCGCACAGGTGGTGGAGGGTCGGCTCACGGTCCCGCTCTGGGCGGTGGCCGAGGCCTTTGACGCCAAGGTGGGCTGGGACAGTGCTACCGGGACCGTGACTGTTACACGGGGCAGTGGGGCGATCCAGTCCGGCGAAAGCTACTATGATCAGAACGATTTGTTCTGGCTCTCACGCCTGATCTATGCCGAGAGTGGCAACCAGCCTCTGGAGGGCCAGATGGCTGTGGGAAATGTGGTGCTCAACCGAGTGGCCAGTCCTATCTATCCCAACACCATCGAAGGGGTGCTGGCACAGAAAAACCAGTTTTCTACCTATCAATCCGGAAGCCTGGCCAAGCGTACCCCAAATGAATCCAGTGTCATCGCTGCCAAACTGGTGCTGGATGGCGGGGTGGTGGAGGAGACCAGAGGAGCCCTGTATTTTGATTCTAGCGTGGGTAGCTGGGCCTCTCGAAACCGCAACTGCATCGCCGTGATAGGCGGCCACAAATTTTATGACTGAGAAGACGGCCTGCGGGCCGTCTTTTTTATTTGTTCCAAGGAAATGGCGGGCACCATAGTCAGATGCTGAACAGACAAAATTGGGGCTTCCTTTTTTGTATATTCATGTATATAATATAGCTACCTTATTATGGCCACATTACGGCCTGTGGGAGGATACAAAACGATGACGAGAAGCAACGCCCGCGAGATCGCGGTACAGATGATATTTTCTCTGGGATTTGGAAATTTGAGTGCGGATGAGGTCCTCGACACCCAACTGACCCAGGAGAGATTTCAGGAGCTGGCGGAGGATATGCCCCTGTATTCCCAGTTCCCCAATGAGAAGCAGGCCCAGTACATACGGGACCTGGTCCGGGGGGTCTTTGCCCATGGTCCGGAGCTGGACGACTATATCAGCCGCTATGCCGTGGGCTGGTCCTTTTCCCGTATCCCCCGTATGGCGGCAGCTATTATGCGTACCGCTATGTATGAGGTCCTGTATATGGAGGAGATCCCCAACGCCGCTGCCATTAATGAGGCGGTGGAGATCGCCAAGAGCTATGAGTCTCAGGACGTGGTAGCCTTTATCAATGGGATCTTAGGCTCGTTTGTCCGGGCAGAGTTTGCCGACACCCCGCCAAAGCCGGAAAAAGCGGCCAGAGCGGACGACAAGGCGGAGGACTGAAATGGCGGTCCTTGCGCTGGATACCAGCAATTATACCACCTCAGTGGCTGTGTTTGACGGTCAGACCGGCTGCAACAGGAGCAAGTTGCTGGAAGTCAGACCGGGGGAGCTTGGCCTGAGGCAGAGTGACGCCCTGTTCCAACATGTGCGGGAGCTGCCCGGACTGTTTGAGCAGTTGGAGCGGCAGGGCCTGTTAGAGGGGATTGCCGCGGTAGGAGCCAGCACCCGTCCTAGAGAGGTGGAGGGCTCCTATATGCCATGCTTTCTGGCCGGGAGTTCTCAGGGGAGGGGTTTAGCCCACACTCTGGGCGTCCCATTTTTTGCCCATTCCCATCAACAGGGGCATCTGGCTGCCGCCGCCTGGTCCGCCGGACGGCTGGATCTGCTGGATGGCCCTTTTCTGGCTTGGCACCTGTCGGGCGGAACTACGGAGCTGCTGCGGGTGGAGCCGCAGGGCTGCTCGGTCAAAGGGGAGATCATCGGCGGTACCACCGATATCTCTGCTGGACAACTGATCGACCGTACTGGTGTGCTGCTGGGCCTGAACTTCCCGGCAGGGAAGGCACTGGACGAATTATACAGACAAACGGATGCCGGTCCGGGCTACCGGGTGAAGCTGGACGGTCTCCACTTCTCCCTGTCCGGAATGGAAAATCAGGTGAAAAAGCTGCTGGAGCGGGGGGAGAAACCGGCCGACATCGCCCGGTTCGCGCTGAATACTGTGTGTGATGTGGTTCACCGGGCCACAGTAGCAGCCCAGGACCAGTATCCCGGACTGCCTGTCCTGTGCTCCGGCGGTGTGGCCTCCAACCGCCATTTGCGCCATGTGCTCACAGAGTTCTGTCAGGCCATCTTTGCCCAGCCCCAGTTTGCCACAGACAACGCTATGGGGACAGCGATCCTTACCTGGCGGGCTTGGAGAGAGGGGGGACAGGTATGACGGGAGATCGTACCGTCCTGACCCCCAGCCAGGTAGGCGGATATCTGAAAAACCTTATGGACCGGGACCGGCTCCTGTCCTCGCTTCTGGTCCGGGGAGAACTGTCCAACTACAAGATGTATCCTTCGGGACACCACTACTTCACCCTGAAGGACAGTGAGGGCGCCCTGCGCTGTGTTATGTTCCGCGGCGACGCCCAGTCTCTTCGCTTCCGGCCGGAGAACGGGATGCAGGTGGTTGCCGCTGGCCGTATCACCGTATTCCCTCGGGACGGCCAGTACCAGATGTATTGTGTCCGCCTGACGCCTGATGGGGCGGGGGACCTGGCCATGGCCTTTGAACAGTTAAAGGAGCGCCTGCTGCGGGAGGGGCTGTTTGACCAGGAGCATAAGAGGCCAATCCCCAAATTTCCAAAGGTCATCGCGCTGGTGACTTCGCCAGCCGGGGCGGCGGTCCGGGATATGCTCCGAATCCTGGGTACCCGCTGGCCTATGGCCCAGGTGAAGGTACTGCCGGTCCGTGTCCAGGGCGAGGGCGCGGCCGAGGAGATCGCCGCCGCCATCCAGTGGGCCAACTGGAAGCGGGTGGCGGACCTGATTATCACGGGCCGAGGCGGCGGCTCTATGGAGGACTTGTGGGCCTTCAATGAGGAGATCGTGGCCCGGACTATCTATCAGTCGGAGATCCCGGTGATTTCTGCCGTGGGACATGAGCCGGATGTGACCATTGCCGACTTCGTGGCCGATTTGAGAGCCGCCACCCCTTCCAACGCCGCTGAATTGGCGGTACCCGATCAAAATGAGATCTATTCCACCCTGATGGGAGGGAAAGAGCGGCTGGAGGGAGGACTGCTCCACCGCCTAGCCCGATACCGGCAGCAGCTGGACCGCCTGGCTCAGAGCAGGACTATGACCGACCCCGCCTCCTATTTCCGGGACAAGCGGCTGCTGCTGGACTACCAGAGCAGCCGTCTGATTCACGGACTGGAGAGGAATGTTTCCGGACAGAGGGAGCGTGCGGCCAGGTTGGCGGCCTCTCTGGACGCAATGAGTCCTCTGAAGGTTTTGGGGCGTGGATACGCCATCGCGCAAAGAGAGGATGGCCATGTGCTGACCTCGGCGCAAGGAGCCGCTCCGGGTGACAGGCTCTCCCTGCGTCTGTCGGACGGCAGCTTGGAATGCCGTGTAGAAGAAAGGATAGGTGTGCCCGATGGCAGGAAATAAGAAATTGGATTTTGAGGCTTCTATGGCTCGGCTGGAGGAGATTGTAGCCCTCCTTGAGCGGGGAGAGGCTCCGCTGGAGCAGGCGATGGCCCTCTTTGAAGAGGGAGCTAAACTGCTGCGGGAGTGTACTGCCCAGTTGGACAAGGCGGAGCAGAAGGTGAGCCTGCTGATTGCGGGTGAGGACGGACAGCCACAGGAGCGGCCTTTCGCACGGGAGGAGTAAGGGAAAATGAACTACCAGCAGCAGATGGACCGGGCCTATGCCCTAACAGAAGAATACCTTGCCTCCTGCTTCCAGGGGGAGGGGTTGGAAAAGGCCATGCGATATAGCCTCATGGCCGGAGGAAAGCGGATCCGCCCTATCCTGACCATGCTGTTCTGTCAGGCAGCCGGCGGTGAGCTGGAGGAGGGATTGGAGTTTGGTTGCGGGGTAGAGATGCTCCATACCTATTCCCTCATCCACGATGACCTGCCCTGTATGGACAACGATGACCTGCGGCGGGGGAAGCCCACCTGCCATAAGGTATTTGGCGAGTGTGTAGCCACCTTGGCCGGGGATGCCCTTCAGGCGGCTGCCTTCCGTACTGTGCTGTTTGCGAAGGGGCCCTGGTCAGGTGAGGGAGCGGCAGCTCCTGCCCTGGCCGCCGGTGTGCTGGCCGAGGCGGCAGGCGTGCAGGGGATGTGCGGCGGCCAGTACTGGGATACCATTGGGGATGGACAGCCCCACAGTTTGGAGGACTTGACGGCCATCCATGACAAAAAGACCGGCGCCCTGCTGCGGGCCGCCTGTGTCATGGGGGTTCTGGCCTGCTCCGGCCATAGAGAGGTAGATGACAGCTGTATTGACGCGGCCAGGGAGTATGCCACCCATCTGGGGCTGGCCTTCCAGATCCGGGACGATGTGCTGGATGCCACCTCCACCACAGAGGAGCTGGGTAAGCCGGTGGGATCGGACAGCGCCAACGGCAAGACCACCTATGTGACACTGCTGGGGGTGGAGGGCTGCCGGGAGCAGGTGGTAGAGCATACCCGCTTGGCGAAAGAGGCTTTGGAGCGGGGCGGATGGCGCGGCAGCATCGGCTGTCTGTGCTGGTTGGCGGATCATCTGGCCCAGAGAAGCAACTAAGGGCGATTTAAGAGCAGGGGGGACAGGCATGGAGCATTATCAGGGCTTCCTCACTGGGAATTTGATGTTGGATCTGGCCATTACAGCTTGGTTCGCTGCCCAGATGATCAAGGTGTTGACCGATCTGGCTATCCGGCGTAAATCCAGCCTGAGCGCGCTTATTAGCAGCGGTGGGATGCCAAGCTCCCATTCGGCCTTTGTGTGCGCGCTGGCGGTGTCTATGGGCATCGCCTACGGCTGGCATAGTCCATTGTTCGCTCTGGCCGCTGGCCTGGCGGCAGTGGTGATGTATGACGCTTTCAATGTGCGCTGGTCCACTGGCGAGCAGGCCAAGGCACTCAACCAGCTGCTCGGCAGCCTGGAGGACCTCCCTCCTGACCTGAAGGGCCGCCGGCTGAAGGAGGCACTGGGGCACACGCCGTTCCAGGTGTTGATGGGTGCCCTGCTGGGTATCTCGGTGGGGCTTCTGACCCTGCTTTGGAAATAAGCGCCGCCCCGGTCTACAAGATCCGGGACGCGGGAGCGAAGGAGTCGCATAGGATTGAACAGAGAACAAAACGGTCCGCGCAGACCGCTGTTGGCGGATCTGACAGACAGGGAGGGCGAGGCCCTCTGTGCTCAACTGCGCCAGGAATTGGTGGAGGAGGTATCCAAGACAGGAGGGCATCTGGCCTCCAACCTGGGTGCGGTGGAGCTGACAGTGGCCATCCATCGGGTATTTGATACCGCCCGGGACCGGCTGGTATTCGACGTGGGGCACCAGTGCTATCCTCACAAGATGATTACCGGCCGGAGGGAGGCGATGTCCACTCTGCGCCAGTACGGCGGTATTGCTGGCTTTCCAAAGCCGGGGGAGAGCGGCCACGACGCCTTTATCGCCGGCCATGCCTCCAACTCGGTGGCGGTGGCGCTGGGTATGGCTCGGGCCAGAACAGCGATGAAGGAGGACTATAAGGTACTGGCTCTCATTGGTGACGGGGCCCTGACAGGCGGATTGGCCTACGAGGGGCTGTCCAACGCTGGGGAGTGCGGCCAGCAGCTGCTGGTCATCCTCAACGACAATGGGATGTCCATTACCGCCAACGTAGGCGGGGTGGCGGAGCATCTGGCTCAACAGCGGTTAAAGCCCCAGTACCTGACCTTTAAGAAACACTACCGCCGCATCATGGGGAAGACCTGGGTGGGGCAGCGGATATACCAATTTACCCACCGGGTCAAGAAGGCGCTGAAGCAGAGCCTTCTGCCGTGCAGTATGTTTGAGAATATGGGATTTACCTATCTTGGTCCGGTAGACGGGCATGACCTGCCAAAGCTGACCAGGATTCTTCAATATGCCAGGGAACTGAATGAGCCGGTCCTGCTCCATGTGAGGACCGTCAAGGGAAAGGGGTATCTGCCCGCTGAGGAGAATCCGGACGCCTTCCATGGAGTTGGGCCCTTTGATCCCATGACCGGCCTGATGAAAAAGGTGGGCGGCGACAATTTCTCTGCTGTGTTCGGCAGAAAACTCACTCAAATGGGACGGGAGCACCCGGAGATATGCGGCCTGACAGCCGCTATGATGGGGGGCACCGGCCTGGGGGAATTTGCCAGGGCCTTCCCGGACCGGTTCTTTGACGTTGGGATCGCCGAAGGCTGCGCCGTTTCCATGGCAGCCGGAATGGCCAAGGAGGGTGCGATACCCGTGTTTGGAGTGTACTCCACCTTTCTCCAGCGGTCCTACGATATGCTGATCCACGATGTGGCCATTGACCACCTCCATGTGGTGCTGGGCGTGGATCGGGCCGGACTGGTGGGAGAGGACGGGGAGACCCACCATGGCGTCTTTGATGTGGCCTATCTGGATAGCGTCCCGGGGATGACAGTCTTTGCGCCCTCCAGCTTCCAGGAGCTGGAGGAGATGCTGGAGCGGGCCGTGCTGGAAATCAAGGGGCCGGTAGCTGTCCGTTATCCACGTGGCGGCGAGGGGATGTATACGGGCAGTTCAGGCAGCGGGCCTGCTGTACTGCTAAGGGAGGGGAGAGATCTTACCCTGGCGGGCTACGGCATCCAGATTAACGATCTGCTGGAGGCGGCTGACCTTCTGTCCAAAGAGGGGATCGAGGCCCAGGTGGTCAAGCTGAACCAGATTACCCCTCTCCCGACTGAGCTTGTAGCCGACTGCGTCCGTCAGACTGGAGCCCTGCTGGTAGCCGAGGACTGCGTGGCCAGTGGCAGCGTGGGACAGCGTTTGGCCGCGGCGCTGGAGGAGAAGCAGATCCCGGCCAGGATATATCGGATCGACTGCGGACAGGAATTTGTGCCCCACGGGGCAGTCCGGCTGCTGAAGCGGGATCTGAATTTGGACGGGCCTGGAATCGCCCGACGGGCCATGGAGGTGCTGGGCTGTGTCAAATAAAAAGCGACTGGATGTAGCCATGACAGAGCAGGGGTTAGCGGAGAGCCGTCAGAAGGCCCAGGCGGTCATCATGGCCGGACAGGTCTATGTAGATGGACAGAAGGTGGACAAGGCTGGAGCGCCTGTGGGTGAGAGTGCCCGCATCGAGGTCCGGGGCAAGACGATGCCCTATGTGAGCCGGGGCGGTCTGAAGCTGGAAAAGGCCATGGCCTGCTGGCCGATTTGTCTGGAGGGGGCAGTCTGTGCCGATATCGGCGCTTCCACAGGAGGATTTACCGATTGTATGCTCCAAAACGGGGCGGCTAAGGTATTCGCGGTGGATGTGGGCTATAACCAGCTGGACTGGCGGCTCAGGACTCATCCAAAGGTCGTCTGTATGGAGCGCACCAATGCCCGATACCTGACAGCGGAGCAGATCCCTCAGCCTTTGGATTTTTTCTCAGTCGATGTGTCTTTTATTTCCCTAAATCTGATCCTGCCCGCTCTACGGCCCCTGATGGCTCCAGGCGGAGAGGGCGTCTGCCTGGTGAAGCCCCAGTTTGAGGCGGGGAAGGACAAGGTTGGGAAGAAAGGCGTGGTTCGGGACCCGGAGGTCCATCTGGAGGTATTGAGCCAGTTTTTGATTCACGCGGAAAATGCGGATTTCACTGTAAAGGACATTACCTTTTCGCCTATAAAGGGTCCGGAGGGAAACATTGAGTACCTGGGTCATCTACGTGCCGGAGCCGGCGTGCCCTATGAGGGGGACCTGTGGGAGCTGGTCCAGCGATCTCACAACGTGTGGAAGGAGGGGCGGGAATGAAAGTTATCCTCAGCTCAAATCCATACCGGGACCGGGGTCTGAAGGCCGCGCTGGAGGCACAGCGCATTTTAGAACGATCTGGTGCCCAGACGGCGCTCTGCCTGCCCTTCGTCCCGAAGAAGGGGGACCGGGTCGATGTGCCGCGCCAGTTGACACTGTCCTCTCTGGAGCGGGAGCTGCCCAGTGCGGATCTTCTGATCTGCTTCGGAGGAGACGGTACCATCCTCCATGCGGCCAGGGACGCCACGCTTCACGATGTGCCGATTCTGGGGGTCAATATGGGCAGCGTGGGCTTTATGGCGGAACTGGAGCGGTCCGAGCTCCCTCTGTTGGCTCCGCTGGCCCAGGGAAACTTTTCTATCGAGGAGCGGATGATGCTGGATGTCCAGGTAGTGCGGGGGGGAAAAATTATCAGCCAGGACTTGGCGCTGAACGACGCTGTGGTGTTCAAGGGCTCCATGGCGCGGGTGGCGGAGGTGGAGGTGTGGGCCGACCAGGTCCAGGTGAGCAGCATCATGGGGGACGGCGTCATCGTGGCCACCCCAACGGGGTCTACGGCTTACTCCATGTCCGCCGGAGGCCCCATTGTAGAACCTACCTCTCGAAGCATCATCATCACTCCAGTGTGTGCCCACCAACTGGCTGCCCGTGCGATGGTACTCTCTCCGGAACGGACGGTGAGCGTTACCCTGCCCCGGGGAACCCGCAAGCATTTGTACCTGTCAGTGGATGGAGGCAAAGCAATCCGACTATCAGGCAGCGACAGAGTGGAAGTCCGGCGGTCTACCCACTGCACCAAGCTGGTCCAACTGGCTGGCCGGAGCTTTTATCAGGTCATTAACCAGAAGCTGGGAGGATTCACAAAGTGAAAAATTTGCGTCAGGCTGAAATATTAAATATCGTACAGTCGGTGGATATAGAGACACAGGAGCAGATGCTGGAGGAGCTGAAGTCCCGAGGCATCTCGGCCACCCAGGCCACGATTTCCAGGGACATCAAGGAACTTCGGCTGGTCAAGGTTTTGACCGGAAAAGGTGCGTACCGCTACGCCCCTAGCGAGCGGAAGGGCGCTGTTACTTCTGACACCAGGCTGCGCAATATTTTCAAAGAAGGGGTCATCTCGGTGGATGTGGCCCAGAATATCGTAGTGGTCAAGACGATGCCGGGACTGGCCTCAGCTGCCTGTTCCGCTCTGGACAATATGGAGATTCCTGGAATCGTCGGCAGTCTGGCAGGGGATGACACAGGCATTTTGATCATGCGCGACAGTGCTGCCGCCCAGTCCTTTAACAGCGAGGTTCACAAGCTGCTGAAGTAATTTGATTTGTGGACAGAAAGGGGGTATACCATGCTTTCTCTGCTCCATATTGAGAATATCGCTATCATTGAGTCGGCGGATATCCGATTTGATGGCGGCTTCAATGTGCTTACCGGCGAGACCGGCGCGGGAAAATCCATCGTCATCGACGCAATTGGCGCTGTTCTGGGAGAGCGGACCAGCCGCGAACTCATCCGCACCGGGGCCAGGTCGGCGCTGGTCACAGCCGTTTTTACTGGGCTCCCCAAGCTCAGATGGCTGGAGGATAACGGCTTTCCACCACAGGGGGAGGAACTGCTGCTCCAACGGGAGATCCAGGGGGACGGCCGGAATGTATGCCGGGTAGACGGACGGCCTTTGACCGTAGCCCAGCTCCGGGAGCTGGGGCGGCAGCTGCTGAATATTCATGGGCAGCACGACGGGCAGCAGCTTCTGGACCCGGATAGCCACCTGGACTATTTGGACTGCTTCGGCAGGACCGGGGACCTTTTGGAAGACTATCAGAGCAGCTATCAGGCCATGAGTGAGAAAAGGCGGCAGATCGCTTCGCTGGAGATGGACGAGGCGGAGCGGAGCCGGAGGGTGGACACGCTGACTTATCAGATTCAGGAGCTGGAGCGGGCCGGGCTGAAGCCGGGTGAGGATGAGGAGCTGGACGCTCGAAAGACCTTGATGCGCAGTGCCGGCAAGCTGATGGATGCGCTCCAGGCGGCAGAATATGCGCTGGGGGGCGATGAGGATAGCCAAGGGGCCTGTGCCCTAATTGCTGATGCCGAGGGGGAGCTGCGGGGCGTGGCCCGTCTCAGCCCACAGATTGGGGCGTTGGCGGACCAGGTGTCCACCCTGCGGGCCGCGGCGGAGGACGCCTTGGAGAGCCTGCGGGACCAGGGCAGGGAGCTTGACTTTTCTCCGGAGGAGCTGGACCGACTGGAGAGTCGGCTGGACATCCTTTACCGGCTGAAAAAGAAATATGGCTCCACAGTGGCTGATATGTTGGACTATTTGGAGCGGAGCCGCCAGGAGCTGGACCAGATCCAAGATGCGGACGACACCATTGCACGACTCCAGAAGGAGCTGTCCCAGGTCCGGGCACAGGCCAGGGAGAAGGGAGAGCGCCTGTCCCATGCCAGAAAAGAGGCGGCCCTGTCCCTGCAGCAGCGGGTGCAGGAGGAGCTGCGCCAGCTGGATATGCCGAAAGTGCAGTTCCAGGCTCAATTTCTGGGGCAGCAGGAGGAGGACGGGATGGGACCCACAGGGCTGGACCAGGTTCAGTTCCTGATGTCCGCCAACGCGGGAGAGGCGCTGAAGCCGATTCAGAAGGTGGCCTCTGGTGGTGAACTGGCCCGTATCATGCTGGCACTGAAAAACGTGTTGGCGGAGGATGACGGAGTGGGCAGTCTGGTCTTTGACGAGGTGGACACCGGAGTTTCCGGGCGGGCGGCCCAAAAGGTAGCGGAAAAGATGGCCCAGGTAGCCAGACGAAAGCAGGTGCTGTGCGTCACCCACTTGCCCCAGATTGCGGCAATGGCAGACACCCATTTCTCTGTCCAAAAGGGTGAGCAGGATGGCCGGACGTATACCCATGTGGAACGATTGGACCGGGCGGGAAGAGGAGAGGAGCTGGCCCGTCTGATCGGGGGATCTTCGGTGACAGACCTGCTGCGCCAGAGTGCGGAGCAACTGCTTGCTGAGGGAGAAAAGTACCGGAATGTCCTCCGAGAAGCCCTGTAAAGGAGCGCGGGATTTGAAGTGGACTCCCACAAGTTTTAGCAGGTAAATAGGAGGATATTATAGATATGAGTGAGAGAAAAGTCGCAGTTGAGCCCGCGGACCTGGCGCGGCAGTGGCCTCTGCCCGCAAAGGAGCAGGTCCATCAGGAGCTAAAGAGGGCCTTAGAAGGGTGCCGGCGGAAGATGGTGGTGCTGGACGACGATCCCACCGGCGTCCAGACGGTTCACGGCCTGTATGTCTATACAGACTGGGAGCGGGAAACACTGCTCCAGGGCCTGCGGTCGGAACAGCCCATGTTCTTTGTTCTGACCAACTCCAGGGGCTTTACCGCGGAAGAAACAGAGCGCGCCCACCAGGAGATCGGGAAGAATCTGGCCTGGGCGGCCAGAGAGGCGGGGCAGCCCTTTGTCCTAATCAGCCGGGGAGACTCCACGCTGCGGGGCCATTATCCCTTGGAAACGGAGACATTGCGGCAGACCCTGGAGAGAGAGCTGGAGACCTGTTATGACGGCGAGATCATCATGCCCTATTTCCAGGAAGGGGGCCGGCTCACCATTGGAGATGTCCACTATGTGAAGATGGGAGAACAACTGGTGCCCGCCGGCATGACGGAATTTGCCAAGGATACCACCTTTGCCTACACCTCCTCCGACCTGAAAGACTGGTGCCAGGAGAGAACCGGGGGCAGATACCGGGCGGAGGAGATGGTATCCATCTCCCTGGAGGAGCTCCGGGACCTGGATTATCCGGGTATCACCAGGAAGCTGATGGGCGTGTCCGGGTTTCAGAAGGTGGTGGTCAACGCCGCGGATGACCTGGACGTAGAGGTTTTTGTCACCGCTCTGATGGCGGCCTTGAATCAGGGAAAGCAGTTCCTTTACCGCTGTGCCGCCGGACTGGTCCGGGTAATGGGCGGTGTAGAACATCGTCCACTCCTGGGCCGGGCGGAGCTGCGTGACCGGGATAACCCGAATGGAGGACTGGTGGTGGTGGGCTCCCATGTGAAAAAGACGAGCCAGCAGCTGGAATGCCTTCTGGATGGTGTGGATGGCCTGGAGGAGATCTGTTTCCAGGCGGAGAGCGCCCTCCGGCCAGGTGGTCTGGAGGAGGAGCGGGCGAGAGTGTCGGCCAGGGCCCAGCAGGTGATACGGGCAGGACGGACCGCTGTAGTCTATACCAGCCGCCAGGTCCTCCGGGTCAGTCAAGAGAGCGCCGACGCCAATTTGGAGCTGAGTGTGCGTATCTCGCGGGCCCTTACCGGGGTAGTGTCCGATTTGAGAGAAAGGCCGTCCTTTATCGTGGCCAAGGGGGGCATCACCTCCAGCGATGTGGGTATCCAGGCACTGGGCGTCAAAAAGGCGTTGGTGCTGGGGCAGGCCGCCCCTGGAGTTCCGGTTTGGAAGACTGGAGAGGAGAGCAGATTCCCCGGTATGTCCTATATTATTTTCCCAGGAAATGTAGGAGAGGTGACAACACTGCGGGATATCGTCCACGAACTGGTCTAAAAGACGCAGGTGCCCAGTCGGGCCGCTGAAATAGGCGGCCCGATTTCTTTTTCAATTAAAAAAGGAATTTATGGGGACAAGACATATTTTCTCTTCCGTTTTTGAAACAAATCTGTTATACTATTTAAGACAGCCCGCAGGGAGAGTGTGGGTGCTGGCTCTTTGGAAAACGAACTGGGGATGAGAGGGAGAGAAGACCGTTTGGTATTTGTGCTGCTGTTCCTGTTTTGGCTGCTGCTGAACGGAAAGGTGACCGTTGAGATCATATTGGTTGGCGCGGCAGCTTCTGCGGCGCTGACTTGTTTTGCCCATCGGGTGCTCCATATTTCGCCTCAGGGAGAACTGCGCGTTCTGCGCAGACTCCCTGAGGTGTTTTGTTATCTGATGTGGCTGGTGGGCCAGATTTTGCTGTCCAACATCCAGGTCATCGGCCGTATCCTGACCCCTGGGAAGAAACAAGCTCCGGCAAAATTGATCTGGTTTCAGCCTGGGACAAAGGGTGACCTGGCCAAGTTGGCCCTGGCGAATTCTATCACCTTAACGCCCGGGACAGTGACGGTGTCCATGGGGGCGGATATGCTGTGTGTCTATGCCCTGGACGCTGAGTTTGGAGCAGGGATAAAGGAATCTGCCTTTTCGGAGAAACTGAAAAAGCTGGAGGAGGAGCGCCATGGCTGAGTGTACGCCGATGCTGCGGGCAGTTCTGACTGCTGTACTGTGCCTGCTGGCGCTGGGTATTCTGCTATGCCTGATCCGGGCTATCCGCGGGCCCAGGTATACGGACCGGGTGATAGCCCTCAATGAGATATGCACGTTGGTCATCTTTGTGATCTGTATTTTGTCCTATCTGCTGGGAAAGGCATACTTGGTGGATGTGGCTATCCTCTACGGACTACTTAATCTGCTGGCGGTGGCTGTTTTGAGCCGCGTTACCGTGGAACGCCACCGAAACCGGAAGGAGGGAAAGAAATGACTATCCGTACCATAGCTGCCCTGGGGCTGATTCTTCTGGGAACCCTGGTGGTAGCCATCTCCATTCTGGGGCTGTTCCGCTTCCGGGATGCCTTGGAGCGTATCCACGCGGGAGCGGTGACCGACACCCTGGGTGTGCTGCTAATCCTGGGGGGACTGATCCTTCTGTGTGGCTGGAACGGGCATGGGATTAAGCTGGCTGCAACGCTGGTGGTCCTCTGGGCCACCAATCCCATTTCTTCCCACCTGATTGCCAGAATGGAACTGATTACCGGCCGGGATATCGAACCAGATCAGCTGACCGGAGAGGGGGAGCGGGAATTGTGATCGTACTGGAGATCATTCTGCTGCTGTTCTTGGTGTTCTGCGCCGTGGCCGCGGTGGTGACCAAGAGACTTGTGGCCTCGGTCATCATCTTTATGTCCTATTCCTCGGTCATGGCCATCCTGTGGTTTCTGCTGGAATCCCCCGACCTGGCCATTACAGAGGCCGCTGTGGGGGCGGGTGTCACAAGTCTGCTGTTCTTCCTGGCCCTGAGAAGGGTGAATGCCCTGAAAGGGGTGGACAAGGATGAGGAGTGACCATACTGAAGAAAGCCGCTTTGAGCGGTTTCTCCACTGGGCAGAGGGGGAAGAAGCGGATCAGGGGTCGGAGGAGGCCGAGGACCCGGAGCGGGCAGAGTTCGTGGAGTATCTAGAATATATTGACTCCCACGAGCCCATGGATTTCGGTGCCTACCGGCTGATGCGGATGCGGGAGCGAGCGGCAAAAGGGATCCCTCAGCCTGCGGTACCAGGCCATCATGCCGTCGTGGAACAGAGAGCGGTCAGAGCGGGTGGTCGAAAGAGGGGGTACCGGCCAGGCACACTGAAAAAGTTGGTGCATGTCTACCGTATTCTGTCCGTATGTGTGACCATGGTGCTGATGCTTACCCTGTTGCTGGTAGTTCTTTCCATGCCGCGGTTTGGGGACCCGGAAGCCCCGGCAATCAACGAGGTATCTCAGCGATATCTGGAAAAAGGCGTGGAAGAAACAGGCGCGGTCAATGCCGTAGCCGGAATGATACTGGATTACCGGGCATTTGACACTTTTGGTGAGTCTACGGTCCTCTTTGCGGCTGCTATGAGTGTGGTCCTGCTGCTGCGTAAGACTGGGAAGGAGGACGGCCAGACTGCGCCTTGTGATTCGGTACTGGCTCAGATGGGGCGGCTCATCCTGCCGGCGGTGATGATGTTTGGCGTCTATGTGGTCCTCAATGGCCACCTAAGTCCCGGCGGAGGCTTTTCCGGAGGGACTGTGCTTGGGTGCGGATTGATCCTCTGCTCCATGATCCTGGGGAGTGAAGAGATGGAACGCCTGCTCCCGCCCAGACGCATCACGGCGGTGACGGTTACCTGCCTGTTAGCCTATGGCCTGATGAAAGGATATTCCTTCTTTACCGGGGCCAATCACTTGGGGTGGGAGGTGCCCAAGGGGACGCCGGGCGCCATTTTCAGCGCCGGATTCATCCTGCCCCTGAATATCTGTGTAGGCATCATCGTGGCCTGTACGATGTACACCTTTTTTACCCTGTTTTCACAAAAGGAGGGGTAAGCCTTGGCGGAATTGATTTTACAGCAGCGGTTTTACATAGCGGCGATCCTCTTATTTGCCATAGGGATCACCACGCTATTTCTCCATCCCAATTTAATCAAAAAGATTATCGGACTCAATCTTATGGATACCTCAGTATTCCTTTTCTTGGCGGCCATGGGCTATGTGGAGGGAGGAAGCGCCCCCATTTTGGAGGAGGGGATGGAGCGGGCTGTACGGATCAATCCGGTACCGGGAGGGTTGGTGCTGACTGGTATCGTGGTGGCGGTGAGTACGACGGCACTGTTTCTGGCCCTGACCTGTCGGCTGTACAAGAGGTATCACAGCCTGAATCTGGATGTCATTCTGATGCGTTCCAAAGAAGAACATCATAATTAGGGAGATATAAATCAGAGACAGAATGGAGGTGAAGCTTTTGCCCTTTACATATAACGTTCCTTTCTTCAGCATTTTTCTAGCCCTGCTCAGTGCGGTGTCAGTTCCGTTCCTGAAAAATGGAGAGCAGGCACTTCGGATGATCCGGGTGGTCCAGGCCGTGGTGGCAGCCCTGTCGGCGGCTCTGCTGGCCCACCTGTGGAGTGGGGACAGCTTCACCTTTATGATGGGACATTTTCCGGCCCCTTGGGGAAACGAACTGCGGGCTGGTCCTCTGGAGGCATTGCTGGCCCTGGCCTTCAGCTTGGTGATGTTTCTCTCTCTTACTGGTGGCGCAGAGGACATCCGCCGGGACATTCGGGAGGAGCGCCAGGGGCAGTATTGCCTGTTGATGCAACTTCTCTATGCGGCTCTGCTGGCCATGGTTTATACCAATGACCTCTTCACCGCCTATGTCTTTGTGGAGATCGCAGCGGTCACCGCCTGTATCGCTGTGGTAGCGAAGGAGAGCGGCCGCTCTGTGGTGGCGGCCATCCGGTATCTGGTGTTCAGCTGCCTGGGTTCCGGCTTGATCCTGCTGGGCATTTCCATGCTGTATAGCGTCACCGGACATCTGCTGATGGAGGACTTGGGGCGGGCGGTAGCACAGTTGGCCCAAACCGGCAGATATGCGATTCCACTGACAGCTTCGGCACTGCTGATGACTCTGGGGCTGGCGATTAAAAGTGCTCAGTTTCCCTTTCACGCCTGGCTGCCCGACGCGCACGCCAGCGCGACGACCGCCTCCAGCGCCATTTTGTCTGGACTGGTGCTGAAGGGTTACATTGTATTGATTATAAAGCTGATCCTGCGAGTGTTTGGCAGCAGTGTACTGATCGAAATGTACCTCCATGACCTGCTTTTCCTTTTGGGCGTAGCTGGTATGCTGTTCGCTTCGGTGGCTGCTTTGCGGCAGGAGGAGGTAAAGAGAATGATCGCCTACTCCTCCTCGGCCCAGATATCCTATATCTTTCTTGCCCTGGGGCTGGGCAGCCGGGCGGGGACCGCCGCGGCCTGCTTCCAGCTGCTGACCCACGCCTTTACAAAGCCCATGATATTTGTGGGTGCCGGGGCCCTGATACGGGCCGGGGAGGGAGGACATTACTGGAGTGACCTGCGGGGTATGGCCTGGCGGGCTCCAGTGGCCGGCATCGGGTTTACCGTGGGCGGCCTGTCTCTGTGCGGCCTACCGCTGCTGGCCGGCTTCTCATCCAAATATAGTCTGGCTGTGGCGGCACTGGCGGGAGAGTGGCAGACGATGCCGACTCTGTTCAGCCTGGCTGTCAGCTCCGTCCTCAACGCCATGTATTATATCCCTGCTATTTTGGTCATCTGGGGCAGGAGGGACGGGGAAAGAGGTACTTTCCTGTCCGCAAAAGAGGCATCGGCCCACCGCTGGGCTACCCTCTGCTTCGTGGCGTTCAACCTGGTGCTGGGCGTGGGGGTAGGACCGATCCTTGCTCTGATCCATACAGGACTCGCGCAGTTTTGATTGACCATTTGAAGAGAAAGAAGGTGACAGGATGGAAATGCTGTATGGAAACTGGCTGGTGCTGCCTGTGCTGTTTCCCATATTCGGCGGCCTGATGGCGGCCCGCATCCATACCCTCGGGGCGCGACGTACCGTCGTTTCCACCATCCTGATCCTTCAGATCCTTCTGGTCTTGCCTGCGGCCATTTATGATACACCACCCTATACCATGCTGCATTTAGCCCCAGGGCTCCGCATCGTCCTGCAGGGGGACGCTCTGGGGCGTTTTTTTGCCGCCTTGATCTGTATCATCTGGTTCGCAGTGGCCTTTTTCGCCTATGAGTATATGAATCATGAGGGCCACCGGGAGCGGTTTTTTGGATTTTACCTCATGACGCTGGGCGCTCTGATGGGCATTTGCTTTGCGGGCAACTTAGTCACGCTCTACCTGTTTTATGAGCTGATGACGTTGTGTTCCGTCCCTCTGGTCCTGCACATCGGCACCAAGAAGGCATTTGAGGCCGCCTATCGCTACCTGGCCTTTTCTGTGGCCGGGGCAGGGCTTGGGCTGCTGGGACTTTTCGTGCTCCAGGGTTACTGTACCACAGACCTGTTTACACCAGGCGGCGTGTTGAACAGCTCCTTAGCCACTGGGGACCGCCAGTGGCTCCTGTGCGTGTTCCTCGTCATGGCAGTGGGGTTTGGCTGTAAGGCGGGAATGTTCCCGCTCCACGCATGGCTGCCCATCGCCCACCCGGTAGCACCTGCCCCCGCCTCCGCGGTCCTGTCTGGCCTTATCACTAAGATGGGCGTCTTTGCCATAATCCGGGTGGTTTACTATCTATATGGATGGGATTTTCTCAGCGGAACTTGGGTGCAGAGAACGGTGCTGATCCTGTCTCTGGTCACGGTGCTCATGGGCTCCACCCTGGCCCTGCGGGAGGACACACTGAAAAAAAGGCTGGCCTACTCAACGGTCAGCCAAGTGTCCTATGTGATTTTCGGCCTGATGCTGCTGACCCCTGCCGCATTGGAAGGCGCGCTCTTCCAGGTGGTGTTCCACGCCATTGGAAAGAATGCCCTGTTCATGGCCACAGGCGCCATCATCTATAAAACACACCTGACCCAGGTTTCTCAGATGCGCGGTGTGGGCACGGTGTATGGCATCACTATGTGGTGCTTTGCGCTGGCCTCTCTCTCCCTGATCGGGATTCCGCCCACAGGGGGCTTCGTGGCCAAGTGGATGCTGGCCCGTGGGGCGCTGGAGGCCGGTCTGGGGCCGGTGTCCTATGTGGGCATCGGGGTTCTGATGCTCTCCGCTCTGCTTACCGCCTGCTATCTGCTTCCCATCATTACCTCGGCCTTTTTCCCCGGCAAGGGCTTTGACCGGAGCCAGATCGTCAAACAGCAGGATACCTGGCTCATGTGGATCACCCTCTGCTTCCTCACCGCGTCTGTGGTGATTTTAGGGATGTATCCCGGCCTTCTCTCTCCCGCGGTGGAGGATATCCTGGCTCCGCTTTTTGGTTGAGCCTTCAGACCTTGTGAGGAAAGGGGGTGTTTCCTTGTGTGGATCATGCTAGCAGTGTTGTTTCCTATCCTGAGCGGCGGGATGCTGCCCATTTGGAAGCCAAGGGGCCGGCGGGGACGGCAGCACTATGTGTTGTTCGTATCCTGCATGACCGCCGTCCTGTCCCTGACTGCCATCTCGGAGATGAAGGGGGCGGAGGCCGTGGTCCTGGTCCATCTGGGGGAGCGGCTGTCTGTTGCGTTCCAGGTGGACGGACTGGGCTGTGTCTTTGGCACAATGGTGTCTCTTCTGTGGCCGCTGGCTTGCCTGTATGCCCTGGAATATATGAGCAGGGAGGGGGGAGAGGACCGTTTTTTTTCCTTCTATCTGGCTGCCTTTGGAGTGACGTTGGGCGTCGCCTTCTCGGCAAATATCCTGACCATGTATTTCTTTTATGAGCTGCTCACCCTGGTTACCCTTCCCCTGGTCATGCACGGTATGGACGGCAAGGCGCGGTACGCCGGACGAGTCTATCTGGTGTATTCCATGAGCGGTGCCGCCCTGGGCTTTATCGCCATGGTCTTTCTCCTCCAATACGGCAGCGGGATGTTCCGCCTGGGAGGCACTCTAATCTCAGAGGGGACCAGCCTCGACACCCTGCTGGTGGCCTATGTGCTGGGCTTTTTTGGATTTGGGGTGAAGGCGGCGGTATTCCCAGGACACAAGTGGCTCCTGCGGGCCTCAGTGGCCCCCACACCGGTGACCGCCCTCCTCCATGCGGTAGCTGTGGTCAAGGCGGGGGTGTTCGCGGTAGTCCGGCTGACCTGGTATGGCTTTGGCCCGGATATCCTGCGGGGTACATGGGCGCAGGACCTGGTGCTGGCGGCGATTCTCTTTACCATCGTCTTCGGCTCGTCCAAGGCGCTCCAGACCAAACATTTGAAGCGGAGGTTGGCCTGGTCCACCATCAGCAACCTGTCCTATGTGCTGCTGGGCGTGATGACCCTGTCTACGGCTGGCTTGGTAGCCGGCATGACCCATATGGTGTTTCATGCGGTTCTAAAGATCACGCTCTTTTTTGGGGTGGGTGCGGTCCACTATAAGATGCACCGGGACTTCGTCCCGGATATTGAAGGGTGTGGCCCGCTGATGCCGGTGGTTTTCAGCACTTTTACCGTCACAGCGCTGGGGCTGATGGGAGTGCCTCCACTGGCCGGCTTTACAAGCAAATGGCTGCTGGCAACTTCCAGTGTGGCTCTGGGTACCCCGCTGGGATATTTGGGTGGCGCCGCCCTTATCGCCTCGGCGATCCTGACCGCCCTGTACCTGATGCAGATCGTCATGCTGGCCTTTTTCCCCAGACAGCACCGAGCTATCTCGGTGCGTATTCCAAGGCAGGCCAGGCGGGACCCTGGCGTGAGGATGACCATTCCCTTGGTCGTACTGGCTCTTGCCTCGGTCATTCTTGGGCTGATGGCCCAGGAGGTATATCTGGGCATCAGCCGGCTGCTGTTCTTATGACCGAGCATAGATAGGGGCATGCATTATTTTGGAGAGGGGGAGAGGAACCTGTGGGACGGATTCTGCTGCTGCTGGTCGCAATGCCTATTGTGTGCGGGCCGGTCAGCTATCTGGTCGGTCGAGTCTGGAAAAAGGCGAGGGATATCTTTGTCCAGTCTGCCGCCGCGCTGGAGCTTCTGCTGGTGCTGTCAATGGCCATGGGAGAGGACACCGCGGTCCGGTTGGACGGCTTTTGTGGGCTCGGCATCTCCTTTGCTTCCGGTGGGTTCCACTCGCTTATGGCCATGCTGACTGCTACGGGGTGGTTGGCGGCGACCATCCTGTCTGACGAGTATTTTGCCCACATCAAAAGGCGGAACCGCTACTATCTGTTTTGGCTGGTCACATTAGGGGCTGCCATGGGCGTATTTTTATCTGCTGACTTGTACACTACCTTCCTATTTTTTGAGGTCATGTCCTTTACCTCTTATGTGTCGGTGGTCCAGACAGAGGAGGAGGAGGCCCTGCGAGCCGGAGGCACCTATTTAGCGGTAGCTGTCATCGGCGGTCTGGTTACCTTGTCAGGGTTATTTCTCCTGCACTTCCAACTGGGTACCCTTCAAATTGACCAGCTGGCACAGGCGGCGGCACAGGCTTCTGACCGTACCCTGCTCTGGGTGGGCGGCCTGCTGACCCTAGTGGGCTTTGGCGCCAAGGCGGGGGCGTTTCCGCTTCACATCTGGCTGCCCACCGCCCATCCGGCTGCACCTGCCCCCGCCTCGGCGGTCCTGTCCGGTGTTATCACAAAGACAGGGATTTACGGGGTAGCTGTGCTGTCCACAACCCTGTTTCTCCATGACGGAAGCTGGGGCGCCATGCTGGCAGTCATCGGGGCCGTCACCATGGTTTTGGGGGCTGTGCTGGCCCTCTGCTCCGTGGACCTCAAAAGGACACTGGCCTGCTCCTCAGTTTCCCAGATCGGTTTTATTTTGGTGGGGCTGGCGATGCAGTGTCTGCTGGGCAGCCATAACGCCCTGGCGGTGGACGGGACGGTCCTCCATATCGTCAACCATTCGCTAATCAAGCTGGCGCTCTTCCCGGCTGCAGGCGTCATCCATCTGTCTACCCATTCCTTTGACCTGAACGATATACGGGGCTTTGGCCGAAATAAGCCCATGTTGGCCCTTATCATGGGGATCCCCATGCTCAGTCTGGCGGGGCTGCCCCTGCTCAACGGCTATGTGAGCAAAACACTGCTCCACGAGAGCATCGTGGAATATATCCATCTGTCAGGAGAGCGGGCCTGGGCCTATACGGCGCTGGAGTGGCTGTTTCTTTTTGCGGGTGGGCTGACCTTGGCCTATATGCTGAAGCTGTTTCTCTGCATCTTTGTGGAGAGAAACCGGCTGCCCCAGGAGGTACTGGATAAAAAATGGCGCTGCCACGGCGGCTATATCGCTCCGGCCTCCGCGGCTGTTCTGCTGACATATGTGGGGGTGATGCTCCTCCTGGGCCTCTTTCCCGGCCGTTTTATGGATAGGATCGCTGCCTTTGGCCGCTCCTTTTTCCAGGGAGCGGTGCCGTCTCACGCGGTAGATTACTTCTCTGTGGTCAATCTGAAGGGGGCGGCGATCTCACTGACCATCGGCCTGGTGGTCTACCTCCTGGTGGTGCGCACCCTGCTGATGCCCAAAGGAGAGAGCGGGAGAAGGTACTACCGAGACCCTATTCCAGGATGGCTCAATCTGGAGTACGGGCTGTACCGACCGCTCCTGAAATTTTCCACCCAGGTACTGCTGCTGGCGGCTGCCTTTGTGGACCGGGTGGGCTTCCGGCTTTTGTTCCGGGGACTGCCTGCCTTGTTCCTAAGATGGAGCCGATGGCTGATCGACCGACGAAGCCGGCTGGTGAGCGCCCTTACGGGGCAGGAATATACACCACGGCCCAGCCTGGAACAGGTAGTGGATGACTCTAGCTTCGGCCTGTACGACGACCAGCCCCAGCGGGGGAATGGAGTCATGCGTTCGCTGGCCTTTGGCCTGATCCTGACCGGACTTGGCCTGGTGTTCTCGATTCTATTCATTTTCTTGCACAGATAAAAAAGCGTCCTGTACCCAATCTGGATACAGGACGCTATCTTTATTTGACTGAAATCATGCGGGAGAAATAAAGGTGGTGACCTGGCCATACAGGATGAAGGCCATAGCCACAGGGGCCACAAAGCGGATACAGATGCTGAAGAAGGAATACAGACCGTCCCCCATGGTATTTCCTTCTAAACTGACCTCGTTGCGGATGACCTTGGGGCCAATGACCCAGCCCACCAAGATAGACATGACCAAGGCCCCCAGAGGCATGGCCACGCCCTCAGAAATAAAGTCCATGAAGTCGAGCCAGGTGCCGCCCAGGGTCATACCAGTATCCTGGAAGGGAATCCAGAGTCCATTGGAGCCAAGCCCATCGGCGGCTACCAGAACAGCCTCCGCTAGCACGATGAGACAGGCGATCGCTACGATTCTGCTGCGCTTGGGCGACCTACCCTTGGCTACCTGATGGTCAATGACGAAGGTGACCAGCACCTCGACTAGGGCGATGGCGGAGGTGATAGCCGCCAGGGTGACAAACAGGAAGAAGAGAATACCAAAGATGGGGCCAAAGGCGCCCATAGAGTTAAAGACGTCCTGCATGGTGATGAACAGCAGTTTGGGACCGCTCAGTTCAGCACCCTCACCGCCCAGAGCGAAAGCGGCGGGGAGAACCGCAAGACCAGCCATAATGGCCACACAGGTATCAGAGATGATAATAATAAGGGAGTTTTTTACAAGGCTCTCCTTTTTGCTCAGGTAAGAACCGTAAGTGACGGTGATACCCATAGCTAGGGATAAGGAGAAGAACATCTGGCCGCCAGCGGTGGAAAGTACCTTCAGGAAGCCCTGAACAGAGGAGAAGGGCTCCCAGTTGGGGGAAAACATGAACTTCAATCCCTCGAAAGCTCCGGGAAGTGTTACAGCCCGAATGATGACGATGAGCAGCATAATCGCCAAGGCAGGCATACCGATTTTGTTGAACTTTTCAATACCATCTTTGATGCCGCCGCGGATGATGAGGTAACAGATAGCGATAAAGAACACAGTAGAACCGATGGCCAAGGGCTGGTTACTGAGCATATCGGTAAAAGACTGTGCGCCGGAGATGCTGGACAGGGAAAATACCCCAATCAACTCGGCAAAGTTGAGGCACACATATTGGATACAATAGGCGCCTAGAACGGTGTAGAAGCTTAGGATCAGCAGGGGAGAAATGATGGCTAGGAACCCCAAGAAGGTGCCCATGCCTCCAGCTACATTTTGATAACTTACCAGGACGCTTTTGCCGCTCTTCCGGCCGATTGCCAGCTCGGTTAGCATGATGGGAAAGCCTACCAGGACAGCAAGGGCGATGTAGATGATCAGGAAGGGAAAGCCGCCGCTGGCACCCATCTTATAGGGAAACCCCCAGATGTTGCCCAGTCCGACAGCAGCGCCTACCGTAGCCATCAAAAACCCGATGTTACTGCCCCATTGTCCTCTGTGATGTTCCATAATGATCCTCCCATTCTCTATAAATATCCCTTACAACACATCCTGAAATAGAATGTTAAAAAACATTGTAACAGAATATGAAAGACGTGTCAATGTAGAATTGCATTTTTATAGGGATGGGAAGCGTTAGAAGGAGGCGGAAAAATCGACTGTTCCCTGTTGCCTTTTTTGATAGCTGATATATAATAAAAAACAGAGACGGCTATCCACATTCCAGCCGCATGAGAGAAGGAGAGAGAACACTATGGACTACGCGAAGGAGAGCCTCCGCCTCCACCAGCAGTGGGGGGGAAAAATAGAGGTAGTGGCTACTGTACCCGCTAATGACCAGGAGTCTCTGTCCCTGGCCTATACGCCCGGTGTGGCTCAACCGTGCCTAGCCATCCGTGACAATATTGACAGGAGCTATGAATTGACAAGGCGTCACAACCTGTGCGCCGTCATCACCGATGGTTCGGCGGTTCTGGGGTTGGGAGATATTGGTCCGGAGGCCGGAATGCCAGTCATGGAGGGCAAATGTGTCCTGTTCAAGACCTTTGGCGGGATAGACGCCTTTCCCCTATGTATCAAGACTCAGGACGTAGATGAATTTGTCCAGACGGTGTATAACATCTCCGGCTCCTTTGGGGGCATCAATCTGGAAGACATTGCCGCGCCCCGATGCTTTGAGATCGAACGGAAGCTGAAGGAGAAGTGTGATATCCCGGTCTTTCACGACGACCAGCACGGCACCGCCATCATCGCCTTGGCCGGACTGACCAACGCCCTGAAGGTAGTGGGGAAGAACAAGGAGGAGGTGCGCGTCGTCTTTTCCGGCGCCGGCTCGGCGGCCATCTCCATTACGAGGCTGCTCCTTCTGGCCGGCTACCGGGATATCACGCTGTGCGACAAATTCGGGGCCATCTACCAGGGCTGCCCTCAGCTGAACTGGGCCCAGCAGGAGATTGCCAAGGTGACCAATCTGGAGGGACGACGGGGGAATTTGGCGGACCTGCTGGTGGGCGCTGATGTGTTTATCGGCGTATCTGCCCCCGGCCTTGTAACTCCGGACATGGTTCGGACGATGGAGCGGGACGCCATCGTCTTTGCCTGTGCCAACCCTACGCCGGAGATATTCCCGGATGACGCACGGTCGGGAGGCGCCCGTGTGGTGTCTACCGGACGAAGCGATTTTCCAAACCAGATCAACAATGTACTGGCCTTCCCCGGTGTGTTCCGGGGTGCCTTTGACGTGCGGGCCAGAGATATCAATGAGGAGATGAAGATGGCTGCGGCCCAGGCCCTGGCCGGCCTGATTTCCGAGGAAGAACTCTCGGAGGACTATATCATCCCGAAACCCTTTGACCCCAGAGTGGTGCCGGCGGTGGCAGAGGCGGTAGCGGAGGCGGCCCGCCGCACCGGGGTAGCCCGCATCTGAACCAGAATAGGGAGAGCAGTCCGCTGAAAATGGCGGGCCGCTCTCCTTTTCCATATCCAAAGGTGAATGGACGGAGGGGCCGCTGGGCCTTGATTTTGCGGGAGGCAGTCGATATAATAATACCATTATAATACATACTATTGACCTGCTGCGCGAGGCAGGTGCCCGGAGCACCCCGAAGAGGCGTATTGATATAAAAGGAGCAGAGCTATGGATATCCGCAAGCTGTCACAGAACATCCAGGAAGAAACAGGAAAGATCATCGTAGGAAAATCGGACCGGATCAGACTGATCGTGATGTCGATTCTGGCCAATGGACATATCCTGCTGGATGATCTGCCCGGCGTGGGAAAGACCACCCTGGTTAAGACCATCTCCATCGCCTTGGGCTGTCAGTCTGGACGAATCCAGTTTGTCCCGGATCTGCTGCCCAGCGATATCATCGGTATGCGGATATACAATCAAAAAACCGGGGATTTTGAGCTGCGCCAGGGGCCGGTAATGACCAATCTCCTGCTGGCAGACGAGATCAACCGTGCCATTCCCCGCACTCAGTCCGCCCTGCTGGAAGCCATGGAGGAGCGGCAGATCTCCATCGACGGCGAGCAGTTCCCTCTGCCCGCCCCTTTCCTGGTGCTGGCTACTCAGAACCCGGTGGAGTCGGAGAGTACCTTCCGGCTCCCTGCGGCCCAGATGGACCGCTTCCTTATCCGCATCAGCATGGGTTACCCAACTCCGAAGGAGGAACGGCGGATGCTCCGTAATTTGGGGGACGAGATCCCCTTTGACCAGGTGCGGCCGGTCACCAATGCCCAGGAGCTGGTGGAGGCCCAGCGGCAGATCAGCCAGGTACACCTGTCCGACGCGGTGGCCGATTACATCGTGGCGCTGGCCGCCGCCACCCGAAGCCATCCCCAACTGAAGATGGGGGCAAGCCCCAGGGCCACCCGGGGGCTCTACCGGGCGGCAAAGGTCTGGGCCGCCATGGAGGGCCGGGATTTCGTGACGCCGGACGACGTAAAGACACTGGCCGCCCCAGTGCTGGAGCACCGCCTGATTCTGGACAGCGGGGCCCGATTCTCCGGCGTATCTGTGTCCGCCATCTTGGACGATGTGCTGGAACGGCTCCAGGGAGCGCCAGAGCTGGAAGCAGTCGCCCATGAAAAATAAGCTGGTATTCAGCCGCTCTAGCCTTCTGGTGTCTATCCCGGTTATAGCGACATCGGCTCTGCTGTGTGTGCTGGCCGCCTTTTTTGGACAGAGTGCCCTGGCCAGTGTCCTCATGTTCCTGTTCCTTCTTGCGGCAGTTTCCCGGATATGGGCTTTCGCCTCCGCACGAAAGGTGTCCATCCAGGTGACCAATCGGAGCGGCGGCTTGTTCCCTGGGGAAGAGACGACCTTTGATATCGAGGTATGCAACAACAAGTTTCTGCCTGTGGTATGGCTGGAGGTATTTTTTCCTCTGTCCAGAAACCTCTGCCTAAAGCCGGAGAACAGCCGCAAGCCCGACGATTGGGAGATGACCGCCCTGGAGGAAGAGGGGGCTTCCACCCAACTGGTGGGAGAGAAGCGGCTGACCATGTTTCTCTGGTATGAGCGGCTGCGCTTCTCCTCCAGGTGGACGGCGGAGCGCCGGGGCGTCTATTCCACACAAGGGTGGCGACTGAGGACGGGGGACGGTTTTGGACTAAGTCAGGTAGAGTGCCTCATTCCCAAAGAGGACGCACGGCAGTTTTTTGTCTACCCAAGGCTGGTCCGGGTGGTCCCGGACCTGTTCCTGCGCAACTTGTGGAACGCGGATACCGGGACCAGGGGCGTCGTGGAGGACCTGACGGTGATCCGCTCCACCCGGAACTACATGACCACCGACTCCCTGAAGCATATCAACTGGCGTCTGGCCGCACGGGGGCTGCCTTTGTCCGTCAATGTGTATGAGGATATTTTGCCCAAAAATGTCCACTTCCTCCTGGACGGGGAGAGCTTTGGAGGGAACGTCCCCCATTGGGAAGAGTTGGAGGAAACTTTGAGTATCCTGGCCTCTGAATTCGTCCTGCTGGCTGACTACCAGGTTCAATGCGGCCTGAGCCTCTGCCGGGGTCTCAGCGGCAGGGCGGTCAATCTGTTTGCTGTCAGCCATGTGGAGGAGCTGCTCTGCGCCCTGGCCGCCTACGAGCCCTGTGCGCGGGTGCGCAAAGAGGACGGGGGGGAGTTTATCCTCCAGCAGCCGGTCTTTGACCAGGGCCCCATCTACGAGAGCGCCCAGAAGGTGGGCCGCTTCTATTACATCGCCTATGATACGGCATGCCTGGGGGACCGGGGACTGCTGCGCCGGCTGGGAGAGGAATGTACCTCGGTGCTGACCTACCGGGAGCCGGAGCCGTTTGGAGAATTTGAGCTGGTCTGTCTGTCCAGCCTGAGGGAGGGACCTGTCCATGGATGAGCGGCGGACCTTCTCATCGCTGGTGCTCCAGTTCACTCTGGCGGCCAACCTGTGCACCTTTTTCTATTTGATGACCCTGTCCACCAGAACACCCAATGGATACTATCCGCTGTCGATGCTGGTCTACTCTCCTGCTGTTTATCTGTTGAACAAGCTGTTTTTGAGCAGGCCACAGACTATGAGGAGACTGGTGCTGCTGAATACAGCGGTGGGAGCCCTTTTTTTCCTGTCTATTCTTCTGCTGGGAGAGCAGAAGGAGATGCTGATGCTGGTATTTGCCGCGGGATTCTGTCTCTGGATAACCATGAAGGGGGGATACCGGGGTCTCCACGCGCCCACACTCCACGAAATGATACTGAGCTTGGATACAAGCGCCGTGATGCTGGTCCTCCTGATGGGCTACACCTCGATCATGGGGAGCGGTATCCTATGGGTGCTGCCTGGAGCGGCTGGCTTTGCCGCCGCCTGCCTGGGCGTAGCGGCCAGGCGGATGTATGGCCCAATCACAATCAAGGGCTGGGCTCTCCTGGGGATTGCCTTTGTGGGCATTTTTGGACTGATGGTTTTGCTGGTAGGAGTGGCGGCAGCCCCGGCCGGAGAGGGAATTGTGATGCTGTGGAATGGGCTGGTTACCATGGCAAAGGGAGTATTGGCTCTGCTGTGGCGGCTGCTTCTGTTTTTGTCTTCTCTGCTGCCGGAGATGGCCGCCGGGGATTTGGAGGAGCCCTATGCACAGATCCAGTTGCCGGAGGAGGAGCTTGTTCAGGCGGAAGCCAACCCTGTGTTGACCATCATCCTTCTGGTGCTGGCGGCGGTGGCGCTCCTCCTTTTCCTGGCGTGGCTGTTAAGGCTGATGGGACGGCTGAAAATTGGTGGGAGGAAGGTGCCGAAGGCTGCAAAGGCGCCTCAGCGCCGCCGTATCTCCCTGTGGAGTGGGCTGAAGCGGCTGCTAGAGAGCTGGAGAACCCGGATTCGTCTGCATCTGTTCCTGACACGTCACCGGGACACCCCTGTGGGGATGTTTTACGGCCTGGTCCGCCGCTGCCGACTCAGCCCCTGGCGTAAGCGGACTGGGGAAACGCCACGGGAATTCTTGCTCCGTCTGCGCCGAAGCGCAGGGGAGGACCTGGAGTTGGCCGCGGCCCTGGATGGACTGATTCCTGCGGTAGAGACAGCCCTTTACAGCCCTGCCGGCCGGAGCGACACTGTGGCCCAGGCTGGGCTGATCCGCCGCCGGATCGGGCGGGCTGTACGGGGACAGTTCCTGCGGGATAGCTGGTCTTCTGTCCGAAGGCTGAGAAAACCCGGTGTTGACAAAGGGACAAAACTGTGATACATTTGGCACACTGCGGAGATGAGGAAGAGTAGCAGAGGCAATTCCTGCCCAGAGAGCCCCCGGATCGGTGCAACGGGGGAGAGGAAGCTTTTGTGAATACCCCTCGGAGCAGCCGCCTGAACCGCCGAGAACGGCCTAGTAGGGGACAGGCCGGAGAGCGCCCGTTACAGCGCTGGAGTCATGTACTCCGAGAGGCTTCCGCCGCGAGGTGAAAGCATACCAGAGGTGGTACCGCATTTTCATGCCCTCTGTCCAATTTGGACAGAGGGCTTTCCTCATATCAGAGCAGAGAGGAGACTACGCATGACAGCCAGCCAAAGGGGAACACTGTTCGTAGCCATCTCAGCCGCCCTTTACAGTTTTGGCGGGCTTTGCATCAAGGTCATCCCCTGGAACGGAATGTCTATCAATGGCGGACGGACCGCCATTGCCCTGGTAGTCATCGGGGCCTATCTGCTGTGGACCAAGCACCCTCTGCGCCTGAACCGATGGGTGGCACTGGGGGCCCTGTCCGTGTTTGGGACCAACGCCCTGTTTTCTCTGGCCAACAAGCTGACAACCGCCGCCAACGCCATTGTGCTTCAATTCACAGTGCCCATTTTCGTCATGTTGTTCTCCGCCCTTTTTTTTCGGAAAAAGCCCCAAAAGCTGGACCTGGCAGCCTGTGCGGTGGTGCTAGGTGGCATCCTCTTTTTCTTTCTGGACAGCCTGGAGATGGGGGGAGGGCTGGGCAATTTTCTGGCCCTGCTGTCCGGTGTGAGCTACGCCGGAGTGTTTCTGATGAACGATATGCCGGACAGCGACGCCATCTCCTCCGTATTCTGGGGAGATGTGCTGTCCGCCGTGACAGGGCTTCCCTTTTTGGCGCATGAAACGGAATTTACTGCCACAGCGGTTTTCAGCCTGGTCATTCTGGGGGCCTTCCAGGTAGGGGTCGCCTATGTGCTCCTGTGCATTGGCCTGAAGACCACCCCGCCGGTGACGGCCAGCCTGATCTCCGGCATCGAGCCGGTGCTCAACCCTATTTTGGTGGCGATTTTTTATAAAGAGGCCATCGGAGCCTATGCCATGGTGGGAGCGGCCATCGTCATCGGCGGGGTGGTGGCCTATAATGTACTCAAGCTCAAGCTGGGCGCGAAAGCACAGCATTCCAATATCCCAACAAAATGAAGATAACAGCCATGGAGAAAAGAAAGGAAAGGAAGTATAGATATGACCTGTTATGAAGAACTGAAGGCCAGAGGCCTCATCGCCCAGGTGACCAATGAGGAGGAGATCTCCAAAATGATCGACGAGGGGAAGGCTGTCTTTTATATCGGCTTTGACCCCACCGCGGACTCCCTCCATGTGGGCCACTTCATGGCCCTGTGCCTGATGAAGCGCCTCCAAATGGCAGGGAACCGGCCGATTGCCCTCATCGGCGGCGGTACCGGATATATCGGGGATCCCTCCGGACGCACGGATATGCGGAACATGATGACCCCTGAGACCATCCAGCACAACTGCGACTGCTTCAAGAAGCAGATGGAGCGGTTCATCGAGTTCGGCGAGGGCAAAGCCCAGATGGTGAACAACGCCGACTGGCTGCTGAAGCTGAATTATATCGACCTGCTGCGGGATGTGGGTGCCTGCTTCTCCGTCAACAATATGCTTCGGGCCAAGTGCTACGAGCAGCGGATGGAGAAGGGACTGAGCTTCCTGGAATTTAACTACATGATTATGCAGTCCTATGACTTCTATTACCTGTTCCAGAACTATGGCTGTAATATGCAGTTCGGCGGCGACGACCAGTGGTCCAACATGCTGGGCGGCACCGAGTTGATCCGCCGCAAGCTGGGGAAGGACGCCCACGCCATGACCATCACTCTGCTGCTCAATTCTGAGGGCAAGAAGATGGGCAAGACCGCCAAGGGCGCCGTGTGGCTGGACCCCAACAAGACCAGCCCGTACGAGTTCTACCAGTACTGGCGCAACGTGGGCGACGGGGATGTGCTCAAGTGCCTTCGTATGCTCACTTTCCTGCCCATAGAGCAGATCGATGAGATGGACAAGTGGGAGGGAAGCCAGCTGAATACCGCCAAGGAGATCCTCGCTTTCGAGCTGACCAAGCTGGTCCACGGAGAGGAGGAGGCCCAAAAGGCCCAGGAGGCCGCCAAGGCTCTGTTCGTAGGCGGGGGAGATATGAGTAATGTGCCCTCCACCACACTAACCGAGGCTGACTTGACCGACGGTTCTATCGGGATCTTAGACCTGATGGTCAGGTGTAAGCTGGCCCCCTCCAAGAAGGAGGCCCGCCGCCTGGTGGAGCAGGGCGGCGTCACTGTCAATGACGAAAAGGTGGCGGATGTCAATACGGCTTATACCGCCCAGCAGCTCTTCGACGGCCTAATGGTCCGCAAGGGGAAAAAAGTGTTCCACAAGGTGTCTCTGTAAAGTTGCACGGCCGGACAGGGGCTCGACAGACGTTTTTGGGAAAAGGCCAGAAAAGGAGCGGCGGATATGACCAAGGTAATGTTGACCTGCGGTGACTATCAATTTTTCGCGCGGTTGGAAGAAGAAAAGGCCCCCAGGACCTGTGCCATTTTTAAGAAGATGCTTCCCATCGAGGACAGGCTGATCCATGTCCGCTGGAGTGGAGAGGGGATGTGGATTCCCATGGGCGACACCCGGTGGGAGGGGCTGGACTTTGAGAACCACACCAGCTACCCCAGCAAGGGGGAATTGCTCATCTATCCAGGGGGCATCAGCGAGATGGAGATGATCCTGGCCTATGGCGGCGTGTCCTTTGCCAGCAAGGTGGGACAGTTGGCGGGGAACCATGTTCTAACGATTACCGAAGGGCTGGACCAGCTTTATGAACTGGGGAGGAAGACCCTGTACGAGGGAGCGCAGAACATCCGTATCGAGCTGGCCGAGGACTGATTGACAGCAGAAACGAAAAGCGGCGTGGGGATATTTCCCACGCCGTTTTTATGCTTAGAAGCCGCCAAGATCCCGTATAACCGCCCCGGCCAATACCAGCCCAGCGGCGGCGGGAACAAAGGAGATGGAGCCGGGGGTGGCCCGTCGAGCGGAGGAGCCGGGGCGGGTACCCTCACCGGCGGGAGCCTCTGCCTCGATAAGCTGGGCGGGGGAGAGGGGCTCCTCTCTGGAGTAGACCACCTTCAGATGGAGGATACCCCGCCGACGGAGTTCTTTACGCATGACGCGGGCCAGGGGACAGCCCTGGGTTTTGGAGATGTCCGTCACTTCAAAGGCGGTGGGGTCCAGTTTATTTCCCGAACCCATGGCGCTGATGATGGGGATGCCTAGCGCCGTACACCGTGCAATCAGTTCCAGCTTGGCGGCCACAGTATCGATACAGTCGGCCACATAGTCGTACTGGGACAGGTCTACCTGATGGGCGTTCTGGGGCAGATAGAACATAGGGACGGCCTTGACCTGGCAGCCGGGGTTGATGTCCAGTACCCGCCGGGCCATGACCTCCACCTTTGGCTGACCAATGGTGGACCGAAGGGCGGCGATCTGCCGGTTGAGATTGCTCTCCGACACGGTATCGTCATCATATAGGTGTAAAGCTCCAACGCCTGCCCGTGCAAGCGCCTCTACACAGAAACCGCCCACGCCGCCCACGCCAAAGACGGCGACCCGGGCGGCGGCCAGCCGGTCGAGCGGTTCCTCGCCGATGAGTAGGCGGGTACGGATAAATGGATCGGACATAGTGTCGCTCCTTGCCCCGCGTTCCTCCATATGGAGAGGCGCGGATATTTTATTTTTATTTTACCATATCCATTGGGTCATGGAAAGGGAGAAGACACTGGTAATTTTACAAAATAGGATTGGCGAGAAAACAGCGGCGCTAAACAGGATTCTCGAACAGTATGGAAAGATAGGATAGACAGGCAAGGAAGGGGTATCTGCCATACCATCAAAGGAAAGGACTTTTTTCCGATTTTCCATTGAAAAAGGGGAGAAGATGGGGTATAATACTCCTATCTCAGAAAATGGAGGAATCCTGTTATGACCATTACAAAAGACACCATCATCGGTGATATTTTGACCATCGCCCCCCAGACCGCTCCCCTGTTCCTGGGCATTGGAATGCACTGTCTGGGCTGCCCCTCCTCCCGTGGAGAGACCGTGGAGCAGGCCTGCATGGTCC
Source organism: Muriventricola aceti (assembly GCF_025567565.1). Lineage (NCBI taxonomy): Bacteria > Bacillati > Bacillota > Clostridia > Eubacteriales > Oscillospiraceae > Muriventricola > Muriventricola aceti. Next base: position 54,953 of record NZ_JAOQKF010000006.1, on the reverse strand, counting down.
ACGGGGTGGACTGTGATGCTCTGCTGGCGAAGGTCAACGAGATGATCGCCGCCGGTGAGTAAAGTTTGAAAAGCGGGGGCGGAGCGATTCCGTCCCCGTTTTTTTCTGGTCAGGGGGAACAGAGATGAAATTTACCATATTGATGGGTAGCCCCAGGCCCCAGGGCAACACCGCTGCTTTGTTGGCGCCCTTTCTGGAGGAGTGCCGTTTCCTGGGCATACAGACCCAGTGTATCCACCTGTATGATAAAAAGGTAGGGCCCTGCCTGGGCTGTATGGCCTGCCAGGATGTACCTGACAGTCTGGGCTGTGTTCAGAAGGACGATTTTGCCCAGATATTTCAGGAGATGGAGGACTGCGACGTGATCGTGCTGGCGACCCCTGTCTATGCCTTTTTCTGCACCGCGCCTATGAAGGCTCTGTTGGACCGGGCCATCTACGCGGGCAATAAGAACTATGGTAGGACGAAAGGGGCAGCCCTGCTGAACGGCAAACGGGTGGCCTCCATCGTTACCTGCGGATACCGGCCGGATCGGGGGGCCGACCTCTGGGAGGAGGGCCTGCGCCGCTGGTGCAAGCACGGGAAGGCGGAGTATCTGGGGATGTTCTGCCGCCGGGACCTGGGGAAATCTGAGCCTTTCATGGATGAGGAAAAGGAGTCTGGAGTCCGAGACTTTGCCCAGGCCATCTACTTATCCATCCGGATGGAGGAAGTATGAGCAGAACGATTCAATTGACACCGCGGCTGCGGATGGTGGCTGATTTGCTCCCCAGAGATGTCGTTCTGGTTGACGTGGGCACAGACCACGCCTACTTGCCCGCCGTTCTTCTGCTGGAGGGAAAGATCAGAGGGGCCATCGCCGCTGACCTGCGACCCGGTCCCTTGAATCGGGCCAGAGCTACCGTAGAGGAATTCGGCTTGGAGGGAAAAGTCAAGTTCTGCCTGTGTGACGGTCTGGCGGAAATCTCGCCGAGAGAGGCGGACGCCGTAGCCATCGCGGGGATGGGGGGAGAAACGATTGCCGCCATCCTGGCCGCTGCTCCCTGGACACGGGACATGGGGACCCTATTGGTCCTTCAGCCCATGTCGTCTATGGCGGACCTGAGGGGGTGGCTGGGGACCCACGGCTACCGGATTGAGGCGGAGGAGCTTTCCTGTGAAGGAGATACACTTTATACAGCTATGGCAGTCAGGGCGGGCGAGATGGGTCCCATGACTGACGCTGAACGCTGGGTGGGGAGGAACAGCCCCCATCCCTTGCGGGGGAAGTGGCTGGACCAGTGGCTGAAGCGGGTAGAGAGGGCCCTGTCTGGGATGGGACAGGCCAGGGAGGACCGGGCGGCCCACCGGCGTGTAGAACTGGAGCGGGTCCGGACGGGACTGCTGGAGATGAAAAGGGAGTGGCAAGAGTGGCAGATGTGATGGAGGTCTACCGGGCCCTGGACAGCTGGGCGCCCTTTGAAACACAGATGGACTTTGACAACGCCGGCTTTTTGGTGGGCAGGGGGGAGCGGGCAGTGAGCCGTGTCCTTGTAGCGCTGGACATCACGGAACAAGTGGTGGAGGAGTCCGGGCTATGGGGCGCACAGTTGGTCGTGTCCCACCATCCAGTCATCTTCCATCCGGTAAAAACGATTACGGACGCCTCACCTTTGGGACGGACCCTGCTTCGGCTGGCAGAGCTGGGTATCGCCGCCATCTGCGCCCACACCAATTTGGACGCGGCCCAGGGGGGAGTCAACGACGTGCTGGCCCACAGGCTGGCGTTGGTGGACACAGCGATGCTCCACCAGGACGGAACAGACTGTCAGGGTCGGCCTTACGGGATCGGCAGGGTGGGCCGGGCCCATCAGGAGGGGCTGGATGCGTGCCAGTACGCCGCTTTTGTAAAGGAACGACTGGGTGCCGCGTCAGTCCGCTATGTGGATGGTGGAGTGCCGGTGAATAAGGTGGCGGTGGGCGGAGGCTCCTGCGGGTCCATGCTGTCAGAAGTCCTAGCTGCGGGGTGCGATACTTTTGTGACCGCCGATGTAAAATATGATGTGTTTTTAGAGGCGAAGGCTCTGGGGATCAATCTGATGGACGCGGGCCACTACGCCACGGAGCAGGTGGTCTGTCCCCAACTGGTCCAGTTCCTAGAGAAGCGGTTCCCACACATGGAGGTCCGGCTGTCCAGCGGACACAGGGAGGTCTATGGGAATGTCTGACATGCGGTCCGCTCGCCATGAGATGGGGAAAGAAGTGCTGGCGATCTTCCTTCTCCTGATGGCCAGGGCCTGTGCTTTTGGCGTCCAGTACTGGCCCCAGCTGGACGACTACATCCAGTACCACAACTACGCTCTGTCTGAAAGCTTCTGGGAGCTCCAGACATCGATGGGGCTCCTGGCCTCACGACCGCTGGCGGGGCTGGCGGACTACTTTATCTGGGGCTCTATGTACGACTATATGATCCTGGGTGTAGCGATGATCTCCCTTGCGCTGGCTGTGAGCGCCGTACTGCTCAAACGGCAGTTGAGCCGGTACTTTTCTATTGGTCCTCTTTTTCTGGTGGTAATGACCCTTCTGCCCTTGGGTGTGGAGGGGACCTATTGGATGTCCGCGTCCACTCGGGTGGTGTGCGGCCTGCTGATGGCGGTACTGGCGGCGGAGGCCTTTTTGCGGTGGATGGACACGGGACGTTGGTATTGGGCGTTGTCTTTCCTTTTCCTCCAGTTACTGCCCTATGGGTTTTACGAGCAATCCGGTGTTTTTTCCGTAGCTCTTATCGTAGGCATGGCTATTTTAGAGGTGATCCGGGACTGGAGGAGGTGGAAGCGGGCGCTCCTGTCCCTGTGGGGCCTGCCCGCCATGAAGCTTTACCTGGAGATGACTGCGCTGCTGGCCTCCGATGGGGTGTACAGCGGACGGACGGAAATGGTCACGGTCAACACCCCTTACTGGTGGGATACCTTTTTGCCAGAGGTGTTGGACCAGATGCGGTCTGTCTTTGTGGAAGGGATGGGGGCCACGCTGTTTCAGGGACTGGCCCGCGTTTTCCAGTGGATCCTCTCCGGACAGCTGCTGTTCTGGGCGTTCCTCACGGCGGCGTTAGCTGTGCTGTGCTGGCGCCTCTTTCCAAAGAAGGAGGCGGGGCGGGGAACACTGTCCCCCTGGCTTGCGATTGTGGCAGGGGTACTTCTCTTCCTGGCGCCCATCAGTATCTTTTTTGTGCTGGCAAATCCCTGGTTCTCATTCCGTGGAGCCGTCACCTCCTTTGCTGGGCTGGCTCTGGTGTGCGATACCGCGGTAATGGCCCTCTGGTCCAGGCTCCCCGGCCGCAAGCAGGGGCCGGCGGTGCTGGCTACCCTGGCCGCGCTGATATTCTGCTGGGCTGGGGCCGCTGATATCCACGATTATCGCCAGACCTGGGAAACAGACCAGTATATTGGCCAGATGACCGTCCAGGCCCTGCAACAGGATCTGGAGCCGGAGGACAACGGCCGGGTCGGCATCTTGGCGGTAGAGCCTACATATCTGTCAAACCAGACCTATTATTATCATGAGCACATCCATGGCTGCACCGAGAGCGCCTGGGCCTTTCAGGGCCTGATGACCAGTCTGGACGGTTCGCGCTCCTGGAATGTCACACCTCTGCCCACCGATCCCATGTACCGCCAGTGGAACGCGGCCTCCAACCGGCCGGATACCTTTGACCACCTCTATTACTTTGACGGGGCGGAGCTGATACCGGCGGTGCTGGAGAAAGAGGGAGAGACGGAGTGCTCCATCTATGACCAGGAGGGGCGGCTTCTGGGTGTGGTGCGGGAGGAGGACGGTGTCGGATACTTTTTCCGGCCGGAACAGCTGTCCTGATTTGTAAAAAAGGGGAAAAAGTCCTTGCAATCCACTGAAAATTGTGATATGATTCCTTAGTCTGAAAACGGGTGGTCCTCTGCGGCGGCGCTCTAATCGTGTGTGCGCCAGAAAAGCCGGCATGAACGCCTATATAACAGGAGGAAATGTAATATGGATCTAATGCAGGCTTTTACCGAGAAGTACAAGAAGGCTGAACCCCCCGTCGTGGCCATCGGCGACACTGTCCGTGTCCACCTGAAGGTCAAGGAGGGCAACCGTGAGCGTATCCAGGTGTTCGAGGGTACCGTCATCGCCAAGAAGCACGGCGGCATCGAGGAGAGCTTTACCGTCCGCCGTATCTCTTATGGCGTCGGTGTGGAGAAGGTATTTCCTGTCCACGCCCCCTCTGTCGAGAAGATTGAGGTGGTCCGCCACGGTAAGGTCCGCCGCGCCAAGCTGTACTACCTGCGCAACCGCGTGGGCAAGGCTGCGAAGATCAAAGAGGCCCTGTGATCCACAAAAAAGGAGCGGTTTGTGCCGCTCCTTTTTTCTATCCGGCTATCAGCGCTAAAATTAGCAGGTGGGCGGGGTAGAAGAAATACCACAGATATTTACCCACCGGAAAGGTGAGGCCTTTTTTGCCATTGTAGCGGAAGGTGAGAGCTACTCCAAGGAGAGGACCGATGGTGTTGACCGCCCATAGGTGTATCCAGCGCCAGGTCAATGTACCGGCGGCGGCTTGGGAGAGGAGATCCCAAGTCAGAGCGTAACGGGTCACGGGCAGAAGAAAGAGGAACAGCAGGAATTTTCGACTTACGCTCCAGTGGTCAGTCAGATAAAAGGCAAGGATCAAGATGAGGTACCGGCCCGTTCCCTCCGCCAGCGCCAGGACCTCCGCTACCAGAATGACGGCCGCCGCCAAGGTCCATCCCAGCCAAGGATGCAGTCGATTACCATGCTCAAAGAGCCACAGGGTGATTAGGCCCCAAAAAAGTGTGAATATGATGTTCCCATGCATCCCAAATAAGAGGTAATAAGGCCACTCGGACAAACAGGCAAAGACCAACAGCCGCAGAGCATACTGCTTGACGCTATGGGTGTATCGGTAGCCATTGGCAATGAAAAACAGAAACACTGGGGCTGCGATGCGGCCGATATAATCCGTAAGGGACTGTATAGCCAGCGCGATATGGGGCGTTTCTGTGGCGTGGGGAAAAAAGAGGTCCCAGACAAACCAGGATACTGGCCAGACACTGGTTACATGGTCGAACAGCATGGACAGCAGGGCCACGAGTTTAAGAGTAAAAAAGCTCATATTATCTTCCTCCAGAATATGTTTCGAGGAAGAGAATAACATGGAAATCTTACAAATTTTTGGTTGTCTTTCTTTCAAATTTCTGAAATTTTGGGAGGTGTCCCATATGAATATTCAATGGTATCCTGGTCACATGACCAAGACCCGTCGGCAGATCGAGGCTGACCTGAAGTATGTTGATATTGTGGTAGAGATAACCGACGCCCGCATCCCGGTGTCCAGCCGAAACCCGGACATTGACGCCATCTGCGCCGGGAAGCCCAGGCTGATTGTCCTGAACCGGGCGGACCAGGCTGACCCGTCCATGACTGGGCTGTGGACCGCTTGCTTCAAAGGAGAGGGGCACAGCGTACTGGAAACAGACGCCAAGTCCGGCCGGGGCGTCAACCAGTTTTCTGCGGTCGTGCAAGGGGCGCTGAAGGAGCAGATCGCCAAGTGGCGGGAGAAGGGCCAAGTGGGTCGCCCAGTCCGGGCTATGGTGGTCGGAGTACCCAACGTGGGCAAGTCTACCTTTATCAACAAGGTAGCGAAAAAAAAGTCAGCCAAGGCGGGTGATCGGCCTGGAGTCACCCGAGGCAAGCAGTGGGTTAATGTGGATCAGTCCCTGGACCTTCTGGATACTCCGGGGATCCTATGGCCCAAATTTGACGACGAACAGACCGGGCTCCATCTGGCCTTTACTGGAGCGGTGAAGGACGATATCATGGATGTAGAGACCCTGGGCTGTCATCTGATGACCCTGCTGGCTCACCGCTATCCCGACGCCCTGATGGCCGGCTATAAGCTGGCCGCTCTGCCCCCGCGGGATGGGGAGGAAAATGACGTGGCCTATGGCTACCGACTGCTGGAGACCTGCGCACAGAAGCGGGGGATGCGGATTTCCGGGGGGGGGCTGGATACCGAGCGGATGGCTCGTGTCCTTCTGGATGAATACAGGGCTGGCAAGCTGGGACGCTTCACACTGGAAGCGCCGGAAAGGGAAATGTGAATGGACCGCTATACCTATGAGAGAGAGGCGCTGGCGGCTGGATACGGGCTGGTTTGTGGCTGCGATGAGGCGGGGG